>DASVYO010000018.1:0-62304 GCA_036392135.1 Solirubrobacteraceae bacterium
GCTACCAGTGCACGCCGCGGGTGGCCTGGGCGAAGGCGCGCTGCTCGGCCTGGGTGCGCCGGTCCAGGTGGTCCTGGTTCTCGCCGCCCTCGGGGAACAGCTGGTAGGCGCGGTTGACGATCAGGTCCTGGGCGCCGGGAGCGATGGCGTAGGTGAGCTGGCCCAGGTTGCCGAGCGCCGTGGCCACCTTCTTGGGCCGCTTGCGCAGGGCCTCGACGATCATCTCGGCGGCCTGGTCCGGGCTGAGCGTGGGCAGTCGATCGTAGATCTTGGTCGGGGCGATCATCGGGGTGCGCACCAGCGGCATGTACACGGTGGTGATGTGCACTCCGTCGCCGATCACCTCCGGTCCGATCGAGCGCGAGAAGGCGTCCAGCGCCGCCTTGGAGGCGAGATAGGCGGCAAACCGCGGCGTGTTGACCTGGAGCCCGATCGTGGACACGTTGACGATGTGCCCGGCGCCCTGCCTGCGCATCGTGGGCAGCAGATCCAGGATCAGCTTCACCGGCGCGAAGTAGTTCAGCTGCATCGTGCGCTGATAGTCGTGGAAGCGATCGTAGGAGCGGTTGATCGAGCGTCGGATCGACTTGCCGGCGTTGTTGACCAGCACGTCCACATGCCCGTACTCGGCCAGCACCTCGCTGGCCATCCGGTCGACATCGTCGGGATCGGTCAGGTCGCACGGGTGGGCGAAGGCGTCGCCGCCGAGCTCGCGCACCTCTTCGGCCAGCGCCTCGAGCTTGTCGGCGCTGCGGGCCACCAGCAGAACGATGCCGCCCGCCCGTCCGACCTTGCGAGCGGCGGCTTCGCCGATGCCCGACGAGGCGCCGGTGATCATCACGGTCCGGCCCTGGACGGTGCTGGAGAGCGGGCCCGCCAGCAGCCCTCCGGCTTGGGGGATGCGCTGGCCGAAGGCACGGAGAGTCCGGAGCGAGCCGACGGCAAGGCCTGTCAGATCAGGTGTCATGCTCTTAATCTGACAGGAACGGAGCGTCCCGTGTGCTGCCGGCCGGCCGGGAGCCGGACCGGCGGCCGGCGATCCCGGCTCAGCGCCGTGCACTCAGCTTGCCGACCAAGAGCTCGACCGAACGCTCGAGGTCGGCCAGCGTCGCCTCCTCGACGCTGGCGATGCCGAGCTTGCGGTTCAGCCACGCGTTGATCTCTCGGTGGCTGGTGCCGTCGCGCCGGCGCACCTCCGATACCAGCCGGTGGCGTTCGTCGCGCAGTCTCGCCCGGCGCTCGAAGGCCGGGATCTCCCGCGGCCCCTGGCCGGCACCGGAGGCGCCGGTCGCCGCGGCGGTGGGGCTCGTATCGGGGGCAGGGAGGCTCGTGTCGGGGGCGGCCTGCGCCCACCGGGCGGCCGCCGCGGGCACGGGGGGCGGGCTCGGAGCCCCGAACAGGCTCATCTGGGGCGTCACATCGGCGCTCAGGGCGACGAACTCGGGCGCGGGGATGCGCTCGGTCTCCCGGCGGGCGGCGCGCTCGGCCTCCTGATCCTCATTCGGGTCACCCGGGGCGCGCAGGGCGCGCCGGACCTCCTGTTCGATCGTGCTCGCGTGGTCGCGCAGGACCGGGTCAGCGGGCAGGTACAGCCAGCTCGGCTCCGCCGGGCGGCCGGGGAGGGTGCGGACGAAACGGCCCACTATCTGGCGGAAGATCAGCGGCGTCTTGGCCGCCGTCGCGTAGACCCCAACCCGCAGCCGGGGGATGTCGACCCCCTCGGAGACCATGTTGACGGCCACGATCCAGGGGTCGGTCGAATGGGTGAAGGCGGCCAGCTTGGCGGCCGCGCGCGGCTCGGCGTGCAGAACGACCAGCGGTGAGCGGCCGGTCGCCTCGCGCAGGAGCTTGGCGATCCGGCGGGCGTGATCCGAATCGGCGGCGATGACCAGCCCGCCGGCGTCCTTGTGCCCCTCCTGGCGGATCGTCGTCAGCTTGGTGTCGGCCTCGCGCAGGATGCGGGCCAGGCCGTCGGGAAGCTCGGTGGAGATCGCCGTGCGGTAGCGGCGGCTGGCCTCCCGCGTGCTCAGCACCATCTCGAAGCTCGACTCGACGACGTCCTCGCCGCTGCGCCAGGACAGGGTGCCGTCGTAGGCCACGAAGCACACCGGACGGCAGATCCGGTCGGCCACCGCCTCGGCGTAGTGATAGGAGACATCGGGCTCGGCCAGCCCCTCGCTGTCATAGGAGACACCGGGTATCGGGGTCGCGTCAGAGCGAAACGGCGTGCCGGACAGCAGCAGCCAACGCACCCCCCCGCCGAAGGCCTTGCTGAAGCCGACGCCCCAGCTCAGCTCCTCTCCCAGGTGATGCGCCTCGTCGGCGATGATCAGGCTGCGCCGGGGCAGCAACCGTCCCCAGCGGACGGGCGCCTTGGCCACCCGGGCGTAGGTGACCGAGACCCCGTGGAAGCCACTGGGCGGACGGGGGGAGTCGGAGTCGGGGGCGAGGTCGAGCCCCAGCCCATCGGCCGCCTGCGCCCACTGCCGGGTCAGCGGTGCGGTGGGGCAGGCGACGATCACGCTGCTGGCCGTCCCGGCACGCAGCTGCTCGCGGGCGAACTCGAGCGCCGGCCGTGTCTTGCCGGCTCCGGGAGCGGCCGAGATCAGGAACGGGCCCTCGCGCCAGTCGGCCATCGCGGCCATCGCGCGACGCTGCCAGTCACGCAGTCCGGTGCGGTTGGTGGGGGTGCGAAGGGAGGGCACGGGGCGAGCCATCGTGCCGAACCGGCCGGACGAAACTGCCTGATCCCCGTCCCTCCGGGAAGTGTCGCCATCCGCCGCACGACGTGCGAACATACGTTCGACATGATCGCCTGCGTCCTGCTTCCCCGCTTTGCCCTGGCCACCGCGGTCGGCGACCGCGGTGAGCTGCTCCAGGCCCCGTCCGCGCTGGCCCCCGAACCGGGTGGTGTCCAGAAGGTGGGGGAGGTCTCGCCACCGGCTGAGGCCCTCGGCGTCCATCCCGGGCTTCGTCTGGGAGAGGCTCTGGCCCGCTGCCCCGAGCTGACCCTCGTGCCTCCCGATCCGGCCGGGGTGGCCGATCGATGGGAGCGACTGCTGGTCAGGCTGGAGTCGATGGGCGCGGGGGTCGAACCCGAGCGCCCGGGGCTGGCCTGCTTCGACGCGCGGGGGCTGCTGCGGCTGTACGGCGGAATCGAAGGGGTCCTGGCGGCGGCCCGGCGGGCTCTGCGCGTGCCGGCTCGCTTCGGGGTCGCGCCCTCGCGCTTTGCTGCGGTTGCGGCGGCCACCCGGGCCCGGTCACGCCGGCCGGAGATCGTCGGGGGACGTGGGGTGGCCCTGGACGGAGGCCGGCTCGGGAGCGTGAGCCGGCTTCCGGGGTCCGGCGGGGGGCCGGGAGACGACCGCGCGCTGGCTCGTGCGTACCTGGCCCCGCTGCCGGTGGCCCTGCTCCGCGCTCGCCCCGCGCTGGCGGAGCTTCCTCAGGCGCTCGAGCGTCTGGGCGTGGGAACGCTGGGAGAGCTGGCCGCGGTGCCCGCGGCCGCGCTGGCTGACCGCTTCGGCGCCCTCGGGCTGCTCGCTCACGAGCTGGCCAGCGGCGGGGACAGCGCGCTCCGCCCGCGCCCGGCGGGCGAGTTTCTGCGCGAGGCGCTCGAGCTGCCCGAGGCGGGATCGGGGGTTCAGCTCGAGCGCGGCCTGGGGCTGCTCATCGATCGGCTGCTGGCCCGGCGCGAACGGCGGGGGCGGACGCTGCGGGCGGTGGTCATCTCCGCGGTCCTGGTCGAGCAGGGGGGCACCTGGCGCGAGCAGGTCGTGTTCCGCGAGGCCCTGTCCGATCCCGTCCGCATGCGCCTGGCCCTCACTCCTCGACTGGCCCTGCTGCCCGCCCCGGCGGAGACGCTGAGGCTGGCGGTCGAGCGCTTCGGGACCCTGGCCATCGACCAGCGGGGCCTGCTCGAGGCGCCCGCGGAGGCGCGGGCGGCGCGGCTGCGGGAGGCGATCCGCCAGGCGCGGGTGGCGGCCGGGCCCGACGCCGCGCTGCGGGTGCTGACCGTCGATCCGGACTCCCGCTTTCCCGAGCGGCGGGCGGTCCTGGCCCCGTTCGAGTGATGAGCGCGTCCGGCCCCGCTCGATTTCCGCGTCCGTCTGAGGGATGAGCGGTCCCCGGCGGCTGGCCGTTCCCCGGCGGGTGGTCGTTCAGGCCGATGCCGACGGCCGGCCGCTGGTCGTCGACGGCCGGGAGGTCGATGCCGTCCGTGAGTCCTGGCTGATCGAGGATCGCTGGTGGACCGAGCGTCCGCTGCGCCGGTACTACTGGGAGATCGTCACCACCTGCGGGCGCAACGAGGTGGTGTTCGCCGATCTGTTCAGCGACCGCTGGTGGCGCCAGCGATGACGACAGCGGGCGCCCCGGCCCGCGCCCTCCCGCGCGCAGCGGGAGGTTTTAGACTCGGACCTCGATGCCCGATCTGATCACCCCCCCCGAGCCGGGTCCGGCCGCCGTCGGCACCTGGAGCGGCGGGCGCTTCATGCACTTCGGCGTGCCGCTGGATGACGAGCGCTTCCTGGCCCTGATCCGGCCCGACGACACGATCCGCACGGTGATCACCGCCGATGTGTACGGGACCGGTGAGGCCGATGCCATGCTCGGCCGGGCCCTTGAGGGGCTGCCGCGCGAGCGCATCTGCGTGGTCGGGGCCGTCGGTCATGACTTCTACACCGGAGAGCGCAACGGCGCCAAGGGCTTCCCGCGGTTCACCGATCCCGCCCTGCGCGGGCCGGGCGATTACGCCGGCTACCTTCGCATGGCCACCGAGCGGAGCCTCGAGCGCTGCGGCGTGGAGCGCTTCGATCTCCTCCTCCTGCACAACCCCGATCGCCTCGGGTACACCAGCGAGGCCGTCTGGGCAGGGATGAGCGCGCTGCGTGACGCGGGGCTGACGCGGCTGATCGGCGTCGCCCCGGGACCGGCCAACGGCTTCACGCTCGACGTCATCGACTGCCTCGAGCGGTTCGGCTCGGAGATCGACTGGGCGATGATCATCCTCAACCCGCTCGAGCCGTGGCCGGGGGAGCTCGTGCTGGCCGCCGCCGCGCGCCACGACGTCAAGCTGATCACCCGCGTCGTCGACTACGGCGGTCTGTTCTTCGATGACCTGCACCCGGGCCAGGAACTGGCCCCGCGTGATCACCGCGGCTTCCGGCCCGCCGGCTGGATCGAGGCCGGCCGGGAACGGCTCGAGGCGATGCGCCCGATCGCCGCCCGTTCCGGATTGACCATGATCCAGCTCGCCTGCCAGTGGAATCTGGCCCAGGCTCCGGTCCGCTGCGTGGCTCCGACGCTGATCCAGGAGGTTGGACCGCAAGCCCGGGCGATCGAGGACAAGCGGGCCGAGCTGGCCGCGCTGCCGGTCGAGATCCGGCTGCGCGCGGAGGACGTGGCCGAGATCCGCGCCCTCGGCGACAACACCGGTTGCATGGCCCTGAAGGGTGCGAGCCCCGTCCATACCGGCGCCGAGCAGCCCGACCGCTGGGCGCTCGATGACCGTCTGACTGAAGTCGCCCGGCGCTGGGCGATCGAGCCGCAGCGGGATCTCACCCAGCGGGTCGCGGCATGAGCAGCGGTGTGAGCTTCCCGATCACCGGCGGCTGCAACTGCGGCGCGGTCCGCTTCGAGGTCACCGCCCCGTTCGAAGGCGCGAGCTACTGCCACTGCACCCGCTGCCAGCGGCGCACCGGCACGGCCGCGGCGCCCAACGCCCGGACCGCGCCCGGCAGCTTCCGGCTCCTCCAGGGGGAGGACCGGCTCCGGTCCTGGCATCCGGAGACCGGGATGGACAAGTACTTCTGCGGCGACTGCGGCTCGGCCCTGTTCAGCGCCCCCGGGCGGGACTTCGAGCAGGTGGGGGTTCGCTTCGGCGTCCTCGACGCCGACCCGGGCATCCGGCCGAGCTTCCGTCAGTACGTTGCCTACGCGGCTGCCTGGGAGAAGATCCCCGACGACGGCCTGCCGCGTCACCCGGAGCGCCGCCCCGGCTGACGCCGGTCGCTCAGGCCTCGGTCTGGAGCTCGGCCTGGACCCATTCGCAGCCGACCGACAGGTCCTCCACCCCCATCGCGGCGGCCACGTTCAGCCACATGCCGTAGCGGAAGAAGTCATCGAGCCGCTCCTGATCGGCGCCGGTCATCTCCTGCACGTGAGCCACCAGCCGCGCGTAGCAGGTCCGGACCCGATCCCGGATCACGTCGTCGTCGCAGGCGGCATAGGAGTTCAGCTGGAGCATCAGATAGTCACGGTCAGACTGGAGCAGTTCGACGTAGGCGTTACCCATCGCCTTGAGCACGTCGACCTCGGGCGGCGCCTGGGCCGGATCGAACTCCTCGGCGGCCACGCGCAGCCGCTGCTCGACGATCTCAAACCCTCGCTCGACCGCGGCCAGGAACAGCTCGCGCTTGCTCCCGAACAGGCTGAACACATACGGCTGGGCGACACCGACACGGCGGGCGATCTTGTCCACCGGGGTGCCGTGGAAGCCGCCGTGCGCGAATTCGTGCACGGCGGCGGCGACCAGCGCGTCCCGCCGCTCGGCGGCGGGAACACGCCGGCGCGCCGGCGCCGCAGGGTTGAGGGTGGAGTCGGAGGCCATCGCCGTGGGCAGTTTGATGCTAGTCCTCGCGACGACGGCTCACGCGGCGACCGGAGCCACCGGGCCGACGTCCTCGCCCGTGCGCGCGCCGGCGGCGAGCCCGGGATCGGTGCGGCTCGCCTGCGCCTGTGCGGTCGCCTGGGCCTCGGCTGCGGCGCGGCTGTCGAACGGCAGCACGAGCGCCACCAGGGCACCGGCGGCGAGCACCGCCGCCCCCACCCACAGGGCCGGCGTCAGCCCGTTGACGAACGCCTCCGGTGAGCTGTAGCCGCCATGGCCGGTGAACACGGTGGCCAGGACCGACACGCCCAGCACCCCGCCCAGCTCGCGAATCGCGTTGGTGGCGCCGGAGGCCTGGCCGGCCTGGTCGGTGCGCACTGAGGACAGGACCGCCGTGGCCGACGGAGCGAACACCAGGGCCATCCCGGCCCCACCGAGCACGAACGGCACGATCAGGCTCGCGTAGCTCTCGCTGACGCTCGTGATGTTGGCCATCCAGCCCAGGGCGATCGCCTGCAGCGCCAGGCCGGCGACCAGGAACGGCCGGCTGCCGTAGCGCTCGGAGAAGTAGCCGGCCAGCGGGGCGGTGACCATCGTCGCGCCGGTCCAGACCAGGAGCTTGACGCCGGCCTGCAGGGGCGTATTGCCGAGCACGTTCTGCAGGAACTGGCTCAGGAAGAAGATCGAGCCGAACATCCCGAAGTACATGGCCAGCGAGACGACGTTGGTGACCGCGAAGGCGCGGTGGGTGAAGAAGCCCATCGGCAGCATCGGCTGCTCGCTGCGGCGCTCGACGACGATGAAGGCGAGGACCAGCAGCGCGCCGGCGGCCAGGGAGAGCAGCACCGCAGGCGCAGTCCAGCCCAGCGACTGCGAGCGGACCAGCCCGAACACGATCCCGAACAGGCCGGCGGAGCCCACGCTCAGGCCGCGGAGGTCCAGGCGCGAGTTGGTCCCGTAGCTCTCACCGAGCCGCGCGCTGGCGAGCGGCACGAGCAGCACGCCGATCGGGACGTTGATCCAGAAGATCCAGTGCCACGAGGCGGCCTCGACCACCGCGCCGCCGACGAGCGGCCCGAGGGCCACGGCGATCCCGCTGATGCCCGACCAGACGCCGATCGCCAGGCCGCGCTGGGCGGGCGGGAAGGCGTCGGCCAGCAGGGTCAGCGTGAGCGGCGTGGCGATCGCGGCGCCCAGCCCCTGCAGTGCCCGAGCGGCGATCAGCAGATCCGTCGAGGGCGCCAGCGCGGCGGCGGCCGAGGAGGCCGTGAACAGCGCGATCCCGATCGTGAACATGCGCCTGCGTCCCCAGCGATCGCCGAGTGCGGCCCCGGTGAGCAGGAACACGGCATAGGCCAGCGTGTAGGCGTTGACCGTCCACTCGAGGGCCTGGATCGAGGCGCCCAGGTCCCGGTGGATGCTGGGCAGGGCGACACTCACGACGAGGTTGTCGAGCACCACCATGAACAGCCCGATGGAAACGATGGCGAGGGTCCAGCCCCGCCGGGGAGAAGCGGCCATCCTGTCCTCCAAGTGATTAGTGACTGCTAACGACCGAAACATTAGCAGCGGCTAATAAGCGATGTCAAGGCCAGAAGACCCCCTTTGCGCCGTCCTGGGCACGTGCGAACATATGTTCGATGTATGCCGAGCTCCACTGCCACTCTGCGTTCTCGTTCCTGGACGGTGTCTCGCTGCCCGACGAGCTGGTCGCCAAGGCGCTGGAGCTCGGTCACCGGACCCTGGCCCTGACCGACCACAACACCGTCTCGGGTTCGATGGAGTTCGCGGTCTCCGCCCGGGCCCTGGGTCTCCGGGCGATCCACGGGACCGAGCTCGATCTGGACGACGGACGCCACCTCACGCTGCTCGTAGCCGACCCCCGCGGCTGGTCGAACCTCTGCCGGATCCTGACTCGCGCGCACGCCCACACGCGGGAGGGGAGCGCGGGCCGGGGGCAGGCTCGAGCGCCGAGCGCGCCGCTCGAAACCGTCCTCGAGCACTCCGAGGGCCTGGTCTGCCTGAGCGGCTGCGCGCTGCACGGGGTCCAGGACGAGGCCACGCTGCGCCGCCTGCGCGAGGCCTTCGGAGCCGAGCGGCTCCGGGTCGAGCTTCAGCGCCCCCTGCTGCGCGATGACCGGGCCCGCAACCGGCGGCTGCAGGCCCTGGCCCGGCGCCTGGAGCTGGCCTGCGTGGCCACCGGCGACGTGCACACGCACGTCCGCACCCGGGCGCCCCTCCAGGACGCCTTCGTGGCGATCCGGCTGCACTCCACGCTGGACGGCTCAGAGCCGCAGCGGCGGGGGAACTTCAGCCATGTGCTGGCCTCGCCGGAGACCATGGCGGCCCGCTTTGCCGAGTACCCGGATGCGGTCGCCGAGAGCACCCGCCTGGCCGAGAGCCTGAACTTCGATCTGCGCAGCGACCTGGGCTACCGCTATCCCGGGGCCGAGGATGAGCAGGCGATGCGCAAGCTGAGCGAGCTGTGCGCCGTCCGCCTTCAGGACCGCTACGTGACCGGCGGCGCCGGCGCCCTGGCCGGCGCTCAGGCTCGCCTGGAGGAGGAGCTGCGGATCATCGGCTCGCTCGGCCTGGCCGGGTTCTTCCTGCTCCATCACGACATGCTCGAGCTCGCCCGCGAGGTGGCCGTCGAGGTGCGCGGGCCCGACAGCGCGAGGGCGCTGCTGCCGCCGGGGCGGGGGCGGGGCTCGAGCGTCTCCTCGATCGTCTGTTACCTGACCGGGCTCTCGCACGTGGACCCGATCGCCAACGAGCTGTTGATCGGGCGCTTTCTCAATGATGAGCTGACCTCGCTGCCCGACATCGATCTCGACTTCCCGCGCGACATCCGTGAGCAGCTCATCCCGCGGGTGCACGAGCGCTACGGCCGGGAGCGCTCGGCGCTGGTGGCCGCCTTTCCCACCTACCGCGCCCGGGGGGCGATCCGCGAGATCGGCAAGGTGCTCGGCCTGCCCCCGGGGGAGATCGAGCGCCTGGCCCGCGGCAGCGAGGGCTGGGACGCGCGCGAGGTGGGGCGGGATATCGAGACCACGGGCCGCCGTGGCCTCAGTGGACGCTGGGCGTGGCTGGCTCGCCTGGCCGCCGAGGCCCACGGCCTGCCCCGCCATCTATCCCAGCATTCGGGCGGGATGATCATCGCCACCCGGCCCCTGATCGACTGCTGCCCGATCGTGCCTGCGGCGATGGAGGGGCGCCAGATCTCGCAGTGGGACAAGGACTCCTGCGCCGACGCCGGCTTTCTGAAGATCGACCTGCTCGGGCTCGGGATGCTCTCGGCGGTGGAGCGGACCGTCGATCTGGTCGCGCGCACCCGGGGCGAACATCTCGATCTCTCCCGGATCCCGTATGACGATCCGGCCACCTACGAGTGCATCCAGAACGCGGACACCACCGGGGTGTTCCAGATCGAGAGCCGGGCCCAGATGGCCTCGTTGCGCCGCACGCGGCCCGAGACGCTGCAGGACATCACGATCCAGGTGGCGATCGTGCGTCCGGGCCCGATTCAGGGCGGCGCGGTCAACCCGTACATCGAGCGCCGCCAGCGGATGCGGGTCGATCCGAGCTACCAGGTCCCGTACGAGCACCCGTCCCTGGAGCCGGTGCTCGGGGAGACGCTGGGCACGATCATCTTCCAGGACCAGGTGCTGGAGGTCGCCATCGCCTTTGCCGGCTTCAGCATCGGTGAGGCCGAGGGGCTGCGCCGGGCAATGAGCCGCAAGCGCTCGGAGGCGGCGATCCAGGCCTATCACGAGCGCTTCGTGCGGGGCGCCCAGGCCAAGCACGGGGTCGACGCCGAGACCGCCGAGCGCGTGTTCGCGATGGTCAAGGGCTTCTCCGGGTTTGGTTTCCCCAAGGCCCACGGGGCAGCGTTCGGGCTGCTGGCCTATCAGTCCACCTGGCTGCGGGTGCACTACACCTCGGAGCTGCTGTGCTCCCTGCTCAACGAGCAGCCGATGGGCTTCTATCCCCCGGACGCGCTCGTGCACGAGGCCCAGCGGCGGGGGATCGAGGTGCTGCCCCCGGACGTGAACCACAGTGGCGTCGAGTGCGACGTGGAGCCGACCGGGGCCGGGGCCGGGCATGCGCGGGCCGCCCCGGGCCGGGTGCGGATCGGGCTGGCCTACGTTCGCGGAGCCCGCCGGGAGGAGATGCAGGCGCTGGTCGACGCCCGGCAGCGCGGGGGGCGCTTCCGCAGCCTCTCCGATCTGGCCTCGCGGGCAGGCTCGAGTGCCTCGGCGCTCGAGCTGCTGGCCTGGTCGGGGGCCTGTGATGTTCTGGCCGCGGCCGGCGCCCGGATGAACGGCTCGGCGCGGCGGGTCGCGCTCTGGCAGCTCGGGGTGATGTCCCCGGGCCGGCGGGTTCCCGGCGGCACCCAGCTCGCCCTGCCGCTTGATCTGCCCGCGCCTCCGCAGCTGCGCGAACTGAGCGAATGGGAGTCGATGCTGGCCGACTACAGCTCGACCGGCCTGACCACGGCCACCCATCCCCTGGCGCTCCTGCGCAACCGCCTGCCCGGTGCGGCGACCAGTCGTGACCTGAGCGCGCTCGAGCATGACGCCCGTGTCCGCGTGGGCGGCCTGGTCGTGGCCCGGCAGCGGCCGGGCACGGCCGGCGGCGTGGTGTTCATCCTGCTCGAGGATGAACACGGGACGATCAACCTGATCGTCCCGCCCCGGATCTACGAGCGTCACCGCCTGATCGTGCGCACCGAGCCCCTGATCCTGATCGAGGGCCGGCTCGAGCGCTTTGCCGCCGCCGGTGGGGCCATCAACGTGCTCGTCGAACGGGTGGCCCCGATCGACGCCCCGGATCAGATCCTGGCCGAGGTCAAGGATTTCTCGATGCTGGACGAGCAGGTCCGCCGGGGCCGGGCCGAACAGCAGGCGGCGGCGGCCGCAGCTGCCGGGGCCGCCGGCCGAGCCGCGGCAGCTGCCGGCCGCGCCGACACCGCCGCTGCCGGCGGCGGCGCGCAGCAGGCCGAGGACTTCCGGGCCGTGGCTCCGCCGGTCATGAGCTTCGCCTCCGGGCGCCGCCGCTAGGCCGGCGGCCCCGGCGATCATCGCCGATCGGCCTCCGGCCCACGGATCATCCACCGGGCGGGCACGGTAAGGTGCCGCTCGCATTGCTTGCCGTTGCTCTCTTCATCGCCTTCTGGGTCGTGCTCGCCTTCGGCCTCTTCTATGTCGCCGCTCGCGGTGGCCTCGGCGGGGCCCGGGCAAGCCTTCACCGGCAGTCTCGCGCCGCCAACCGGGTCGCCGGGCTGAGCTTCACGGTCGCGCTGCTCGGCTTCGGGATCGCGCTCCCGCTGGTGCTGCTGGTCGGCAACCATTCCAGCGCCAGCGGCCAGGTCGGCGGGATGAAGCTGACCCAGGGCGAGAAGGTCGGGCGCGAGCTGTTCGGCCAGCACTGCGCCATGTGCCACACGCTGGCCGCCGCCAACGCGGTCGGCAAGGTGGGACCGAACCTGGACACGCTCAAGCCGCCCGCTTCCCTGATCCTGCACACGCTCGAGAACGGCTGCCTGCCCAACGCGTCAAGCGCCAACGCCAATCAGCAGTGCCTCGGCCAGGGGGTCATGCCGGCCGGGATCGTCGCGGGCCGTGACGCCCAGGACGTGACCGCCTTCGTGGCCCGGGTCGCCGGTAGGGAATAGCCGGCGCGCCGGCGGGCGTCGGGACGAATTTCACGCAAACTGCAGGATCTGCACCCGGCCCGGGGCCGATCACTCCCGGGGCCTCTGGATTTGCGTGACCGGGCGCGATAAAACGGGCCCCGGAGAGGCGTTTCGGAGCGCTCCGAGGACCGGCCGTCGGTCATCCGGAGCCGCTGATAGAGTCGCCGATCCGTACAGCTGAATTCCCATACGCCCACCGCCGCCACCACTGTGTGGGAGGGAAGTGGGGGACCCAAGTTGTTGGGGCCAATCGCGTCCGCGCGTAGCGTCGTCTCTTTCGATGCGAGCCCGTCAGCTAACCCCGCAAGCACCGAGAAAGAGGACATGAGATGCCGCGATCAGGCGTAGCAGTGTCACGGGGTGAGACGGACCGCCAGCGGAGGTCGACTGCCAGGGGTGAGGAGCGCCAGAGCTTCCTTGCCGGGGGCTTCGGCCCCGATGAATCGGTGTTCGCCCGTTTCGGCAGCGAGCGGCTCGCGTCCGAGCGCTTCCGCGGCCCGGATTCCGAGGGCGAGAGCTACCGGGTGGAGGTCGATCGCTACTGGCGGCGCACCGCCGGCCGCCGCGCCGCCGCCGAGGCCCGCCGCGCCGACGGTCTGGCCCGCGCCGACCGCGCTGTCGCCCGCGCCCGGGAAGGCGAGCGGGCAACGGCCCCCGCCCAATCGGGCGCCTCCGGGTCTGAGCCGGTTTCCGCGATCCTGGACCCCGAGCTCGGGGGTCCCTACCGCGAGGCGCTGCACGCCTGGGCGCGCGAGACTGCGCAGGAGCCCCCGGCGGCAACCGGCCGGCGGACGGTCAGCATCAGGGGCCACGGCGCCGAGGGCTACACCACGCGCAACGGCACCCGCGCCTCGACCGCCGAGCGCCATCTGCAGCTGCCGCGCCATGAGCGCTCGGGCTTCCAGCCCGACCGCATCGCCATGTGGGCCATGCTGCTGGCGATGGTGATGGTGCTGATCGCCGCGGCCAGCAGTCACGCTGCCGTGCTCGCGCAGCACATCCACTAGACGCGCGTCTTCCCTCCGGGCGCTTCGCGCGCTGCACCCTGACCATGCGGTCTGCGCCCCGGCCGAACGGGCGGCTCGGTTTGGCCCGAAATGCATCATGGGCCCGGGGGCCGGGCGTCATACCCGCCTCCCTTTGCGAGCCCGACCCGGCGCTGTTAGGCGCTTCTCCGGTCGGGGTGACCCGGGCTTTATCCCCCGCCGTATAAGGGGATAGGCGCGTTGCGAACGATTATGAGATCGCGGATGATCCGGGTACACTTATCGTGCGTAAGCAGATGTGAAAACTAAAGGCAGCCCCACCGCTGCCGCCGCCCGAGACCACATGGGGGTCAAGCATGAAGGCTCCGATGAGCAGATTCCAGATCCACGACGACCTGACCGCCCCCGAGGGTTCGGCGACCGTGCTGCGGGGCGCCCTGTCCTCCGGTGGGCAGCTCCCGAATTTCCTGGGCGTACTGGCCGGCTCGCCCGCCGCCCTGCGCGCCTATGCCCGGTTTCGCTCCGAGCTCCGGCACGGGCGCCTGACGCTGCCCACGCTGGAGCGGATCGCGCTCGCCGTGGCCGAGTACTACCAGTCGGCGCCGGGCATCGCCATGCACTCGCGGGCCGCGCGCAGCGCCGGCCTGGCCCTGGACGAGGTGGCTCTGGCCCGCCAGTTCAGCTCCCGCGACGAGCGCGAGGCCGCGCTGCTGCGCTACCTGCAGGCGCTGCTGGTCGAGCGTGGCCACACCCCGATGCACCTCCATGAGGAGGCGCGCGAGGCCGGCTGGGATGACGAGGAGCTCCTCGAGGCGATTGCGGCGCTCATGCTGGAGGGCTTCACGGCCATGATCAACGTGGCCGGCGAGGTGCCGGTGGACGGCTCTACCGAGGCCTCCCGGGCGCTGGAGGCGGCCTGAGGTCACCCGGCTGGCTCGGGATGAGCTCGGGCCGTTAAGCTAGGTCCGGTCATGGCCACGCGCGAGCAGACCAGGACGCCGACGCAGGCCAACTGCTGCCCGCTCTACCACGAGGCCGTCGAGCTGGTCGGGCGTCGCTGGACGGGTGCGATCCTCCGCGTGCTGATGGACGGTCCACTGCGTTTCTCGGAGATCGCCGCCGCCATTCCCGAGCTGTCCGATCGGCTCCTGTCCGAGCGGATGAAGGAGCTCGAGGCCCGCGGGATGGTGCAGCGCACGGTCGTGCCGGGACCGCCGCTCCGGGTCCACTACGCCCTGTCGGAGATGGGGCACGAGCTCGAGCCCGCCCTATCGGAGCTGCAGAGTTGGGCGCAGCGCTGGCTGGGCGATCAGCCGGGCGCGCACTAGCCGAGCGGGCCCGAACGCCGGGCCGATCCGTGCTGCCAGCTCACTCGACCGCCGCTCAGCCGCAGCGATCCGGGCACGACGGGCGCGCCTGAGTCCAGCAACCGCGTGCCTCCCGGGCCGCCGGCGTGGACCTCGGTCTGGGTGCGATGGCGCAGGATCGAGCTCGAGCGGGCGATCCAGGCCACCCGGCCGCGGCCGCTCAGCACCAGGTCGGTGACCGTCGAGAAGGCCTCTGGGCCCGGATTGCCGATCGCGCCGTGGGCGTACAGCGCCCGCCCGTCGGGCAGGCGCAGCACCTCGACGGCGGCCTGGCCGGCGTCAACCCCGCAGCGGGTCAGCGCCGCCGCCACCAGCCGCCCGCTGACCGCGGTCCGGTCCACCCGGCCGGCCCGCAGGCAACGGTTTGCCGTGCCCAGTCTCACCGGCGGCCGGGAGCCGGGCGCGCATGCGTAGACGGCGCCGCCGGTCTCGTACACGCGGGCCTGGGCTCCGGCGGCCAGCGTCCGAGCGCCCGGCGGTCCGCAGCGCGCGACCGCCGTCGCCGAGGATGAGGAGGCGGCCGTGACCGAGGATGAGGCGGCCGAGGAGCCGCACGCGGCCAACGCGCAGACGGCGATCAGGAGCAGGGCAGACCGGGCCACCACCCAACAGTAACGAGGCCCCCGGGGCGCCCGTGACGAGCGCCAAGTAACGTTCCGCAGCCATGTCCGAGTCGCCGCTCACCGCCGAGGACGTCATCTCGCTCGTCGCCGAGCGCGACATCCGCTTCATCCGCCTGTGGTTCACCGACATCCTCGGTCAGCTCAAGGCGTTCTCGATCAACGTCACCGAGCTTCCCGACGCCTTCGAGGGCGGGATGGGCTTCGACGGCTCCTCGATCACCGGCTTCAATGCGATCGAGGAATCGGACATGATCGCCATGCCCGACCCGAGCACCTTCCGGGTGCTGCCCTGGCGGCCGAGCGAGGCCGGCGTGGCGCGCATGTTCTGTGACATCCAGACGCCCGAGCGCACGCCCTATGAGGGCGACCCGCGCCATGTCCTGCGCCGCGCTCTGCAGCGGGCGCAGCGGATGGGCTTTGACCAGTTCAACGTCGGACCCGAGCTCGAGTACTTCTACTTCCGCGACTCGAAGTCCACCGAGGTGCTCGACGAGGGGGGCTACTTCGACCTGACCACGCTGGACGCCGGCTCGGACCTGCGCCGCGAGACCGTGCTGGCGCTGGAGCAGCTCGGGATCCACACCGAGTACACCCACCACGAGGTCGGCCCCAGCCAGCATGAGATCGACATGCGCTACGCCGACGCGCTGAAGATGGCCGACGACTGCATGACCTACCGGATCACCGTCAAGGAGTACGCGATGAAGTACGGGCTTCACGCGACCTTCATGCCCAAGCCGCTGTTCGGCAAGAACGGGTCGGGCATGCACACGCATCAGTCGCTGTTCCGCGACGGGCACAACGCCTTCTTCGATGCCGAGGATCCGTACTACCTGTCACCCGTCGGCAAGGCTTTCATCGCCGGGCAGCTGCGGCACGCCCGCGAGATCTGCTCGATCTTTGCCCAGTGGGTGAACTCGTACAAGCGACTGGTGCCCGGCTACGAGGCGCCGGTGTACGTGGCCTGGTCACGGCGCAACCGCTCGGCGCTGGTCCGGGTGCCGCTGTATCACCCCGGCAAGGAGCCGGCCACGCGCATGGAGCTGCGCTGCCCCGATCCGGCCTGCAACCCGTATCTGACCTTCGCCGTCCTGCTCCAGGCCGGCCTGGAGGGGATCGAGCACGGCTACGAGCTGCCCGATCCGATGGAGAAGAACCTCTACCACCTGTCCCCGGACGAGCGCCGGCGGCTGGGGATCGAGCAGCTGCCCGAGACGCTGGGCGAGGCGATCGAGCTGACCGCCGAATCCGAGCTCGTGCTGCGCACGCTCGGCGAGCACATGTTCAACCGCTACATCGAGATCAAGCGCCAGGAGTGGGACGACTACCGCGTCCAGGTCACGCCCTGGGAGCTCGAGCGCTACCTGCCGGTTCTGTAGATCAGGCCGCATGCGGCCTGATCCCCGGCGCGCATGCGCGCCGGGCGGGGGTGCACATGTGCACCCCCGAACACCATCACAGCAGCGCGGCCAGCGCCTCCGGGTCGGTGACCGGCGCCCGGCAGCTGAAGTGCTCGCACACGTAGGCGGCCGCGCGGCCGTCGACCGGTCCACGATCCTGAAGCAGCGGCACCGGTCCCGCGCCCGCGGCCAGGACCATGTGCGGCCGGTAGCCGCCGCGGGCCGCCCGCAGCAGCTCCTCAGCCCGCGGGCCGACGATCGCCACCTCGCGCACGCGGGCCAGCGCGAAGTCAAGGGCCTGCAGCGCGTGGCCGAAGGCCAGCGGATGGCGGGGGGCGATCGGGGTCAGGAGGGCGAGCGCGGCCTGCGCGTGCCGCTCGTAGTCCTCGCGCCCCGACAGCCGGGCCAGCCGCAGCAGGCCGTAGGCGGCTGCGGAGTTGCCCGCCGGCACCGGGGAGTCCTCGAAGTCCTTACGCCGGGCCCAGCCCGCGGCATCCCCGGCGGTGGTGAAGAAGCCGCCGTGCTCGGGGTCTGAGAAGCGTGCGATCAGCGTGTCGGCGAGCCCGGTCGCCTCCCGGTAGAACCGGGCATCGAAGGTGGCCTCGTAGAGGACGATCAGGGCCTGGAGGAGGTGAGCATGATCGTCGAGGTAGGCCTCGATGTGGCCGTGACCGTCCTTCCAGGTGCGCAGCAGCCGCCCATCGCCGTCGCGCAGCGCGGTGAGCAGGAAGTCCGCGCAGGCCACCGCCGCGTCCAGGTAGTCGGTCCGCTCGAGTGCGGCGCCGGCCTCGGCCAGGGCGCTGATCATGAGCGCGTTCCAGGTCGTCAGGCGCTTGTCGTCGAGCCCGGGGCGGACGCGCTCGGTCCGGGCGGCGTACAGCCGGGCGCGGATCTCGGCGCGCGTGTCGGGCTCGGGCCCGCGCGCCTCGAGCACGTTGGCGCCCTCGAAATTGCCCGCCTCGGTGGCGCCGAAGTAGTCGATCGCCGGGGGGGCCAGCTCGCCGAGGACGGTGCGCAGCTCGCCGAGCGTCCACACGTAGAACTTGCCCTCCACGCCCTCGGAGTCAGCGTCCAGGGCGCTGCAGAAGCCGCCCTCGGGACCGCGCATCTCGCGCAGTGCCCAGTCGAGCGTCTCCTCGGTCACGCGGCGCAGCCGTGGCTCGCCGCACACCTGCCAGCCGTGCAGGTAGGCCCGGGCCAGGAGCGCGTTGTCGTAGAGCATCTTCTCGAAGTGGGGGACGGTCCAGGTGGGATCGACCGAGTAGCGCGAGAAGCCGCCACCGACCTGGTCGTAGATGCCGCCCTGGGCCATCGCCCGGAGCGTCCCGAGCGACATATCCTGCTCGCCGCGGGTGAGCAGGAACTCGATCACCGAGGACATCGGGAACTTGGGGGCGCGGGCGAAGCCACCCTCCCGGGGGTCGTAGCTGCCGCGGATGCCCTCCACGGCCCCGCTCAGCTGCTCCTGGGTGACCTGGTCGCCGGTGGCCCGCACGCGCGTGCCGGCCCCGATCGCCTGCAGCACCTGCTGCCCGGAGCTGAGCACCTCCTCACGGCGCTCGGTCCAGGCGGCGGACACCGCCTCGAGCACTGTGCGCCAGCTGGGCAGCCCGTGGCGCGGCGCGGGCGGGAAGTAGGTCCCGACGTAGAACGGCGCCTGGTCGGGGGTGAGGAACGCGTTCAGCGGCCAGCCGCCCTGGCCGGTCATGGCCTGGCAGGCCTCCATGCAGACAGCGTCGACGTCGGGGCGCTCCTCACGGTCGACCTTGATGCACACGAATCGCTCGTTCATCAGGGCGGCTATCTCCGGGTCCTCGAAGGACTCGCGCTCCATCACGTGGCACCAGTGGCAGGCCGAGTAGCCGATCGAGACCAGCAGCGGGCGCTGCTCGGCCCGCGCCCGGGCCAGGGGCTCCTCGCCCCAGGCGTACCAGTCGACCGGGTTGTCCTTGTGCTGGAGCAGGTACGGGGAGGTCTCGGCGGCCAGGCGATTGGGCATCTCCCCCAAGCTAGTACGCGCGGTTCCCGGCGGGGGAGCCCCGCGTCGGCCCGGCTCGGGCTCGCCTCGGGCGCGGGCTGGCAATAGGCTGTCGCTTGTTCTTGGCCTAGTGAGGAGGAGCTGCATTGCCAGATATTCGTGAGCCGGTGAACGCGCCCAAGGCACCGGAGGCGGTGGGGCCCTACGTCCACGCCGTCCGCGCCGGGGGGCTCCTGTTCTGCTCGGGGCAGATTCCGCTTGACCCGCGCACCGGCGAGATCACCGGGACCACGGCCGCCGACCAGGCGGGACGCTGTCTGGAGAACCTGGCCGCCGTCTGCGATGCGGCTGGCGCGACGCTCGGCGACGCCGTCAAGGTGACCGTCTACATGACCGACATGTCGGCCTTCGCCTCGGTCAACGAGGTCTACTCGTCCTTCTTCGAGTCAAGCCCTCCGGCCCGGGTCGCGGTCGGCGTTTCGGAGCTGCCCAAGGGCGCGCAGGTCGAGATGGATGCGGTGATCGCGGTTGGCGGCTGAGGGTCACCCGCCCGGGGCGCCCGGCACCGTCGCCGAGCCCGAGGTCACCGCGGAGGACATCCATCGCGCCGCCGCCGCGGGCGCGGGCGTGGTCCGCGAGACGCCGATTCTCAGCTCTCAGACGCTGGCCGAGCGCGTCGGCGGGGTGATCGCGCTCAAGGCCGAGAACCTCCAGCGCACCGGCTCCTTCAAGCTGCGCGGGGCGCTGGCCAAGATCGCCGCCCTCGACGATGCCGCCTGCGCGCGGGGCGTGGTGGCGGGCAGCGCCGGCAACCACGCCCAGGCCGTGGCCTACGCCGCCCGGGCGCGCCGGGTGCCCTGCGAGGTGTTCATGCCCGAGTCGGCCCCGGTGGCCAAGGTCGAGGGGGCGATCGAGCTCGGCGCGCAGGTGCGGCTGGTCGGCACCACCGTCGACGAGAGCCTGACCGCGGCCCGCGAGCGCGCCGCCTCCGGCGGGCTGGCTTTCGTGCATCCGTTTGACGACCCCGACGTGGTCGCCGGTCAGGGCGGCCTCGGCCTCGAGCTCCTGAACCAGGTGCCCGACCTGGCCCGGGTGATCGTCCCCGTCGGCGGCGGCGGCCTCATCAGCGGGGTGGCGATCGCCGTCAAGTCGGCCCGTCCCGAGGTTCAGGTGATCGGCGTCCAGGCCGCCAACTGCGCGCCGTTCGCGGCCTCGATCAGTGCCGGCGAGCCGGTCACGGTCGACTTCGCGCTGACCATCGCCGACGGGATTGCCGTCAAGCGCCCCGGCCGGCTGACGCTGCGCCTGATCCGCCGCTGGGTCGATCGGATGGTGACCGTCGGTGAGGATGAGATCGCCGAGGCGATGGTGCTGCTGCTCGAGCGGGCCAAGCTGGTCGTCGAGGGCGCGGGCGCGGTTGGCGTCGCCGCGCTGCTCTCGGGCGAGGTGACCGCCGGTCCGGGCACGACGGCGATCGTCCTCTCGGGGGGCAACGTCGACGCCGGGCTGCTGGCCCAGATCGCCCGCCGGCACGAGAGCCAGGCCGGGCGCCGGCTGGTGCTGCTGGCCCGGCTGCCCGACCGGCCGGGGTCGCTGGCCCTGCTGCTGTCGCTGGTCGGCCGTCAGGGCGCCAACCTGCTCGACGTCGAGCACATCCGCGAGGGCTTCGATCTGCACGTGCGCGAGACCGCGGTTCAGCTCGTGCTCGAGACCCGCGGGCCCGAGCACGCGGAGCTGGTCACGCGGACCGTGCGCGAGGCGGGCTACGCCGAGCCGCGGATCGTGCGGTAGTCGCGAGCCCGCTCGACCAGCGCGGCGATCACCGAGCTGCCCTCGTCGGCTTCGGGGTGCCACTGCACCCCGAGCACGAACCGGCGGTCGGGGCTCTCGATCGCCTCGACCAGTTCGTCGAGCGTGGAGCGGCCGCTGACCGCGAGGCCCTCGCCGATCACGTCCACGCCCTGATGGTGGTGGGACTTGGTGACGTGGACCTGCTCGCCGGCCGCCTCCGCGGCCAGCGAGCCGGGCTCCAGGCTCACGTCGTGGTCTGATCCGTCGAAGCTGCCCGGGATGCGGCGGTGCTCCTCATGTCCGTAGAGCTCGGGCAGATGCTGGTGCAGCGTGCCGCCGAAGGCGACGTTGAGCAGCTGCATCCCCCGGCAGATGCCGAGCACCGGCATGTCGAGCTCGACCGCCCGCCGGGCCAGGGCGATCTCGGTCTGATCGCGCTCGGGGACGATGTCCTGGGTCGTCGGGTGCGGCTCGGCGCCGTAGCCCGCCGGGTCGATGTCATGGCCGCCGGACAGGATCAGGGCATCGATCCGCTCCAGGATCAGGTCGGGATCCGCGGCCAGCCCCGGGTCGGGCGGGATCAGGATCGCCGTCCCGCCGGCCCGCTGGACGGCCGTGATGTAGGCGTAGGGGAGGACGGCGGCGGTCTGATTCCAGACGCCCCAGGCGGCCTCCACCCGGGCCACGGTGATGCCGATCGTGGGCCGGTGCTCGCTCATCCGGCTTTCAGCCTAGTGCGGGACGCGCGCTAGCCGGCCCGATGACCGGCTAGCCCCGGTCCGCGCCCTGGGCTCTGAGCAGCGCCCGCTGGATCTTCCCGCTGGCCGTCTTGGGCAGCGCGGAGGCGAACTCGACGATGCGCGGGTACTTGTATGGCGCGGTCTCCCGCTTGACGTGATCCTGGAGCTCGGCGGCCAGGGCCTGGCTGGCGCTACGGCCCTCGCGCAGCACGACCACCGCCCGCACCACCGCGCCGCGGTCCTCGTCGGGGGCCGAGACCACGGCCGCCTCGGCCACGGCCGGGTGGGACACGAGCGCCGACTCGACCTCGAACGGGCCGATCCGGTAGCCGGCCGAGATGATCACATCATCGGTCCGGCCCTCGAAGTACAGGTAGCCGTCCTCGTCCCGGGTCACCCGGTCGCCCGTGGCCCAGGGCTGATCCTCCGGCGCGGGCGTTCCGTCCAGATAGCCGATGAAGAAGGTCGGATCGGTGCGCGGGTCGGTCAGCAGCAGCTCGCCGTCGCGGACGTCCAGGGCCACGCCGGGCAGCGGGCGGCCCATCGACCCCGGCCGCACCTCGGCCCCGGCCGGGACTCCGGTGAGCTGGCCGGTCTCGGTCTGCCCGTAGCCGTCCCGGATGGCCAGCCCGGTGGCCTCCCGGAAGGCCCGCAGGACCTCGGGGTTCAGTGCCTCCCCGGCGGCCACCAGGCCCTCCAGCGACGGGACCGGACGGAGCTCGGCCCGCTTGGCGATCACCCGGTATTCGGTCGGGGCCATGCACAGCACGTTGACCTGCTCGGCGGCCAGGATCGCCAGGCGCTCCTCGGGATCGAAGCGCGCGTCGTGCAGCAGGGCACAGGCGCCGCGCAGCCACGGGGCGATGAACACGTTGCGGGCCGACTTCGACCAGCCGCTGGCCGCTGTGCACCACACCAGGCGCTCGGCCCGGGCGTCCAGCCAGTGCTCGGCCTGCAGACGCTGGCCGGGCAGGTAGCGCTGTCCGTGGAGGATGCCCCGGGCCTCGCCGGTGGTGCCGCTGGTGAACGTGATCAGCGCCGGGTCGGTCGGCGCGAGCGCGGCGGGCCGGGCGGGCTCGGCCCTGAACAGCGACTCATCCGGGATGAGCAGGACGCGGCAATCGGGCCGTGCCGCGGTGAGCTCGGGCGCGTTGCGCTCGTCGGCGACGATCAGCGCCGGCCGGGCGGCGTCCAGCCGCTGGCGGAGATCCTTGGCCCGCAGCTGCTCGTTGCAGGGCAGCGCGACGGCGCCGATCCGGAAGCAGGCCACCATCGTCAGGACCCATTCGGGCCGGTTGCCGATCAGGGTCATGACCACGTCGCCCCGGTCGACGCCGCTGGCCCGCAGCGTGCCGGCCAGGCGCGCAGCGCAGTCTGAGATCTCCCCGAAGGTCCACTCCCGGCGCTGCCCGTCTCGGCTGAGCTCGACCAGGGCCCGGCGCCCGGGCGGCGCGGCATCGACGACATCGAGGGCGAAATTCACGGGCGGGAGTCTGCCAGGCCGCGGGCCGCCTCCGGGGCGAGCGGAGCCGGTCGGTAGCCTGAGGGCATGGGATGGATGACCGGCACCGGCCCGCTCGGGCGCAAGCCGGCCGGCCGCTTCAACTTCGAGCCGCCGGAGCCCGGCTGGGCGGTCTACCTCGAACCGACGCCGAAGCGGATCCGCGTCGAGCTCGGCGGTGAGGTGATCGCCGACAGCCGTCGCGCCTTCATGCTTCACGAGTCCGGCGCACAGCCGATCTACTACTTCCCGCCCGAGGACGTGCGCTTCGAGTTTCTGGAGGCCAGCGACCGTCACACGCACTGCCGCAAGAAGGGTGAGGCCTCCTACTACACGATCCGGGCCGGCGGCGAGACCGCCGAGGCCGGCGCGTGGTACTACCCCGATCCGCTGCCGGACGCGCCCCCGGAGCTCCGGGGTCTGATCGCGTTCTACTTCAACCGCATGGGGCGCTGGCTCGAGGAGGGCGAGACGATCGGCGTCCATCCGCGCGACCCGTATCACCGCATCGATGTGCTGGCCACCGACCGGCACGTGCGGATCTCCCTGGAGGGACGGGTGCTGGCCGACACGACCCGGGCGCTGGCCCTGTTCGAATCCAACCTGCCGCCCCGCTGGTACATCCCGCGCGCCGACGTCTCGGTGGCGCTCGAGCCCTCGGACACGGTGACCCGCTGCCCCTACAAGGGCACCGCCGCCTATCACTCGATCGGGGTGGAGGGTGGCCGGGATCTGGTCTGGTACTACGAGAACCCGCTCCCCGAGGTGGGCCGGATCAAGGACCTGGTCTGCTTCTTCAACGAGAAGGTGGACATCGACCTCGACGGCGAACGGCAGGAGCGGCCCGAGTCGCCCTGGAGCCGGGGGGTCAGGTCCGAGGCCCCGGCCCAGAACGCGCCACCCGCGCAGACGCGCGGCTAGGCAGCCCGCGCCTTCCTGGCCTGCTCGGCGCCCAGCCGGGAGAGGATCCGCTGGAGTCGCTGAGCCTCGCGGTCCGCGCGTCTGGTCATGCGCTCCCAGGTGATGTGGAGCGTCGGTGCGGCGGCCTCGGCCAGGGCGTCGGCGGAGCGCTCGCGATCGCCCTCGAACGCATCGCGATCGCGGTGGAAGTCCCACCCGTCGAGCTCCACGATCAGACCGGACTCGGGGAAGTACGCGTCGGCCTCGTGCCCGGCCACCCGGGTGTTGACGAGCGGAGTGGGAAGCCCGTGATGCGCGCAGAAGACGAGGAAAGCGTCCTCGAACTCCGAACGCGTCGGGGCCTGGTCGGTGATCGTGGCTCTCAGCGCCTGTGCTCCGGGATGCCACGGATTGCGTTCCAGGAGGTCAAGCAGGGCCGCCGGGTGCATGAGACCCTCGCGGCGGGCGTGGGCGGCGGCCCGGCGCAGCTGCCGATCGGGAAGCGCGGGGGCGTGGTCGAGCAGCGTGCGGGCCGGGCTGGTGGCCCGGATGCCCAGCTGGATGCGGGTATCGGGGCGGGTCAGGGTGGCTGCCCGGTGGGTGATGATGCCCGGTCGCTTGCGACGGTGGGCCGCGGTGACATGGAGCGGAAAGCGCCAGCGGGAGGCGAAGCCCCACAGGACGAACGCCGACTCGTGGCTGAGGGCCGCGGCGGGCCCGCAGGCCAGCACGGCGGCGGCCGCGTGCTCGAGCGGCAGCGATGGAGGACGCCCGAGGGCGTAGACGCCGTGATGGACCCGAAAGAGGCGCTTCTGGGCGCACAGGCGATGGATCGCCGCCTGTCCGTAGCCGCACTCATGCAGTTGCGCCACCGTGACGTTGCCGTGCTGGCGCTGGGCGATGCGCACGAGCGCGTCCGCGGGAGAGTCGGGGTCCCAAACTTGCGTATAGGGCATGTTTGGGACCCAGGGTCCCACCCAGGCCGCCGCTCGCGGGCAAAACGGCACAGAGTGCTGACAAGTATTCTCGCTGGCAACCGAGAGAACCCGCCGCCCAGGAGTGCCGATACCCGATGGCCGTAGCGACCCCGCACGACAACCGCACCGACGAGCAGAAGGCGATCTGCGAGATGGTCCGCCAGTTCGCGGACGAGCAGATCATCCCCAACGCCGAGCACTACGACCACGAGGACGCCTTCCCGGAGCCGATCGTCGAGCAGATGAAGGAGCTCGGGCTGTTCGGGGTGACGATCCCCGAGGAGTTCGGGGGCATGGGCCTTGACCTGACGACCTACGCGATGATCGTGGAGGAGCTCAGCCGGGGCTGGATTTCGATCTCCGGCATCGTCAACACCCACTTCATCGGCTCCTACCTGCTGATGAAGTTCGGCACCGACGAGCAGAAGCAGAAGTACCTGCCCAGGATGGCCACCGGCGAGCTCCGGGCGGCGTTCAGCCTGTCCGAGCCCGAGCTCGGCTCCGACGTCGCCGCCATCAAGACGAGCGCCAAGAAGCTCGACGACGGCCACTACGAGATCAACGGCACCAAGATGTGGGTCACCAACGGCCTGCGCTCCGGGGTGGTGTTCGTGCTGGTCAGGACCGATCCGAGCGCCGAGCCCAAGCATCGGGGGCTGACCTGCTTCATCGCCGAGAAGGAGCCCGGGGTCAGCGAGAACACCGGCGAGTACCAGGGCTTCAACGTCCCGCCCCAGATCAAGAAGATGGGCTACAAGGGCGTCGAGTCGACCGAGCTGGTGTTCGACGGCTACCGCTGTCCCGCGGAGAACATCCTCGGCGGTGAGGAGGCGGGCCTCAACAAGGGCTTTGGGCAGATGATGGATGCCCTCGAGCTGGGACGGGTCAACGTCGCCGCACGGGGCGTCGGGCTGGCCCAGCGGGCGCTCGAGCTGGCCCTCAAGTACGCCCAGGAGCGCCGCACGTTCGGCAAGCCGATCGCCGAGCACCAGGCGATCCAGTTCAAACTGGCCGACATGGCCACGCAGCTGGAGGCCGCGCGGCTGCTGACCCGGCAGGCGGCGCGCATGAAGGACGCCGGCGAGCGCTCGGACATCGAGGCCGGGATGGCCAAGCTGTTCGCGTCCGAAACCGGCCGGCTGTGCGCTGAGGAGTGCCTGCGGATCCATGGCGGCTACGGCTACTCCAAGGAGTACGAGATCGAGCGCATCTACCGCGACGCGCCGCTGCTCCTGATCGGCGAGGGCACCTCCGAGATCCAGCGCATGGTGATCGGCCGCAAGCTCCTGCAGCGCCACAAGATCTAGCGTCCCGTTGACCAGCCCCGGGGATACCAAGAGCCTGATCGAGACCGCGGTCAACCGGTTCCTGGCCGAGGTTCCCGCGCTCCAGCCCCTGAAGCTGGTGGCCGGGCTGGAGCTCCGGGCCCGCCATGACGTGCAGCTCTACCGGATCGAGCTGCCGGGGCCGAAGGTGACCAAGGACATCGCCTCAGACGCCAAGGTGCGGCTCGAGGTCCAGCGGGCCCAGTTCAACGAGCTGGCCGTCAAGGGCCACGTCGCCGACTGGGAGGCGGCGTTCGCCAAGGGGGAGGCCAAGGCGACCGGGATCGACCAGGTGCTGAAGCTGATCGCCAACGTGGTCGTGCGCCAGCAGGAACGGACCCGCACCCGGCGGGCTCGTCACTAGCGGCGCGCCCGCACGCTGCGGGGCGGCCCGGGGCGCGCTCAGGTGTCGGCAGCCAGCGCCTCGGCCTGGCTGAGCAGATCATCGATCAGATCCAGGCCGGAGTCCCAGAAGCCCGGGTCGGTCAGGTCGATCCCGACGAAGGACCGCATCAGCGCCTCGGGACTGCGCGAGCCGCCCGCGGCCAGCAGCTCGAGGTAGCGGGGGGCGAACGACGGTCCCTCCTCCACGTACCGGCTGTAGACGCTGGTGGCCAGCAGCAGCCCGTAGGCATAGGCGTACACGTAGCCCGGGGTGTTGATGAAGTGGGGGATGTAGGACCACCAGCTGTGGTAGCCCTGGGTGATCTCCACCGAGGCCCCGAACAGCTCGGCCTGGGATTCGACCCACGACTCGTTGAAGCGCTCGACCGAGAGCTCGCCCTCGGTGCGGCGCCGGGTGTGGACCAGATGCTCGAAGCGGTTCATGGCCATCTGGCGGAACACGGTGGCCACCGCACCGTCGAGGCGCTCGGCCAGCAGGCTCAGCCGATCCCGGTCCTCGGTAGCCGCGTCGAGCAGCCGGCCGAACACGAGCGATTCTCCGAACACGGAGGCCGTCTCGGCCAGCGTCAGCGGCGTCGACTGGTGAAAGACCCCCTGGGGCTGGGCCAAGGCCGCATGCAGACCGTGTCCGAGCTCGTGGGCCATGGTCAGGATGTCGCGACGCCGGGCGGTGAAATTGAGCATCACGTAGGGGTGCACGCTCGGGACCGTGTAGGAGCAGAACGCACCCCCGCGCTTGTGCGGACGGACCGGGGCGTCGATCCAGTGCTCGTCGAAGAAGCGGCGCGTGATCCGGCCGGCGTCATCGGCGAAGTCGGCGTAGGTCTCGAGGACGAGGTCGCGGGCCTGGCCGAAGGAGAAGGTCACGTCCTCGGGCAGGATCGGCGCGGCGCGGTCGTAGTCGGCGATCTGGTCGACGCCGAGCAGCCGGGCCTTCAGTGCGTACCAGCGCTGGGGGATGTCGAACCGTCCCCGGACGGCCTCGATCAGGGCCAGGACCGACTCGTCCGAGGCCTCGTTGTCCAGGTTGCGGCTGGCCAGCCAGTGCGGATAGGAGCGCAGCCGGTCATCCACGGCCTTGTCATGCAGGAGCGTGTTGAAGATGAAGGCGCGGGTTCGCAGGCCGGGCTCGAGCGCGCTCGAGACGGCGTCGGCGACCCGGCGCCGCTCGTCCCGGTCGGGCGACTGCAGGCGGCTGAGCGCGACGTCGAGCGTGAGCTCGTCCTCGCCCGGGAGCGGGACCCGGATGGCCGCCACCTGCTCGCCGAACAGCCGGCTCCAGGCGCTCGAGCTGGCGATCGCCTTCTCGGCCAGGATCTTCTCCTCGGGTTCGGTCAGCAGGTGCGGGCGATAGCGTCGGGCACTGCGCAGGTGGTGGCGGCAGAAATCGAGCGCGTCGTCGGACAGCAGCTCGTTCACCCGCTCGTCGGGCAGGGCCGCCCACTCGAGGTCGAAGAACAGGAGCTTCGTCTCGATCTCGGTCGCGCGCTCCTGCACCTGCTGGAGCAGCGCGCCCCGCTCGTGGTCGGCGGTATCGGTGGCGAAGCGCAGCGCGGCATAGGAGCCGGCGCGGCCGACCAGCTCGGTGATGGCGGCCAGTTCCCGCATCGCCTCGGCCAGGCCCGCAGCGTCGAGCTCGGCCAGCCGGCCGGCGTAGCGATCCGCGAAGGCGCCGGCGCGGGTGACCGTCTCGGTCAGGAACTCCTCAACCCCGGCGGACCCCTTGTCGTCGACCAGCGGGGAGAGGTCCCACTCGGTCTCGAGCAGCTCGGGATCGGAGAGAAGTTCGGTCGCGCTGGCCATGAAGGACCTCCGAGACATTAGCCTGCCGGGTCGTGACGCAGAGCCCGTACGCCCAGCTGAGCAGACCGGTCCGGCTGCTCGCCGCCGGCGGCACGATCGCCATGAGCGGCGAGCGAGCCGTTCCGGCGCTCGATGCCGGCCAGCTGATCGACGCGGTCCCCGGCCTCGGCGACGTGCCGCAGCTCGAGGCTGAGAACGTGCTCGGTGTGCCCGGTCCCCAGATGCGGCCCGACCAGGCGCTAGGCCTTTGCCGCCGGGCCCGGGACGCCGCCGCGGGCGGCGAGGGCGTGGTCATCACCACCGGCACCGACACGCTCGAGGAGCTGGCCATGCTGTGCGCCCTGCTGCACGGCGGCGAGGCCCCGATCGTCCTCACGGGCGCCAACCGGCCGGCCAGCCGTCCCGGCGCCGACGGCCCCGCCAACCTGCTGGATGCGGTCGCCGTGGCCGGCTCGGCGCGCACCGGGGGGCTCGGGAGCGTGGTCGTCTTCGGCGGGGAGATCCATGCCGCCTGCAGCGTGCGCAAGGTCGACAGCACCGGCCCGGCCGCGTTCGGATCGCCGGTCGCGGGTCCGATCGGGCGCGTCGTCGAAGGCCGCGTGTGGCTGCACGCGATACCCGCCGCCCGGCCGGCCACGCTTGATCCGCAGACGCTCGAGTTCCGGGTGGAGATCGTGACGGCGGCGCTTGGCGAGGACGGCGCACAACTGCGGCGGGCGGCCGAGAACGGAGATGGCGTGGTCATCGCCGCGTTCGGGGCGGGCCACGTGACACCCGGGATGATCCGCGAGCTGCGCGCGCTCGGCGACGCCAAGCCTGTGCTGGTCACCTGTCGCCCCGAGCGGGCCTCGATGCTGTTCGCGACCTACGGCTTCGACGGCGCCGAGCCCGACCTGCGGGCCACGCCGGCGGTCGGTGTTCCGTTCCTGTCCCCGGTGGCGGCGCGGATCGCCCTGCTGTGCGGCCTGGGCGCCGGGCTGGACAGCCAGGGACTCGCCCAGGCCCTGTCAGGGTTTGACGCGGGTTAGAGCGGCGGACGGCGTGCGTGCGCGAGCCTTCACAGTGGTGGCGGCGCTGGCCCTGGGGCTGGCCGGGGCCGGCTGCGGCCAGTCCGCCGGGAGCCGGGTCCCGTCGCTGGATCGCGTGCCGCTGATTCCCCGCACCCGGGTCGTCGCCCACGTCACACGCTGCGATCCCGGCGCCAACCGCTATTGCGCCGTCCAGCTGGTCGTGGTCGGGAGCTACGCCAGCTCCGAGGCGCTGCTCAAGCAGGAGCGCAAGTACCTCCAGAGCCTCGGCTGGAAATTGGTCGGGGCCCAGACGGGTGATGAGCGCGCCGCCGAATCTCCCGGGCACCGGTACCACCTCGTGTTTGCCACCGCCGCGCTCGATCTCAAGGACTGGGATCTCGGCTGGGTCAAGCGCTCGCCGATGATCGCCCTCGCTCTCTCGCAGACGATGATCAACCGCCAGCCGGCCCTGTCGATGATGCTCGAGTCGGGCGCCGCCTAGCAGCAATCCGCGGGTAGCGGCCCGTCGCGAGGTCAGCCGTGGCTGCGCAGGGTCAGGCGCCGGTCCGGGCCGACCGCCATGCAACTGCGCCCGGCCAGCAGGTCGCGCAGGTCACCGCCGACCAGATCGCGCCGCCAGCCGGTCAGCGTCCGGACCTGGGGCTCGGGCTCACCGCGGCGCGCGGCGCCCACGATCTGCTCCAGCTCGGCGCGGGAGGCGATCAGCTCGTAGGCCAGGCCGGCCTCGAGCGCCCGGGCCCGGAGCAGGGCTTCGGCCAGGGAGATCATCGGCGCGTCGCCGGCGTCGGAGCGCCCCCGGTGCTCATCGCGCGGGATCGGGTCGGCCTCCTGGCCGCGGACGATGGCCTCCAGGATGGCCTGCCCGCGCCGCTTGATGGTCGGCGGGTGCAGGCCGCGGATCTGTTCGAGGCCGTGGGTGGTGGCGGGATGGCGCTTGGCCAGTTCGACCAGCGGCGGATCGGCCAGGATGGAGCCCACCGGCCGGTCGACTGCCGCCGCCGTGCGCTCGCGCCAGGCGGCCAGCTCACGAGCGACCGCTCGTGAGCGAGGGTCCAGCTGCCCGATGCGGGGCAGGCGCTCCCAGGCCGTCTCCGGGTCGCGCTCGTCGGTGGCCCCCTCGAGACGCCGGCATTCCTCGCGGGCCCATTCCAGCCGGCCGCTGGCGGCCAGGCGGCGCTGGATTTCATCGGCCAGCTCGAGCAGATGGGCGACATCCTCGGCCGCGTAGCCAAGCTGTTCGGCGGTCAGGGGCCGGACGTCCCAGCGCGTGTAGCTGGCGGTCTTGCCCACCCGGCGGCCCAGGATCGACCCGAGCAGGTTGCCGTAGCCGGTCTGGGCGCCGCCGCCGCTGAACCCGGCCGCGATCTGGGTGTCGAAGATGTTGGTCAAATCGGTCCGCCAGGCGCGGCGCAGAATGGCCACGTCCTGGCGCCCGGCGTGGAGGATGACCTCGATCTCGGGATCGGCGAGCAGCTCCGCCAGCGGCCGGGTGTCGATCCCGCCCAGTCCGTCGATCAGGTAGATGAGCGGATCGCCGCCGGGCTCCGGATTGTCGACCGACACCTGGACCAGGCAGAGCAGCGCCCGGTAGCGGCCCTCGGACATGAACTCGGTGTCGATCCCCAGCCGCCCGGCGGCCCGCGCGGCCGCGGCTGCCTCGACGACCTCATCCGCGGTGGCCAGTCCGCCATCGTCCATGAGCGGACCCTACCGGTCCGCTTGGCGCCACAGCGCGCATCCGCGTACCGCGATCCCGGGGCTTAAACCGACCTCCCTGGTAGGATTTACCGGGTGATCTTCTCCTCCAAGGCCGAATACGGCGTCCGCCTGATGATCGAGCTTGGACGGCAATCGCCCGAGCATCCGACCAGCCTCAAGGCGATCGCCGATGCCGAGGGGCTGCCGCTGGCCTATCTCGAGCAGGTCGTGGCCCGGCTGCGCAAGGCCGGACTGGTGATGAGCGCCCGCGGCGCGCACGGCGGCTACTGGCTGTCCCGGCCGGCCGAGGAGATTGCCATGGACGAGGTCGTGCAGGCCCTGGAGGGCTCGATCGCCCCGATGGAGTGCTTCGTCCACGATCACACCGAGCGGGTGCTGTGCTCACACCAGCCCGACGCCGGCCGCGGCTGCGCGACGAAGCTGCTGTGGACCCGCGTGCAGGGCGGCATCATCCGCTCGCTGCAGACGACGACCCTGGCCGAGCTGGTGGATTTCTCCGGCGGCCGGGTGCCCGAACCTGAGAGTGCCGCGGCGACGTTGGACGTTGTCTCCGTCCCGGCCGCCTAGAACCAAGGAAAGCTGAGCATGCCCGATCTCGAGATCCGAAACCTTCACGTCCGCGCCGGTGAGAAGGAGATCCTGCGCGGCCTCGAGCTGAGCGTCGGCTCCGGCGAGATCCACGCCCTGATGGGTCCCAACGGCTCCGGCAAGTCGACCCTGGCCAACGCGATCATGGGCCACCCGGGGCTCGAGGTGACCGAGGGCCAGATCCTGTTCGGCGGTGAGGACATCACGGAGGCCGATACCGACGAGCGCGCCCGGATGGGGCTGTTCATGGCCTTCCAGTACCCGGTGTCGGTCCCGGGGGTGACGGTCACCAAGTACCTGCGCACGGTGATGAACGCCCACCGTGACGCTCGCGGCGAGGATCCGATCCCGCTCAAGGAGTTTCGCGAGACCGTCGAGGCGGCGATGAAGCTGACCAACGTCCCCCGCGAGTTCTCCAGCCGCTATCTGAACGAGGGCTTCTCCGGCGGCGAGAAGAAGCGCATGGAGATCCTCCAGCTGGCGCTGCAGAAGCCCAACCTGGCGGTGCTCGACGAGACCGATTCCGGACTTGACATCGACGCCCTGCGGGTGGTCGCCAACGGCGTCAACTCGGTCGCCGGCCCCGACCTCGGCGTGCTGATCATCACCCACTACCAGCGCATCCTGCATCTCGTGCAGCCCAGCCACGTGCACGTGATGTACCGCGGCCGGATCGTCCGCGAGGGCGGCCCCGAGCTGGTCACCGAGCTGGAGGCCAAGGGTTACGGGTGGATCACCGACGAGCTCGAGGAAGCCGCGGTCTGAGCGCCGCGCGAGGAGCCACCGTGAGCACCGTCACCAGCGCCCTTCCCGACGTCGCCGCCCAGTTCCCGGTGCTGGGCCGCGAATTCGACGGCCGCCCGCTCTGCTACCTGGATTCGGCGGCCACCTCGCAGACCCCGCAGGCGGTCATCGATGCGATGACCGCCTACTACACCGAGTCCCGCGCCTCCGTGCACCGCGGCGTCTACCCGCTGGCCGTTGAGGCCACGGAACGGTTCGAGGGCGCCCGGGCCCGGATCGCCCGCTGGCTGCACAGCACGATCGAGGAGACGATCTTCACCCCCAACGCAACCGGGGCCATCAACCTCGTCGCCTACACCTGGGGGCGCCAGAACGTCGGCGCCGGCGATCTGATCGTCTTGACCGGGATGGAGCACCACTCGAACATCGTCCCCTGGCAGATGCTGGCCCAGGAGAAGGCTGCCGAGCTGGCCTACGTGAGCCTGACCGAGGACGGGCGGCTCGATCCCGACAGCCTCGACGCGCTGCTGGCTCGCAGCCCGAAGCTGCTGGCCGTGACGCACGTCTCCAACGTGCTGGGCACGATCAACGACCTGCACGCGCTCGTGCCCCGCGCACATGAGGCGGGGGCCACGGTGCTCGTCGACGGCAGCCAGGCCGTCCCCCAGCTCCCGGTGGACCTGAGCGCGATCGACGCCGACTTCTACGCCTGGACGGGCCACAAGGCCTACGGCCCGACCGGGATCGGCGTGCTTCACGGACGCCGCGAGCTGCTCGAGCGGATGCCGCCGTTCATCGGTGGCGGTCACATGATCCGCACGGTCGGCGCCACCGAGTCGACCTGGACGGACCTGCCCCACAAGTTCGAGGCCGGCACCTCCCAGATCGCCGAGGCGATCGGCCTCGGGGCCGCCGTGGACTGGATCCAGTCGCTGGGCATCGAGCGCATCCGGGCGCACGAGACGGCGCTCCTGGCCGACGCGCTGTCGCGCCTGAGCGAGATTCCGGGTCTGCAGATCCACGGCCCCGCCGATGCCGACGAGCGCGGGGCGCTGATCTCATTCGTGCTCGAGGGCGCGCATCCGCACGATGTGGGGGAGATCCTGGGCCGTGCGGGCGTCTGCGTGCGCACCGGTCACCACTGCGCGCAGCCCCTGATGCGGTCGCTCGGGACCCCCGCCACCACGCGGGCATCGTTCGCGGTCCACAACTCGACCGCCGACACCGACCGCCTGATCGAGGGCCTGGGCACGGTGCGCCGGGTGCTCCAGCTCGGCGGCTAGGCTCGGATCAGATGGACGACCTCTACCGCGAGAACATCCTCGAGCACTACAAGCGCCCCCACAACTGGAGCCCGCCGGCGCCCGAGCTCGATCGCGTGGACCTCCAGTACCACGACCTCAACCCGCTGTGTGGAGACGAGCTCACGGTCAAGCTGGCCGTGGGCGAGGACGGCCGCATCGACGGCGTCCGCTTCGAGGGCCATGGCTGTGCGATCTCCCAGGCGGCGGCCTCGATGGTCTCCGACGAGATCAAGGGCATGCCGGTCTCAGAGCTCGTCAAGCTGGATCGCGGCTTCGTGCTCGATCTGCTGGGAATCGACATCTCCGCCCAGCGCATGAAGTGCGCGCTGTTGTCGCTCAAGGTGATCAAGAGCGCCTCGCTTGGCGATGCCGTGGCCTGGGAGCCCGAGACGCCGGCCAGCGCCGCCGAGGAACCGGACGCGGCCTGACGCTCCGGGCCGGCACGCCCGTGGTCTCGCTCCGGCCGCAGCGGATCGCTCGAGGCGTGAGATTGCGCGTGGAGCTCGCCCGCCACCGCGGCGACGCGGTCCACTGTCCGATCTGTGAACGCGGCTTTGACGCGTTCAAGGAGGCTCCCGACGTGGCCCTGGGGCTGTGCTGGCGGTGCGGCTCGCACGCCCGTCACCGCGCCCAGTGGCTGCTGTTCCAGTCGCGCCCGGAACTGCTGGGCGAGATCAGGTCGCTGCTGCACCTGGCCCCGGAATGGACACTGCGCCGCCGCCTGAGCCGGCTGCCCCACCTGCGCTACGTCACGGCCGACCTCGACCAGCCGGGCGTCGACCTCCACATCGACCTGACCGCCGCCGGCCTGCCGGATGCGAGCTTCGACGGCATCATCTGCTCCCACGTCCTGGAGCACATCCCGGACGACGCGGCAGCCATGCGCGAGCTGCGGCGGCTCACGGCCCCCGGCGGCTGGTGCCTGGTCATGGTGCCGCTCGACGTCAATCGTGCGCACACGTATGAGGACGCGTCGATCGTCGCGCCGGAGGAGCGTCACCGTGCCTTCTGGAGGCCGGACCACGTCCGCCTCTACGCGCCGGACATCGAGGAGCGGCTGGCGGCCGCCGGGTTCGGCTGCGAGCGAATCCAGCCGTACCCCGAGTTCGGTGCCGAGCGCTGCCGTCGGTGCGGAATCGCGGCCTTCGAGGAGCTGTGGCTGTGCCGCCCCCACCGCGACAGCGCGATCGCCCCCGGCCGCTAGACTACGTGCGGTAAATCCGATCCGCTGACTAGGTTTTAGAGACCACGTGCCCACACTGATTGAAGTCTGTCCCCTGTCAGAGCTCGGCCCCGGCCAGCGCAAGCTGATCGAGTTCGATGATCTGGAGATCGGCGTGTTCAACTGCGCGGGCACGTTCTACGCGATCGAGGACCGTTGCTCACATGACGACGGCCCGCTCGCCGAGGGAGAATTCGATCCGCAGACGTGCACCGTCGAATGCCCGCGGCACGGCTCCCTGTTCGACCTGAGGACCGGCAAGCCCAAGACTCTGCCCGCCTACGTTCCGGTGGACACGTTCCCCGTGATCATCGAGGGCGACACGATCAAGCTGGAGGTGCAGTAGTGCCGACTCCCGACACCGTGACCACCACTCCGCCGGTGCTGACCGACAACGAGCGCCTGCGCGGCATCAACGCCGACTACACCGAGCGCTACGGGTTCCACGACGCCGAGAACTACCTGTACAAGGCGCCCAAGGGCCTCACGCCCGAGCTGGTGGCCAAGATCTCGGAGTTCAAGTCAGAGCCCCAGTGGATGCGTGACTTCCGGCTCAAGGCGCTCGAGCACTTCCTGGCCCGCCCGATGCCGACCTGGGGAAGCCCGATGCTGGCCGAGGTCGACTTCGATGACATCCACTACTTCGTGCGGGCCTCCGAGCGCGCCGAGCGCTCCTGGGACGACGTGCCCGAGGACGTCAAGAAGACGTTTGACCGGTTGGGGATCCCGGAGGCCGAGCGGAAGTTCCTGTCCGGCGTGGGGGCCCAGTACGAGTCCGAGGTCGTCTACCACCAGGTCAACGCGGAGCTGGAGAAGCAGGGCGTGATCTTCATGGACATGGACACGGGACTGCGCGAGCACGAGGACCTGGTGCGCGAGTACTTCGCCAGCATCATCCCGGCCAACGACAACAAGCTGGCCGCGCTCAACTCGGCCGTCTGGTCGGGCGGGTCATTCGTGTACGTGCCGCCGGGCGTCCACGTCGAGATGCCGCTGCAGGCCTACTTCCGGATCAACACGGAGTCGATGGGCCAGTTCGAGCGCACGCTGATCATCGCCGACGAGGGCTCCTACGTGCACTACGTGGAAGGCTGCACGGCCCCGACCTACAGCTCCTCCTCCTTGCACTCCGCCGTGGTCGAGCTGATCGCCAAGCCGGGCGCGCGGATCCGCTACACGACGGTCCAGAACTGGTCGGCCAACGTGTTCAACCTGGTCACCAAGCGCGCGGTTGCCGAGACCGACGCCACGGTCGAATGGGTCGACTGCAACCTCGGCTCCAAGCTGACCATGAAGTACCCGAGCGTCTACCTGATGGGCGAGCGGGCGCACGGCGAGATCCTGTCGATCGCCTTCGCCGGCAAGGGCCAGCACCAGGACGCGGGCGGCAAGATCATCCACGCCGCGCCGAACACGACCTCCAACATCTTCGCCAAGTCGATCTCCAAGGATGGCGGCCGCGGCTCCTACCGGGGCCTCCTGGAGATCGCCAAGGGAGCCCACGGCGCCCGGTCGAAGGTGGTCTGCGACGCGCTGCTGCTCGATGAGGAGTCACGCTCCGACACCTACCCGACGATCCGGATCTCCGAGGACGACGTCAACGTCGGTCACGAGGCCACCGTCTCCAAGGTCGGCGAGGATCAGCTGTTCTACCTGATGTCACATGGCATCTCTGAGGAGGAGGCCTCCAAGCTGATCGTCAATGGGTTCATCGAGCCGATCACCAAGGAGCTCCCGATGGAGTACGCGGTGGAGATGAACCGGCTGATCGAGCTGCAGATGGAGGGCTCCATTGGCTAGCGCTGTCGCCGAGCGCCGCGAGCGCGCCGCCGCCCGTGCCCAGGAGCTCTCGCTGCCGCAGTTCAAGGGCCGTCCCGGGTGGGAGTTCACCGACCTGTCGGGGCTCGAGCTAGAGGCCTACGGGCCCGTCGATGCCAACGGGGTCCAGGCCACTCAGGCCGTGCCGCTGCCGTTCGGGATCGCGCCGGGTGACACCGCCCGCTGGCTCGAGCAGCGCGACGCCGACCAGCTTCCCGCCGAGGGCCGGGGCCTGCCCGACGGCGTCATCGTCAGCACCCTCGAGCAGGCGGCCGATGAACATCCCGAACTGCTGGAGCGCCACCTGGGCAGCGTCGTCGGCGAGAACGCCGACGTGTTCGCCGCCCGCAACTACGCCGGGTACATCGGGGGCGCGTTCGTCTACGTGCCGCGCGGTGTGGTCGTGGAGGCGCCGATCGTGCTCACCACGGTCCAGACGCAGGCCGGCTCGGAGCTTCACCGCCGCACGCTCGTCGTCCTCGAGGAGGGCGCCCAGGCCCAGGTCTGGGAGCAGTACGTGTCCGGCTCGGACGAGCTTGACGCGGTGCTCAACGTGGTCAGCGAGCTGATCGTCGGCCAGGCCGCCAATCTCCGCTACGTGTGCGCCCAGGATCTCTCGGAGAGGAGCTGGATCTTCGGCGCGCAACGGGCCGAGGTCGGCCGCGACGCTCATCTGGACTGGGTCGCGCTGGGCTTCGGCTCCTCCGGCGGTCACGTGCGGATGGAGACGCGCCTGAGCGGTGAGGGGGCTGACGCGCGCGTCACCGGCGCCTACGCCGGCCATGGCCGCCAGCACATCGATTTCGACACCACCCAGGAGCACGCGGCACCCCACACCACCTCCGACCTGGCCTTCCGCGGCGTCCTTCAGGGCCGCTCGAGCGCGGTCTGGAAGGGCAACATCATCGTCGATCCCGGCGCTCAGAAGACCGACGCCTTCCAGGAGTCCAGGAACCTGCTGTTGTCCAAGCGCGCTCACGCCGACGCGATTCCCGGCCTGGAGATCCAGGCCAACGACGTGCGCTGCACGCACGCCGCGGCGGTGGCTCAGGTCGACCCCGAGCAGCTGTTCTATCTGCGCTCGCACGGCCTGCCCGAGCCCGATGCCAAGCGACTGGTCATCGAGGGCTTCCTATCGGCGCTCGTCGAGCGCTTCGAGCCCGGTCCCGTGCGCGAGATCCTGGGTGAGGCGCTGGAGCGCCGCCTGGGCCTGATCCTCGGCGACTGAGACCGGGGCGCCGGCAGCTACGATCCGGCGTCATGGCCCGGATCATGCCGCTGGTCGCGCTGGGGTACGGGAAGTTCGTACGAGCTGACCGGGTCTATGCGCTGGTCCCGCTGGAGGGACCGGACCGCGGGGACGGGCGCCGCACGCTGGTCCACGTCGAGGGGATCGAGGAACCTCTGGTCGCCTCGCGCTCGGAGGTGGCGATCGCGCGCGATCTGTCGATCGCCCTCGGACAGCAGACGCCGCGCGGCCGGGCCGGGGAGCAGCCCGCGGGCGGCCTCCCCGGCCAGGAGCCCCTGTTCTACTCGTAGGCCAGCGCCTCCAGGGGAGCCAGCCGGGCCGCCCGCCGCGCGGGAAAGATCGCAGCCAGCAGGCCGACCAGCCAGGCGGCGACCACGAAGGTGATCACCGAGCCGACCGGGATCGTGAAGGCCACTGAGTCAACGCGGGCGGCGAGCAGCGCGCCGAAGACGATGCCCAGCGGGACGCCGACCAGCGAGCCCATCAGCGCGGTGATGACGCTCTCATGGCGCACCATCCGCCGGATCTGCCGCCGGCTGGTGCCGATCGCCCGCAGCATGCCGATCTCCCGGGTGCGCTCGAACACACTCAGCATGAGCGTGTTGACGATCCCGAACAGGCTGATCACGATCGACAGGGCGAGCAGCACGTAGAGGATGTTCAGCACGCTGGACAGCCCCGAGATCTGGTTGTCGATGAACTTCTGCCGGGTCTGCAGCTTGGCGTCCGGATACGCGGCCAGCGCGCGGTGTAGCCGGGCGCGGTTGGCGGCCGTCTGCCCGCCGGCCATCTTCACGAACGAGTAGAGGTTCACGGGCGGCTGATAGAGCGTGTCCCAGCGGGCTGCTGACATCGTGACGGGGCCGAACGGACTGCCCCCGCTCGGCGGCTTGAAGATCCCGCGCACGGCCAGGCGGACATTGGCTCCGGTCGGCGTCGTCACGGTGACAGGTGAGCCCAGCCGCAGGTGATGGGAGGTAGCGTAGGAATCGGTCACGAAGGCTCCGGAGGAACCCAGCTCGCCGAATACCGCCTGCGAGCCATGGGTCCAGTGCATCCGGATCACCCGGCTCATCCCGGGATCGACCGCGGTCAGCTGCTCGGTCTTGCCGAACACACGACCCTGGCCCGCGCGGACATCCCCGACGGCGAGGACGCCCGGCACATGGGCCAGCGCCTGGCTGGCCGTGATCGGGATCGGCCGGAAGTTGTTCTGGGCGGTGATCGCGTAGTCGCCGGTGAACAGCACGTTCACCGCATCCTTGAAGTTGGCGATGATGCCGGCCGAGAGCATCGAGACCAGCGTCACCAGGGCCAGCCCGATCATCAGCGCCGAGGCCGTGGACGCCGTGCGCTGTGGGTTGCGGCGCGTGTTCTCGCGCGCCAGGCGGCCGACCTGGCCGGCCAGCTTCGTCGCCGGCCAGCCGATCCACGTGGCCAGGACGGGGACGATCCGGGCGGAGAGAATCGAGACGCCGACGAACACGATCACCGCGCCGGCCCCCATCAGGATCAGCACCGGGCCGGTGCCGCTGGCCACGAACAGACCGAGCAGCACGACCGCGAAGCCGAGCGCGGTCGTGGCCAGCGAGGCGGGAAGGCGGTAGCGCGCAAAGCGGCCCTCGGGCAGGGTGGCCCCCTCCCGCACCGCGGCGATCGGTTCCACGCGGGTGGCGCGCAGGGCGGGCCGCAGGCTGGCCAGCACCGTGACCAGCACGCCGACCAGGATCGCCACGATGATCGTCCGCGACTTGACGAGCAGGCCGCTGTTGGGGAGCGTGAAGCCGGCCGCGTTGAACAGGGCGAAGAGCAGCTTGGCCAGCAGCAGCCCGACGCCCAGCCCGACCACCGAGGCCAGCACCGACACCGCCAGCGATTCGGCCAGAATCGACTGGAGAACCTGGTGGCGGGTGGCCCCCAGCGTTCTCAGGGTGGCGAACTCCCGCGTGCGCTGGGCGATCGTGATCGACAGGGAATTGGCAATCACGAAGCTCCCCACGAACAGGGCGACGCCGGCGAACACGAGCAGGAACGTCCGCAGGAAGGACAGGAAGGCGTTGGTGTCGGCGGAGTCCTTGCTGGCCTGCTGCGTGCCGGTGCGCACCTGCGTTCCGGGCGGCAGGATGGCCCGGATCTGGTCGACGACCTGCTGCGGTGTGACGCCGGGCCGGGCGCTGACCCGGATGTCGTCGAGCTTGCCCACCTTGCCGAACAGGCGCTGGGCGGTGGCGAGCTGGAAGCCGGCCAGAGTGGCTCCGCCGATGGAGCTGACCGATCCGAACTTGACCAGGCCCGAGATGCGCATCGTCTGCACCGGCCCGTTGGCCTGAACCCCAATCGTCTGACCGGCGTGAAGGTTCTTCTTGGCGGCCGTGTTGGTGTCCACGACGACCTCGGCCGGCCCCGGCCAGTGACCGCTGGCCAGCGTCAGGGAATTGAACTGGGGCTTGGACGGCTCCACGCTGAAGCCGATGTTCGGGGCACCGCCGAAGGCGATGGCCTGGCCATGCGTGATCAGCTGCGGGCTGCCGGAGACCCCGCCGACTCCGTCGCGCACGCCGGGCAGGCGGAGCACCCGGTCCAGCAGCGATTGCGAGAAGGAGGGGACGGCGCCGGGGCCGCCATTGCCGGCTCCCCCGGAATTGGAGGCGATCGCGCTGCGGCCGGTGATCGTGGCATCGGTCCCGCGGTAGATGGTCTGGTAGATCGAGTCAAAGGCGCCGGTGATCGAGTCGGTCAGCACGTAGGTACCGGTCACCAGGGCGACACCGAGCACGATCGACAGCGCGGTGAGGGCCGAGCGCAGCCGCCGTGTGGCCAGCCCTCTGAGAGCCACCCGGAGCACTACCTGCTCCCGGCGAGTTCCTTCATCGCGTCCACGATGTCCGCCTCATCCGAGCCGCCGATGTCCTTGACGACGCGGCCGTCGTCCAGGAACAGGATCCGGTCGGCCGTCGCGGCCGCGCGGGGTTCGTGCGTGACCATCACGACCGTCTGACTGACGGAGTCCACCGACCGCCGCAGCATGGCCAGGACCTCGTCTCCGGAGTGGGAGTCAAGGTTGCCGGTCGGCTCGTCGGCGAACAGGACATCGGGCCGGCTGAGCAGCGCTCGGGCGATCGCCACCCGCTGTTGCTGACCACCCGAGAGCTCGGACGGACGGTGGCCGAGCCGGTCACGCAGGCCGGTCTCCTCGATCACCGTGTCGAGCCACTCCGGGTCGGGCGCGCGCCCGGCGATCGAGAGCGGGAGGAGCATGTTCTCCCGGGCATTGAGCATCGGGAGGAGGTTGAAGAACTGGAACACGAAGCCGATGTGGTCGCGGCGCAGCCGCGTGAGCTTGTCGTCGCTCATGGCCGTGATCTCCTGCCCCTGCACGGTCACCGTTCCGGACGTGGGCCGGTCCAAACCGGCCAGGATGTGCAGCAGCGTCGACTTGCCCGACCCTGACGGTCCCATGACCGCGGTCAGCCGCCCCTGCTCGACCGACACCGAAACGTCCCGCAAGGCCGTCACCGAAGTGTCGCCCTGGCCGTAGACCCGGGTGACATCGGACGCGACGAGCACCGGCGCCGGTCTGGAATTGCCCCTCGGATCCCGGTCCACATCGAGGGTTTTACGCCTGGGCGCAGCAACGGACATCCGTAGATTTTGCGGATAGCACGCGGAGAGCGGGCAGATGATCGACGTAGACTTCGCCCATGCGGCGGATCGTGCTGCTCCGCGGTATCAATCTCGGCCCGCGACGTCGGGTGCCGATGGCCGCCCTGCGGGCGCTGCTCGGGGAGGCCGGCTACGAGGACGTTCGGACCTACGTCCAATCCGGCAATGTGGTCCTCGACAGCCCGGCCGCGCCGGCGGAGCTCGAGTCCGATCTGGGCAGGCTGCTCGCGGAGGGGTTCGGCTTCGCGGTCCCCGTGGTCAGCCGGACGGCGGAGGAGCTGGCCGGCGTGGTGAGGCTCAACCCGCTCGGCGAGCGGGCCACCGAGCCCAAGCGCTACCAGGTGAGCTTTCTGGATCGCGAGCCTTCCCCGGCGGTGATCGAGACGCTCAGCGAGCTCGCCATCGAGCCGGAGGCGGTGGCCGTCGCCGGCCGCGAGATCTATGCCTGGCATCCGGACGGCGTAGCCCGCTCCAAGCTCTGGAACAAGCTGGCCGGGGGCAGCCTCGGGGTGACGGCCACGGCCCGTAACTGGACGACGGTCCTGGCCCTGCACGAGATGGTCAACGACTGATCGCCCGCGGGATCTCTCGCCGCCGGCCGCGAGTGGACAGCGCGACGGCCGGGTATAGGGCTAGGCGAGCATGAAGCTGGCCACCTTCCTCGCCCATGACCAGGACCGCCCGCTCGCCGGGGAGGTTGAGGGCGACGCCGTGCATGCCTTTGCCGAGGTGGGCGTGGCGGACGTCCTGGCCGGCGCTCCGCCCGAGCGCAGCGGCCATTCCTGGTCACTGGGAGGGGTACAGCTGCTGGCGCCGATTCCGAGACCGGGCACGATCTATGCGATCGGCCTCAACTACGCCGCTCACATCGAGGAGACCGGGGCCCAGATGCCCGAGGAGCCGATGGTGTTCGTCAAGGTCCGCGGCTCCGCGGCTCCGCCCGGCGGGCCGGTCCGCTGCCCGGAGATCGTACGGCGGCTGGACTACGAGGGCGAGCTGGCGATCGTGATCGGGGCCGGAGGCCGGATCGGTGGCTACTGCGTCGCCGACGACGTCTCGGCGCGCGACCTGCAGCGCCGCGAGCCGCGCTGGGTGCGAGCCAAGGGGGCGGACACCTTCTGCCCGTTCGGCCCCTGGGTGACCACCGCCGACGAGGTTCCGAACGCCGACGATCTGCATCTGCAGACCTGGGTCAACGGCGAGCTGAGGCAGGACAGCCGGACCTCCGATCTGGTCTTTGACTGCCAGACGCTGGTCGACTTCATCACCCAGACCTGCACGCTGCGGCCCGGCGATCTGATTCTCACCGGTACGCCGGGCGGTGTCGGTCAGGCCTTCGATCCGCCGAGGTTCCTGCGCAGCGGGGACTCGATCCGGATCGCCATTGAGGGCCTGGGGGAGATCGAGCACCGGGTCGCCTAGGCGACCCGGGGAGCCGACAGGGAGAACCGATGCTGAGGCTCCATCCGAGCACCGTCGACTACGTCATCCTGGCGATCTACTTCGTCGTCGTCCTGGGCATCGGGTTCATTGCCCGGCTGTCGATCAAGACCGATCTCGACTTCTTCCTGTCCGGCCGCTCGCTGCCGGCCTGGATAACCGGCCTGGCCTTCATCGCCGCCAACCTGGGTGCGCTGGAGATCCTCGGTCAGGCGGCCAACGGCGCCCAGTACGGCGTGCCGGCCGTCCACTACTACTGGGTGGGCGCGGTCCCGGCGATGGTCTTCCTGGGCATCGTGATGATGCCCTTCTACTACGGAGCCAAGGTGCGCTCCGTGCCCGAGTACCTGCGGCTGCGCTTCAACGAGGCCACGCACGCCTTCAATGCCGGAACCTTCGCGATCGCCACCGTGCTCATCTCCGGGGTGAACCTGTTCGCCCTCGCCCTGATCATCCATCTGATGCTCGGATGGTCGGTGACGATCGCGATCCTCGTCGCGGCGGCGCTGGTCCTGGTCTACATCACCCTCGGCGGCCTGACCTCAGCCATCTACAACGAGGTCCTGCAGTTCTTCGTGATCGTCGCCGCGCTGCTGCCGCTGACGCTGGTCGCCCTGCACGCGGTGGGCGGCATCTCGGGGCTGGAGAACAAGGTCAAGGCCTTCAAGAAGCTCGGCAACGCGGGGCTGCACGCTTGGCACGGGCTGGCCATCCACCATGTGACCAACCCCCTGGCCTCCGACTGGGTGGGCATCGTGTTCGGTCTCGGCTTCGTGCTCAGCTTCGGTTACTGGACGACGAACTTCGCCGAGGTCCAGCGTGCCCTGTCGGCCAGCAACATCTCGGCCGCCCGGCGCACCCCGCTGATCGGCGCCTTCCCCAAGATCTTCCTGCCCGCGATCATCATCCTCCCGGGCCTGATCGCGGTCCTGACCGTGAAGGGCCTCGGTGGGTCGAGCGTCAATCTCTCCTACAACACCGCCATCCCGCACCTGATCGGCAACTACCTGCCCGAGGGCATGCTGGGGCTGGCGGTCACGGGCCTGCTGGCCGCGTTCATGGCCGGCGTGGCGGCCAACGTGACCGCGTTCAACACGGTGGTCACCTACGACCTGATCCAGGCCTACTTCGCCAAGGATCGCGATCCCGCCTTCTACCTGCGCGCCGGGCGCCTGGTGACGGTGGCCGGAATCCTGGTGTCGGTGCTCACGGCGTTCATCGCCAAGGGCTACTCGAACATCATGAACTACATCCAGACGCTGTTCTCGATCTTCAACGCCCCGCTGTTCGCCACCTTCATCGTGGCCATGTTCTGGAAGCGGGCCACGGCCTGGGGCGGATTCTTCAGCCTCGTGGCCGGCACGGCGGCGGCCTACATCGTCAACCGTCTCAACGCCTACCAGACGGTGTTCCACTTCGGCTCGCCGCTGAGCGCCAGCTTCTGGCAGGCCATCATCGCCTTCCTGGTCGACGCGGTGGTGCTGGTGGCCGTGTCGCTGGTCACCAAGCCCAAACCCGCCGAGGAGCTGCGGGGCCTCGTGTGGGGGATGACCCGGGAGCCGGACGCCGACGCCAAGATCGACGAGCGCGACAAGCTCTGGTGGCGCTCGCCGATCCTGCTCGGGTCGGTGGCCATCGTCCTGGTCGTGATCCTCAACTTCATCTTCGCCTAGGAGACCTGGCATGACTGAACCCCAACGTCCGTTCGGAGGTCAGGACCGGCCCGCGACCGGCGCGCCGCTGGCCTCGACCGGCGCCACGGAAGAGGAGGAGCTGAGGGCGGCGCGGGTGGCCAACCGGTTTGACATCCGGCGTCTGATCGGCGGCCTGTTCCTGCTCTACGGGGTGATCCTGCTGGTGCTCGGGCTGGTCGGCTCCCATGCCGTCAAGACCAAGGCGTCGGGCATCAACGTCGACCTCTACACGGGCATCGGGATGCTCGTGTTCGGCGGGCTGATGGTGTTCTGGGCCCTCAGCCGGCCGGTCGTGGCCGAGCCCGAGGCCACCCGGGGGCGCGGCTCGGGACGCATCCGGCGCGCCCCGGGCTGAGCCGCCCGGGAGCCGCGCGGCGGCTAGGCCAGCGTCGCGCTGACGCTGATCTTCACGCCGGCCAGGGCGCGCGAGATCGGGCAGTTCCGGCCCGCGTTCTGAGCCGCGGTCTCAAAGGCCGCCTGATCGAGTCCCGGGACGGCGCCGGTGACGGTCAGCTCCGAGGTGGTCACGGTGGGCGCTCCGTCGCGCTGATCGAGCGTCACCTTGGCGGTGACCGAGAGCTGCTCAGGGGGATGCCCGTCCTGGGCGAGCTCGTTGGACAGCGCCATCGAGAAGCATGAGGAATGGGCGGCCGCGATCAGCTCCTCGGGGCTGGTCTGCCCGTTCGAGCGCTCGGTCCGCGAAGCCCAGGTGACGCTCAGTTCAGACAGCGCGCCGCTGGCGCCGTCGAGCGTCCCCTTGCCGTGGGGGAGGTCGCCCTCCCAGACCGTGGTTGCCGACCTCTCAGCCATTGCCATAGCGGCTACCTCCCGGTTGTCAGTGGTGTTCGATCACGCGGTCGATGAGGCCGTAGGCCACGGCCTCATCGGCCTTGAAGAAGCGGTCGCGCTCCATGTCCGCATGCACCTGCTCAACGGTCTGGCCGGTGTGGTGCGCGTAGATCTCGTCGGTGCGACGGCGAATATTGAGGATCTCCCGTGCGTGGATCTCGATGTCCGTCGACTGGCCCTCGAAGCCGGCCGAGGGCTGGTGGATGAGGATCCGGCTGTTGGGCAGGGAGAAGCGCTTGCCCTTGGCGCCTCCGGTCAACAGCAGGGAGCCCATCGACATCGCGATGCCGACGCAGATCGTCTGGATCTGCGGCTTGATGAACTGCATCGTGTCGTAGATGGCCAGGCCCGAGTACACCGAGCCGCCGGGACAGTTGATGTAGATCGAGATGTCCTTGTCGGGATCCGCTGACTCCAGGTGCAGCAGCTGGGCGACGATCAGGTTGGCCACCTGATCGTCGATCGGTGACCCGAGGAAGATGATCCGCTCGTTGAGGAGACGGCTGTAGATGTCGAATTCGCGCTCGCCGCGGGCGGTGCGCTCGATGACCATGGGAACCAGAGGCATGACAGAGAACCCTAGAACATGCGCCCGGGTGGCCCGTCGAGGCCCGCTTCGCGGGGGACGGCGGCGACTGCTCCAGCGGCGCTCACGGGATGAGCACGGCGGTGCCGGTGAAGGCCCCGGCGCGGAGATCGGCCAGGGCCCGCTCGGCGTGCGCCAGCGGATACGTCGTGACCGTGGTGCGAATCGGGACCTGGGGCGCGAGCGCGAGGAACTCGTGGCCGTCCTCACGGGTCAGGTTGGCCACCGAGCGGATACTGCGCTCGTGCCAGAGATCCTCATAGGGGAAGGCCGGAATGTCGGACATGTGGATCCCGGCGCAGACGACGCTGCCGCCGGGAGCCAGCGATCTCAGCGCGGCGGGCACGAGCGCGCCGGCGGAGGCGAAGATGATGGCCGCATCGAGCTCCTCGGGCGGCCGCTCGTCACTGCCTCCCGCCCACGTGGCCCCCAAGGACCGGGCAAAGGCCTGGCCGCGCTCATCACCGCGGCGCGTGAACGCATAGACCTCGCGGCCCTGATGGACGGCGACCTGGCAGATCATGTGGGCGGCGGACCCGAACCCGTACAGGCCCAGGCGTCCCGGGTCCCCCGTCATGCGCAGCGCCCGGTAGCCGATCAGGCCACCGCAGAGGAGCGGGGCGAGTTGCTCGTCGGGCGGCTCGGGGGGCAGCGGCAGGCAGAAGCGCTCGTCGGCCACCGTCAGCTCGGCATACCCCCCGTCGATGTCGCGTCCGGTGAAGCGAGCGGCCACGCACAGGTTCTCCTGCCCGCGACGGCAATAGCGGCAGGTGCCGTCGGTCCAGCCCAGCCAGGGCACTCCGACGCGTCGCCCGTCCTCGGTGTCTCCGACGATCTGATGGCCGAGGATCAGCGGCAGCCTGGGGGCCGGCAGCTCGGCGTCGCGCAGGTGCAGGTCGGTCCGGCAGACGGCGCAGGCTCGGACCCTCAGGAGCAGCTGGCCCGCCGCGGGTTGCGGATCGGGCACCGAACCCAGCCGCAGGGGCTGTCCGGGTTGATCAAGGATCGCCGCGCGCACGGTCAAATGATGCCCGCTAGGGATCGGTAGCGTTCGGCCCGCCGATGTTTCCGCTGAACGTCCCCAACGTCCTGACCGTCCTGCGGATCCTGCTGGTTCCCGTGCTGCTGGTGGCGCTGCTGGCCAACACCGGCAACGGTGACCTGCTCGCCGCGATCGTGTTCGCGCTGGCCTCGGTGACGGACGCGGTCGACGGATATCTGGCCCGGTCACGCAACGCCGTGACCACGTTCGGGAAGCTGATGGACCCGATCGCCGACAAGCTCCTGATCGTGGCCGCCCTGGTCGCGCTGGTTTCCCTCAACCGGCTCGAGGCCTGGGTGGCGATGGTCATCATCGCGCGCGAGTTCGCCGTGACCGTCCTGCGGGCCGCGGCGGGCGCCCAGCAGGGTGTGGTGATTCCGGCCAGCCCGTTCGGCAAGCTCAAAACGGTGGCTCAGGTGCTGATGGTGATGCTGCTGATCGCCTTCAATGAGCGCGAGGTCTGGGTGACCGTCGTGGTCTACGTGACGGTCGCGATCACGGTGCTGTCAGGGCTTGACTACTTCTTCGGCGTGCGCCGGCGCGTGGCCGAGGCGACAGCGGGCCGTCCGCCCTCCGCGCCCCCACCGGCGGCCGCGCCCTGAGCGGCGTCAGTCGGCGCGCTGCAGCCACGCGTTCAGTCCGGTGTGGGCGACCGGTGGCGTGCCGTCGCGCAGTTCCCCGCGGATCTCCCCCAGGGTGCCGAACCGCTCGGCGACCACGTTGTGCTGATGGATGGTCTCCAGGTTCAGCTGCTGGGCGGACACGAATGTGCGGTCGTCGAGCTGCGGGAAGCGCTCGATCACGCCACGCACCATCTCGCGCACGCAATCCTCGACGAACCGCGGGCGGCGGTGGGCCTTCTCGACCACATGGGCCTCGTCGGTCCGCTTCATCAGCTCGTAGATCTCCGAGGACATGGACTGCTCGACGATCTCGAGCAGGGTGGCGGCGTCAATCTGCTCGTCACAGTCCTCGGGGCAGCCGATGTGGAGAGTGCCGAGGCCCCGCTGGTTGTGGGTCGCCACCGGCACCACATCCAGGATCCGTTCGATCTCGTCCCCGTCGAAGCCCTCCAGCCGGAGGCGCTCGCGGGCCGAGCCGGCGATCAGCTCCTGGGCGCACGGGCAGGCGGTGATGCCCTGGGCGGTCACGCCGACCAGGCGCCGGGTGCCGCGCTCGCCGGCCACGGCCAGCCCATGCAGCGTGTAGATCTCCTGCGTGGTGACGCCGGACACGGGCGCCGGTTTGTGCTCGGGGAAGCGGGCCTCGACGCTGACCTCGGCACGGCGTGCGCCCTGGCGGTCGCGCACGAGCTCGGCGATCCGCTGGGCAAGGGTCTCGGCCTTGAACGTCGCGCCGCCGAGCACGACCTCGCCGATCGCCTCGTTGACGACCTCCTCAAAGCGCGACATGTGCGCGCCCTTCTGGTTGGGGCCGAGCTCGATGACGCACTCGAACTTGGCCGAGAACAGCTCGTTGCCGTCGGCGGGGTCAGACAGCGTTCCGTTCTCTGCCCCGTCGTGACGGAGCCGGATGACCTTCTCCACACTGTTGACGCCGACCCGCGACAGGCTCAGCGGTAGCGCCGGCGTGCGGGCCTGAACGTCGATCAGACTGCCGGTTGAAGTGCTCGTGTCGGTCATCTCACTCTGCCTGGGGGTCAACGGGCCGCCCGTCGATCGGAACCGGCCGGATACAAGAGTAGAGAGCCTGAGCCCCGGCCCGGCTGGCCCTGGTTTCGTTGCCGGCCCAGACTGTGGTAACAATGCCGTGGTCGTAACAGGAGTCACGAGGGAGGCTCCCGTTGTCCGCGGGAGTGCTCGGCAATCCGTATAGGAGGAGCTCAGGGGCTGTGAGCGTTGATGAAGTAGTCCTGTTGAGCGATGAGACGCCGATCGCGGAGATGGATGAGCTGCGCGGGCTGATCGCCGAAGGACAGGAGCGCGGATGTCTCACCTTTGCGCAGATCGAGTCCTGCCTGGAAGAGTTCGAGGTCACCAAGGAGCAGGTGCAGGAGCTGCACGCGTACCTTGACGAGCAGGGCATCGACGTCGTCGAGTCAGATGGCCGCCTGGCCCGCTCCGAGGCCGGCAGCGTCGAGGCCGGGGCGCAGCGCGCCGCGGCTCAGGACTCCGAGCCGCGGAAGAAGGTCGAGGTCGACCTGACCGTCGAGCCCAGCCTGGACTCGCTACGCCTCTACCTGCGCTCGATCGGGCGCGTGAGCCTGCTCACCGCCGAGCAGGAGGTCCTGCTGGCGCGGCGCATCGAGCGCGGGGACATGCTGGCCAAGCAGCAGATGATCGAGGCCAACCTGCGCCTGGTCGTGTCGATCGCCAAGTCCTACCTGGGCCGCGGCCTCACCTTCCTGGATCTGATCCAGGAAGGCTCGATGGGCCTGATCAGGGCGGTGGAGAAGTTCGACTACCGCCGGGGCTACAAGTTCTCCACGTACGCGACGTGGTGGATCCGCCAGGCGGTCACCCGCGCGATCGCCGACAAGGGCCGGACGATCCGGATTCCCGTGCACATGGTGGAGAAGCTCAACAAGGTGATCCACGTAGAACGTCAGCTGGTCCAGAGCCTCGGCCGCGAGCCCACCCCGCAGGAGATCGCCGCCGAGCTCGAGACGACCGTGCGCGAGGTACGGGACATCCTGCGCATGGCCCAGCAGCCGATCTCGCTCGAGAAGCCGATCGGGGAGGAGGATGACTCCTCCCTGGGGGACTTCGTTGAGGATCAGACCGCCGAGTCACCGTTCGAGCAGGCCTCCGAGCACCTGCGCCGCGAGAACCTGCGCCGCGCCCTGGCCGCGCTGCCCGCGCGTGAGCGCGAGGTGATCGAGATGCGCTTCGGCCTCACCGGCGAGCGCCCGTACACGCTGGAGGAGGTCGGGCGGGCATTCAACGTCACGCGCGAGCGGATCCGCCAGATCGAGAACCACACGCTGAAGAAGCTCGAGGCGCTGCCCGAGGCTCAGCGGCTGCGCGACGCCTCCTAGTTCCTCCGAGCACGCGATCGAGCCCGGTGAGGCGCTCCCGTGGCGAGGTCCGTCGCTACACTCAGCGCCCGCTGGGCGGGATTCCCGAGCGGTCAAAGGGGACGCGCTGTAAACGCGTTGGCTCTGCCTTCCCAGGTTCGAATCCTGGTCCCGCCACTCCGAGGTTGATGACCCCGGCTAAGGCTGATGTCAGCAGGCGAAACCGAGCCCAACGGCCGATTCGAGCCCCCCGCCGACCGGGACGGAGCGCCCGAACCGGACGCCCGCCGGGGGCGTCTGAAGCGCTTCGCTATCCAGATCGACTCGCAGCCCTCGCTCCTGACCGCGGCTGGTGCTCTGCGCCGGCGGCTGCCCGGTGACGACCGCTTCGGCGACGCGCTGTCAACGGCCGGCTCGCACCCCGCCGAGGTGGTGGCCCGAGGCGTCTCCGCGCTGCAGCCGGGTCGCCAGAGCGTCGTCCAGGAACTCGGCCTGGCTGGTCTCCAGGTGTGGCAGTCGCTGTCGGAGGCCACCGGCCGCGGACACGGGGACCGGCAGCTGGCGATCCTGTTCACCGATCTGGTCGGCTTCTCGGGCTGGGCGCTGCGGGCCGGGGATGCGGCCACGCTGGAACTGCTGCGGGCGGTCGGCACGGGGCTCGAGCACGCGGTCACCGCCCATGACGGGCGGATCGTCAAGCGCCTCGGCGATGGCGTCATGGCCACCTTCCCGGCGGCGCGTCCGGCGGTCGAGGCCGCCCTCGACGCGCAAGCGGCCATCGCCGATATCGACCTCGACGGGCACACCCCGAAGATGCGGGCGGGGGTGCACTGGGGCAGCCCGCGGAAGCTGGGCGGCGATTACCTCGGCGTCGACGTGAACGTGGCCGCTCGTGTGGGTGCCGCCGCCAAGGCCGATCAGGTTCTGATCTCCGACGCCGTGGTGGCGCAAATCGACCCCGATGGCCTCCGGATCGGTCGCGCCAGGCGGTTGCGAGCCGCGGGCGCACCCCGCGATCTGCACGTGAGCGTGGTCGCGAGATCATGATCCGGAACCCGGAACCTGCGCCCCCGTTGGCACCGCGCCGTCGGGCCGGGGGGCCGACATTCCTGCCTTTGCACGTTTTCTTGCAGCCCCGACCCTGGTGACGCCGCGACCGCGCTCCGTGTTACCGTCCCGGCGTCTTAGCTGAGCGGCATACGCGGGAATGCCCCGGGCCCGCACCGCTCAAAACGCCCCGCATGCCCTCCGCCAAGATGCCCATGAAACGCGCGGCCGGCGGCCTGGCCGTCAGCCTGATCGCCGCGCTGCTGCTGTCGGCACTCACCACCGGTTCCCCGCGCGCGAGCGCGGCCACGACCGGGCAGCTGCAGCAGCGGATCGCGGCCGGTCAGGGCCGCGTCTCCTCGCTGGCCGGCGCCGTCGGAGCGGCCAGCCGCAGGGTCAATCAGCTGGGGCAGAGCGTCTCCGCGCTGCAGGGGCAGGTCAACCGGCTCCAGGCGGACCTCGATGCCAAGCGGGCCCAGTTGCTGAAGCTGCAGGCGGAGCTCGTCGCGGCCCGTCTGCGGCTGACCCAGCTCGAGGCGGCGCAGGTCCGCACCGAGGCCGTTCTCTCCCAGCAGCTGGTGGGCAGCTACGAGGCCGACCGGCCCGATCTGGTCAGCGTGGTCCTCGAGTCGACCGGTTTCCCCAATCTGCTCGAACGCCTCGCCTTCGCCCAGCGGATCGGCCGTCAGGACGCCACCATCGTCGGACAGGTGAAGGCCGCCCGGCGCGCCGTGGCGGCCGAGGCCACCCGGCTCGGCCAGCTCACCGTGCGCCAGCAGGCGCTGACCACCCAGGTCCTGTACGAGCGCAACAGCGTCGACCGCAACCGCCTGACCCTCGTCTCCGAGGAAATCGCTGCCACCCGGGTCCGCAACGCGAAGGCCGGCCAGCTCGTGTTCGCGCGCCAGTCAGTGGGCACGCTGCGAGCCGAGCTCGTCCACCTGCAGGCGGCCCAGGCCGCCGCCGCGGCCCGCGCCGCCCGTGCGGCTGCCCAGGCCTCGGCCCCCGCACCGGTGAGCAGCTCCGGCTCGCCGTCCGGGAGTCCGGCGGCTCCCGTCCCCGCTCCGGCCCCGGCGGGCGGCGGCGGATTCAGCTTCCCGATGCCGACCTCGGCCGCCTCGCCCTCCGGATCCTGGTCGCTCGATGACGGCGTCGACATATCGGCGCCCGGCGGTACGCCGCTGTATGCGGTCTGCTCCGGCACGGTCGTCCTGCACGGGATCGGCGGCTTCGGACCCTCGGCGCCCGTGATCCACTGCGACAGCCCCCTGTCCGGCTATGACTACGTCTACTACGGGCACGCCGGCCCCGGCAACTGGACGCCCGTCGGGACGCACGTGGGCCAGGGGCAGGTGATCAGCGAGGTGGGGTACGGGATCGTCGGCATGTCGACCGGCCCGCACCTCGAGATCGGGTTCGCCGATTCGAGCGGCTCGCCCGTGGGTCCGGCCAGCGCGCCGGCGATGGCCGGCCTGCTGCACTCCGCCTACGGCGGCTGACGCCGTCCTCATCAGCGCCTGCTCGGCCATCCGTCGAGCTTCGCGCGGCGATGGTTTGACGGCCGGGGGCGCTGGGTACTCCGGGCGCGTCCAAATCGAGCCGCCGCGATCCTCGCACCGGCTCCCAGGGGAAACGAGGGGTTGAATGAAGCTCAGAGGCTGGAGAATCCTGGCCTTTCTCGCCGTCGCGAGCATGACTCTGCTCGGCCTGACGGCCGTTGCCGGCGCGGCCCGCCAAAAGCAGGCTGCGAACCGGTATCTCCATGGCGCCGCCGCGCGTCAGCGGGCGCTGCTGAGCGTCCTGAACGCGTCCGGCGGTGCTACCAGCTCAGCAACGCACACGCCCAACGACGGCGACCTCGCGGACGCCGCCGCCCAGTACGGTTATGAGCGCACCGCCCCCGCCACCTCGGTGTCCGGGGCCGCGCTGGTCAGTGCCGCCCAGCAGGCCCAGAGCCTCCCGGTCAGCGGGGGAGCCTGGCAGGAGATCACCAGCAGCCCCTACAACGCTGAACCGTCCGGCTACACCGACCCCTTCTGGTCGAACGCCGGGGCCGGCTGGGGCCTGGTCGGGGGGCGCACCACCGCGCTGACCCAGACCCCCGACGGGAGCTGGTTTGCGGGCACGGCCGCGGGCGGCGTATGGCGCTCGAGCGACCAGGGTGGGACCTGGACGCCGGTGTTCGACGGGATGCCGTCGCTGTCCATCGGAGCCGTGGCGGTCAACCCGGCCGACGGCTCGCTGTGGGTCGGCACCGGTGAGGCCAACACCAGTCAGGACAGCTACGCAGGCACCGGCGTCTACCGGTCGACCGACGACGGCGCCAGCTTCACCCGCGTCGGCGATGACACCTCCGCCGGCGGCAACCCGCTGGTCTCCAAGACCGTCTTCCAGCTGGCCTTCGATCAGGCCGGGAACGCGTATGCGGCGACCAACAACGGCCTGTTCCGCTACGACCGCTCAGCCGGCACCTGGACCGCGGTCCTCCAGCCCGCCGGGTCGACCGACAACCCGCCCTACGACCAGCAGACGACCACGGTCGCCGTGGTGCCGGGGACGGGCGGCCAGGACGTGATCACCGCGATCGGCTGGCACGGCCCCGGCCACACGCAGAACAACGGCTTCTACGAGTCCACCGACGGTGGGCACACGTTCACCAAGGTGGCTCCGATTGGGGACATCAAGGCGTCTGACATCGGTCGCACGACATTCGCCTACTCGTCCGACGGCTCAAAGCTGTACGCGATCGTCCAGTCGGTCTCGCAGCTCGCCGCCGGGGACGAGTCGGTGCTGATGGGCATCTTCTCAGTCACGGGCAGTCCGGCCAGGGTGGCGGGACCGTGGAAGGAGATCGCCGATGAGAAGCAGCTGGCCGGGTCGGGTTCGGCGCTTCCGGTGGGTTCGGGCTACGGAGTGGGCGTACAGGCCTGGTACAACCAGGACCTCACGGTCGACCCGGCGGACCCGAACCATCTCTACGCCGGGCTCGAGGAGGTGTTCCAGTCCACCAACGGTGGTGCCACCTGGAACACCGCGACTCCGTACTGGAACTACGGGCTGGCCTGTAGCCCGAACTGCCCCAGAGGCACGCATCCGGACCAGCACGCGATGATGATCGCGAACGGCAAGATCGTGATCGGTAACGACGGCGGCGTCTACGACCGCCCACTGTCCGACGCGCAGCAGTACGGGGACTGGACCGACACCAACGCCACGCTCCGCTCGTGGCAGTACTACGACGGCCGGGCCGGCCTGCTCAGCACCGGCGCGCTGACCGTGTGGGGCGGCCTCCAGGACAACGGCACCTCGGTGCTGCAGTCCGGGTCCCCGCAGATGGTCGAGCCGGCCGGTGGCGACGGGTTTGACGTGGTGGTCGATCCCGCCAACGCCAACCGCATGGTCGGCGAGTACACCGACGGCACGATGTACTCCTCAATCGACGGCGGTCACACGTTCTATGACCCGGTCAGCCCGGGCTGCGTTGCCCAGTCGACTGTCGGCGTGACGCCGCGCTCGGACTGCGACCCATCATTCCGGTTCGTCACTCCCCTCACCCAGGATCAGCAGAATCCCGGCACCTGGGTGACCGGCGGCCGCTACGTGTGGATCTCCAAGGCGGGTTGGAGCACCAGCTGCACCGATAGCGCCTGCAGCTGGACGCAGGCCTACGACACCGGCTCAGGTCACGCCGCGACGGCGGTGTCCTCGGCCAACAACGGCGCCATCGTGTACGCCGCGTGGGTGGCCGGTGGCGGCAATCCGGGGCCGAGCTTCGGCCGCGGGATCGTCACCAACTACGGTGGCAGCTGGCATCAGGTGAACACCACCGGCCTGCCCAACCGGTACATCGCCGGGGTCACCGTCGACCCCCGCAACTCGGCCCACGCCTATGCGATCTTCAACGGCTATTCGCGCCGTTGGATCCCGGGCGGCGGCGTCGGTCATGTCTGGGAGACCACCGATGGCGGTCAGACCTGGCAGGACATCTCGGGCAACCTGCCCGACATCGCATCGGACGCGATGGTCCTCTCGGGCCGGAGCCTGGCCCTGGCCACCGACCAGGGCATGTTCACCGCCACCGTGGGCCAGGGCTCGAGCACGACCTGGTCGCGCCTGGGCAGCGGCCTGCCCAACGCGCCGGTCGATGACGTGACCCCGGGTCCGAGCGGCCGCATCTATGCCGCCACCCACGGCCGGGGCATCTGGAGCATCGGCTTCGGCTCCAGCAAGCAGGGCGGCTAGCCGAACCAAGCGGCTTCGCCGCTAGATCACAGGGACGGCGCCAGCGTGGCCAAACTCGCTACGCTGGCGCCAACGCCCTCTTAGCTCAGCTGGTAGAGCACTTCCATGGTAAGGAAGGGGTCGACGGTTCGAGTCCGTCAGAGGGCTTATGTCGCTCCACGCTTCGCCGCGGCGGTTCGGGATCACCGGCGCGTCGCTCGGCGGGTGGGCGGATGTTTTGCGCCACTCGGCGGCCCGACCCGCACGGCGCCCAACGTAAACGGTTGGGGCAGCGAGGACCGCGGCGCCTGTACCCGCACCGCGTAACTGCCGACGGGCAAACCACTCGACGGCCAGGTCAGAACGAACTGCCGGCCAAACACAGCGTTGACGTGACGGACGAGCGGCCGCATACCCGGGCCCGAAACGGTCACGGTCAGGCGTCCGGCGCCGGTCAGGGCAACCCGCAGTGGCGTGCTGCTGGCTGCGCCGAACGCGGCGTCGAGGACGTTGCCGGACGTCCCGTCGCAGGTGACGGTCGTCAGGGCCCGCGGCGGCGGGGCCAGACCCCCCCGCCGCCGGGCCGGCAGCAGGTAGTCCTGATGGAGGGTGCGACCGCCGATGTCGGCCGCGATCACGATGCGGACGGGAACCCTTCCGGCGGTGGGCAGTTCGACGGCGGTCTGCGCAAGTCGGGGCCGCCCGAGCGCCGTCCGAATGGCGCCCGCCGAGTTGGTTAGGGGATCCGCGGTAATGGTGAACTGGGTCACCGAACGGCCCGGCTCAAACCAGTACCGGCTGCCGACGAGCTTGAGCGAACCGATCCGTACGAGGGCGCACGGCCCGCCGAGGCGCGACCCCGCCGGCCAGCCACCGCCCGTGGGCGGCGGAGCCGGGCAGTCGCAGATCCGCACGGTCTGGGCCGTCGTGGCCGCAGCGCCACTGGCGTCGAGCACCCGCAGACTGAGCTCGGCCGTGCCGGGACGCGCGAACGTCCGCTCGAGGCTGGCCCCCGTGGCGCTGGCGGACCCGCCGTCGCCGCTGATGGTCCAGTCCTGCGCACTGATCACGCCGTAAGCATCGCGTGAGGTCGAGGCAAACGTGATCGGCTCCCCCACCGCCGGCGGCCCCACGCCGTCGCTGAATCTCGCCGCCGGAACGCAGATGTCCGGCGGCCCTGGGCGGGGCACGTGTGAGACGGTGAGGTCGTGGAGGGCCCGTGTCAGCGCCTCCTGGAGGGCGGGGCTCTCGGGCACCGGCGCGTTGGCGTACTGAGGATCGCGGAACGCATCCAGGCCCCAGGAGAACTGCAGCGACCCGGCGGCGAACACCTCGGCGCCGGAGCAGGCGGTGTACCGTGCCGCGTCCGCATCCGCGGGCGTCGGCGCGGCGCCGACGTTGCCCTGAACGGCCGGGCCGGAGTAGCTGAGCAGCGGAGTGACCGGTGGGACATGGCAGCCGGGGGCGACAGCATCGACCTCGTAACCGCCGAGCCCGGGCAGCACCGATCCCGCCGTCAGGCCGGTGCCGGCGAACCAGGGGTCGCTGGCGACCGCGGGGTCAGCGGTGTATGGCAGGTAGCTCCCCGGAACGACCGTGCCCTGGAACTCCACCCCCATGAGCTCGCACTCCGGCCGTGGCGGGTTGAGCAACCGGAACATCGTCGTCGTCAGCGTCGGGTCGGTGACCGGATCGGTCAGGTATTTGTAGGCGACCATGGTGCGGCGGTCGTCCTCGTAGCGCACCTGCCAGTTGGCGTCGTCCGCGCCCATGAAAGCGAGGTTGACCCCGGCGTCGCGGGCCGCCTCCCAGCCGGTGCGCATACGGCTCGTCCAGTACTCGTCGTGGCCGGCGCTCATGTCCAGGGCGTGGCCGAGGAGGATCGACGGATCGCCGTCGACCGCGTCGTCAGTCGTGTAGCTGACATCCCACCCGCCGCGCTCCAGGAAGCGGACCAGCGGGTATTCCCAGGCGAACAGGAGGCGGTGGGCATACGGCCGGTCAAACGAGGCCTTGACCGCCTCCGGCTTGGTGTAGATCCCCTCGCCACCCCACGTGTTGTAGGCGTTCCATGTGTTGGTTGGCACCTGCACCAGAATCGCCGAGTGATCCCCAGGCGGCGCCTCGACGATGAATGGGGCGAACCCGGTCTCCCCGGCGTCCGGACCGGTGGTCAGCCGGAACACCGCCAGGTAATAGCCGGACGTCCAGTCGGCGGGCACGGTCAGGGAGTCGGTCATCGACCACCCGGCCGACACCTCGCCGGTGACCGGGTCAGGCGCCGGCGGTGCCGGCTGGTTCGTGCCCGGCTCGTCATGCGCGCAGCTGCGATCAAGCGCCGTGCCCTCGAGGCAGGTGATGCGCCGCCCGCCGCTGCCCCCATACCAGCCAAGCCGGCTGATCTCGATCCGGTAGTGCGCTGCCGGATTGGTGCTCACGGCGAAGCGGATCGTGCCGCCGGCCGCCACGCCGGTGGCGTCGGCATATCCCTCGATCGGCGAGCGGGCATTGGACTGCCACGGGTAGCTGGCGTCACCCCCGACCGGATCCTGCAGCGCCGCCTGCCAGGCCGTGTCTCCCGGCTGAGCATTCTCGGCCAGGGTTGGGTTCAGGGCCAGCGCCGGCGCGGGAGCGCCGAGCAGCAACAGCCCCGCGGCGACGCCGGCGAGCAGCGCACACACCCGCAAGCGGCTAAACACAGCGGACAGGAGTGAGATAAGCCCCTCTGATGATCGTCAACCGGCCCCGCGCCAACGATAACCCCTGCTCCGGCGTTCCGGAGGGCTGTGCTGGTTAGGGACACGCTCTTGGCACAAGCTGGGCGCCGACCTCGCGCTTCGCGACGGCACCAGCCCATCGGCGATGGCTGGCGAGCCGGTCACTCGCCACACGACAGCGCCAATCCACAGGCACCGCCGATCTGTCAGCCGATGCCGCTCCGCGCAGGCGTAGGCCACGTCGAGCCCGTCGCCGCGCTGTCGAGTTGTTGCGCCCCATCGACCTTTGGAGGTGCGCTCCGAGGCGCCATTGCTGCGGTAGGCAGTGAGCTCGGCGTGGGAGCCCACCGGTCAGCGGCTGCGGCCAAACCCGTGCGGCGCGCAACGCAGCACGCGCGGACGCATTCGCGGCAGCACTCCGCGCGAACGAGCGACGCGAAGCCGGCCCCGCAGAGAGCACCGATCACGGCGGCATCGCCTCCGACAAAGTCGTCGCCTCCGACCTACTTGCCAAAGCCGACCTCAAGCTCAAGCCAGTCGTCAGCAACTCGGGACTCATCTAGTTCAAGCAGTAGCCAACCAGCAGCCCGAACGAACGCGGGCGAAGCACGTCGTGACCGCAGCATCCCCGGACCCCAAGTCGATCGCCGGTCACATCGCCGACTGGGCACAGATCCGTTCTGACGGTCACGTGGTCTTGTCAGCTCCGCACGCGACCGTCGTTGTCATGACTCCTGGCCGCGGGCTGTACCGCGTGTCCTGAGGCGTACAGTCTGGGGGAGGTGTCGAGAACGGACACGTGTTCGGGCATCCCAGCGTCGGGCGGACGGCCGGACTTGGTGCGGTGCGGATGGTTCTGGGCGTGGGCCACGGCCGGAGCCGCCGGAGCCCTTGGGCTGATCTCGCTGGGCCCAATCGCATTGGGGCCCGCTGTCATCACCGGGGTGGCGATGTCACGGAGCCAGACAGGGGTTCGAGCAGCATTCGGCCTGTTTGGAGGGGCGGGGCTCGTGGCGCTCTTCGTGGCGTACGTACAGCGTGATGGACCGGGCACCACTTGCTGGCATATGGGGACGAGGACCGGATGCGATCAGCACCTCAATCCCATTCCGTGGCTGGTCGTCGGCATCGTCCTGGTCGTCGCAGCGGTGATCGCGCAGGCTCGCCACACCGACTAGCCATCGTTGGCGCCCAAAAGGGGGCCGACGAGACTGGCTACAAAGGCGTTCCGGGAGCTCCGGCGTTTCCTGCCCGCCAGATCGCGAGAGGGGAGAGGAAGTAGTCCACGGCTATCCGCGACCGAAGGAGCAAACAAGTCCGCGAACTTGCCCTACGGGACCTCGCCGCTCGCTCGCGGGTGGCGACCGCGGTGTGCAGTAGACAGCATCACACCGGACAAACGTGAAGGCCGCCGGCGCTGGCCGTCGTGCTCTTGATACTCAGCTTCCATTCCGCGGATATTGCGTCTGGGGGAACAATCATTCGTTCTGTCAGTCCGGGTGTGATGAATCCGATGTAGGCCGAGGACCCTGGTGGCGCGAAGCGGCGTACTCCGATTTCGAGCCCTGGTCCGTCTGCTTGGTACAGCAGCCAGGCGCCGGGATGAAGAGACAGTTCAGAGCTGGGTCCGTTTGGGGCGGTGCGCAATCGCGCGCATTCGGACCTGGATGTGAGACGCATCCTCGTCTTGACGGGGGTGAGACGGTCTGCCAGCGCAAGCACATTGTCGGCTCCCTGGCGTTGGCCGATCGACGCTGTCGCGATCTGTTGCGGCGTGTAGACCGGCACTTGTCCGTGGGCATCGGTCTCGGTGAAGAATCTGCCGGCGGTGACGCCAGAGAGGTAGGGGTTGCGGGCGATGTCGGCGACGAGCCAGAGATTGGGTGGCGCGAGTCTGCGCCCGATATTGAGGGCACCGAGATCGGCTTTGACGAACTGCGACTGTTCACGCAAGAACCGGTACCCGTAGGTGAGCCGGTCCGCGACGTTGCTCGAGACCGCGGCGATCGTCAAGACAACGAGGGCGGAGGAGCCGAACCTTCCCAGGTGGGTCGACCCGAGCAAGTCTGCTCCGATGATGAGGAGGAGGGCGACATCGATCAGTTGGTAGCGGCTGGCGAATGCTTCGCGGCCGGGAGTGAAGCTGGCTCCAGTGAGACACCAAAAGCTGACCGCGATGATCATCGGGACGAGGACGGAGGCGCGCGGGCGCCACCCCCTGACCAGGGCGACGATCAGCAGCACGGCTACCGTCCCCAACACGATGCGTCCGCGGGTATAGGTGTCGGGAACGGTTCCGCGACTGACTCCAGTCAGTGAAGCCAATCCTGAGGTCAGGGAGTCGAGCAGGTACCTCGGTAGATGCTCAACGTTGTGGGCTGAGAGGTGCGACGGCTGACGGTTGCCCTCGATTGCCCACCACAACCCGAACACTGCCAGCGGAACAGCAGCGACCCACAAGTCGACGAGCCGGCGACGGAGGAGCAGGAGAGCTCCAGCGCCGAGCGCAAAAGGCACTCCGACGTTGGAGAAGCCAACCGAGCAGACGAGCAGAAAGCAAGCCAAGTAACGGCGCGGCTCCTCGCGCTCGAGCAGCCACAGGGCCGCGAGCCCAGTGGCCAATGAACCGACTAGGTCGACCGATGCAAAGAACAGCAAGTCCTCCCAAGCCGCGCCGAGGAGGACGACGATCGACGCGAACGCCAGACCCATCATTTGGCCCGCGCGCTTGCTGACTAGAAGGAATACGAAGACTCCAACCAGGGCGATGGTGACCGCCAGAACAGCTCGGAACGGAACCTGCGAGCCGAGGCCGAATATTGCAACCAGGAGCCTGTAGACGCCCGCGGTCAGGAACACCAGGTTGCTGTTGTGGGGCGCGAGGAGTACGTCTAAACCGCCGTGCGACTCAAGGCCGGGGCGCTGGAGCAAGAAGTACCAATCGTCGTTGAAGAACGTGAGTCTCGTTCCAAGTACGACGACCACCGATATCGAGGCCAGGAGCACGACACTGAGCAACACAAAGCCAAGCGCCGACGGCGGAAATCGGTCGGTGGCCGCTCGCCGTGTCAGAGCCTCGGACTTCGCTCCGGGCGAGATGACCATGGGGGCGATTCGTATCAGACGACTCTCGGCGGCGGAGAGCCCCGGTAGTCCGCGTGATGCTCCAGCGGGATTCTGTTGCTGCACGACCGGTGCCTCACTGGCGGCCGAGCGAACTTCGACCACATAGCCGTCGCGCCGTCGGGCGTCTGGACAAGTCAAAGCTCATCGAAGGGCTCGCGTTAAGTCGAGCTCATCCGGCAAACGTCGGGCGAAGCAGCCGGTCCGTGCCAGTGCACGGCGCATTGTGCTTCGTCGACGCCGGCCTGGCGACGTTCGGCTCCCCGACCGACCTTCGACGAGTATTCGCCTGCCTCCTGCACGCGCCTCCGACGAGGCTGGTTGCCCTGGGAGACCACCCGGACTTGGGGTGAGCGCCGGTGCGGCCGGCTTTGAGGCCACGACAGCCGTCGCTGATCGACCTGCAGCTGCGCTACGACGGCCGTCGGTGATGCCGGGCTCGCCGGGGGCACCCTTGCGGCTCTGCGAGATCTGGACGACGCATAGGCATCGGAGCGCGGCGCGGACCTACTGTCCGTGCCCTCACCAGCCTTGGGTGCCGACCGGGCCTTTGAACGGCCCCACGAGGTCGTCGGTGATCCAGCCTCCGTAGAAGTCGCCTTGCTGGGCTTGCACGCGCTCATCATCCAGCCAGGCGGCGTCGACACGACCGGGGAAGAAGGCCACGTGATCGCGCAGCGCCTCGTATCCGGGCGACGGGTTCGGGTAGTTCCATCCGACTGCCTTGAAGCGCCGCGCGTCGACGACCGCGTCCAGGTATCGCGCCGGGCCCTTGTATTCGCACCAGGTGGGTGGTGCGTCGCTCTCGGCCAGGAGCTCTTCACGCACGTCAGCCAGCGGGATGTAGATGGTCGGTGGGTGGCTGGTCTCGAGGACGCGCAGGGCGCGACTGGAGTCGGCCACCAGCTCGCCGCCCAGCTCGATCCGGACGCGACGCTCGCCGGGCACGACGGCCGGCGGGCGGGGGTAGTCCCAGACTCGCTCCGGCGTCATCGCCGGTTGCCCGCGGTGTCGCCGGCGGTCAGCGCGGCCGGCGGCGAGGGGGCGAGCGTGCGCCTGAGACCGGCGAGAGCGCGATCACCGACCCGGTTGAAGGCGAGCGCCAGCAGCGGGTCGGCAAGCCTGAGCAGACCCTTCAGCGCGAGGTCGGCGTCGTAGGTGACGCGCGTGCC
>DASVYO010000019.1:0-29144 GCA_036392135.1 Solirubrobacteraceae bacterium
GCTCCAGCTCGGCCAACCGCGCGTCCAGAGCGGGATCTGAGCCGCCGGCCCGCGGGGGCGGCGGCGGCGCCGAGGCCCGCTCCGAGCGGGACGTTCGCGGTGGCCGACCGGCCACCGAGTCCCGGGTTCGCTGCACGCGGATCAGCGTGTAGGCCTCCTGCACGGCCTCGAAGCGCCGGGCCGACTCGGCCGTCCCCCCGTTGTGATCGGGATGCTCGCGCTGGACCGCGCGGCGATAGGCCGCGCGCAACTCGGCGTCGGTGGCGTTCGGGCTGAGGCCGAGGACGGCATACGGATCGCTGGCGCTCACAGGCGGATGATCGCAGGTGCCCCCGCCTCTCCCGGCGAGTCAGACCTCCCAGCGAAAGCCCACGGGCAGGCCGGCTCCGGCCACCGTGCAGGCGGCGGCGGCCACCCGCACCGCGGCTCGCGCCGCGTCGAGCAGCAGCCGGTGCTCGGAGAGGTCCTGGCGGCCGTGGCCACCGCGCGTCCACCAGGTCAGAAAGCCGGCCACGAACGCGTCGCCGGCGCCGACCGTGTCCAGCACGCTGACCTTCGGCACGGGGACCTGGTCGGCCCCGCCGGCGGTGAGCACGGTGACCGCGCCCGGACCATCGGTGACCAGGACCGCGACCTGATGCCGGTCGAGCAGCCCGCGGGCGGTGTCACGTGGATCCGCGCCGGGGGCCAGCAGGAGCAGATCGTCGGTGCTCACCTTGACCACGTCGGCCCGAGCCAGGAAGGGCTCGAGAACATCGGCGAACCTGACCCCGGGCGCGATCGCCTGCGGGCGGCCGTTTGGGTCGAGCAGCACGGTGGCCGCTGACGGGGCGGCGCCGAGCAGGGTGCGCAGCGTGGAGCCGATGGGTTCCATCACCAGCCCCAGCCCACCGATGGCGAGCGCCGCCGTGCCGGCCAGCACATCGGGCCCGAGATCCTCGGCGCGCAGCGCGCCCCCGGCGGTTCCCTCCAGATAGAAGTGATAGGCGGCCGTCCCGCCGGCGTCGAGTTCGGCCAGGGCCAGCGTGGTCGGTTCCCGGGCCGGCTCGGGCAGGGCAACCCGTACGCCGCTGTCCTCCAGGGCGCGGCGCAGACGGCGACCGAAGGCGTCGTCGCCCGTCCGCCCGAGAAATTGGCAATCCCCGCCCAGTCCCGCGACCGCGCGGGCCACGTTGAACCCCGCTCCGCCGGGATACGCGCTGACGTTGCCCGCGGCGTCGATGATCAGGTCGATCAGGGCCTCCCCGGCCACGGTGATCTTCACAGCCTGAGCCTATGGGCTGCGGCCGCGAGCGCGTACTGTCAGCGCCGATGTCATCCAGCCCCGCCACCGGGAACTCGGCCCCGGGTGCGCTGACGGCGGCCGTTCGGCAGGCCGCCCGTTTCGACCGGCAGCTGATCTCCTTCCAGGCGGGCCTCCTGGCGGCGATCCCGGTGGTCGCGGTGCTGGGCGGCGGCCTCGCCGCCGGGGCGCCGGTGCCCGGAGTGACGATGGGCGCGGGGGCGATGCTGGTCGGCATCGCCTGGCGCACCCTCGGCGGCCGGCCGCCGCTGGCCCTGATGGCCACCGACGCGGCGCTGATGGCACTGTCCACGTTCGTCGGCTGCGTGACCGGCTCGATCAGCTGGCTGCACCTGATCGTCCTCTGCCTGTGGTCACTGATGGGCGGGCTGCTGGTCGCCGTGGCCAATCGCGGCGGGGTGATCGGCACGCAGGCGATCGTCGCCGTGGTCGTGTTCGGGCGCTTCAGCGAGCCGGTCCCGGCGGCGCTCGGCCTGGCCGGGCTGGTCCTGGCCGGGGGGATGGCTCAGGTGGTGTTCCTCAGCATCGTTCGCTGGCCGCCCCCGCTGCGAGGAAAGCGCATGGCGGCCGCGGCGGCATACCGGGCTCTGTCGCAGCTGGCCGCCGCCCCGGTGGGCGCCTCCACGCTGTTCGTGGCCGGCGCGCTGGACGATGCCGACAGTGCGGTCGCCTCACCCGAATTGTTCGGCGATGCCGCGATCATGACCCTGCGCAGCCTGGTCAACGAGGGTCACCGGCTCCGCATCCAGCTGAGCGCTCTGCACGCGCTGGTCGTCCAGAGCCCGTCCGACCGGCATCCCGTGCTCGAGCGGAGCCTGGCCCTCACCGCGACCTGCCTCGAGCTGGCCGCGCGCGCGATCGAGGGTGACGCGGGCGCCGCGCAGGCGCTGGCCGAGCCGGTCGGCGCCCTGAGCGCAATCGCCGTCGAGGCCCAGCAGCGGAGCGCGGCGGCGGGCGATGTGATCGACGTCGTCATGAGCCGCCGGCTGAATGCGCTGGCCGGGCAGATCCGGGCCGTGGGCTCGCTGGCGCCGGCCGCCGGGTCCGGGGGCGGCCTGCGCAGCCGCCGTCCGCGGCGGCGGACGAGCCGGCCGCGGGAGCGCCTGCGGGCTGACCTCGAACAGCTCCGGGCCGCGGCCAGCCTGGACTCTCCGGCCGGGCGCCATGCGGTGCGCCTGGCGGTGGTCGTCCCGGCCGCCTCACTGATCTCCCGCGAGGTCCCGCTCTCGCGCGGTTACTGGATGGTGGTGGCGGCGGCCACGGTGCTGCGTCCCGAGTTCGGGGCCACCTTCACGCGGGGAACCGAGCGGGCGCTGGGGACCGGGCTGGGCGTGGCCATCGCCGGAGCGATCGCGGCCGCCCTGCATCCATCGGGCGCCGCCACCGTGATGCTCGTGGGGCTCCTGGGTTGGGCGGCCTACGCACTGTTTCCGGCCAGCTTCGCCGCCGGCTTTGCCTTCATCACCGCGCTGGTCGTCTTCCTGCTCAACGCGCTCAGCCCGGACACGCTGGCCACGGCCAGCGCGCGGCTGCTCGACACGCTCGTGGGGGGCGCGATCGGCCTGGCCGTCTACGCGCTGTGGCCGACCTGGGCTCGCGGCAGCGCCCGCCAGGCGCTGGCCGAACTTGTAGCCGCGGAGCGCGCCTATGTGGCCGGCATCCTGGCCGCGATCGCCGCCGGCCGCCGGCCTGCGGAGCAGCCGATGCGCCGGCTTGCCCGCCGCGCTCGGGTGGCCCGGACCACGGCCGAAGCGGTCGTGGCCCGCTCGCTGAGCGAGCCCGAGACGCGGCGGATCGACGCCCGCCAGAGCCAGGCGGCGCTGGGCGGGCTGCGACGGCTGATCGCGGCCGCCCACGTGCTCCGCCTGGACGCCCAGGAGGAGGGCGAGCGCCCACCGCGCCCCGAGCTCGCGCCACTGGCTGCCGGTCTGGACCGGCAGCTCGAGCAGGTGCAGCTCAGCCTGGCCGCCGGGGCCCCGGTGGGCGCCGGCCAGGGCGGGCTCGGTGATCTGCGGGCCGAGCACGGGGCATTCGCCCAGCGCGTCGGCGGTGATGAGCAATCGGCCGGGCTGGTCGCCGAACTGGACGAGATGGTCGACGCCGCCAACGGGCTGGCCGCGGTGACCGGGCTGGAGGAGATCTCCGAGGCGCAGGATGGTGGGCCGCCGGCGCGAATTGAGCCTCAGACCTCCGCGCCGTGAACGCGGGCCGCAGGCCGGACTCACCGGCACGGCGAGGGGGAACCATGGCGCTACGCTCACTTTTTTCGTGCAACGGCTGGAGGCCGATGAACATGTCAGGCAGTCGGTCCCGAGGGTCGAAGGCGAAGCCGGTGGCAGCAACCGTCAGCCTGCTCGTCGCGCTGCTCCTCATCGCTACGGCGGGCACGGTGGCCAGCTCGGCCGCCTCGTCGAACACCCAGCCGCGGGCGACCGCGCCGATCAGCTTCTCGCACGCGGTGATCGTCGATCAGCAGCGGCCCGGGTTCGAGCCCGACGTCAAGGTGGACGGCGCCGGGAACATCTACTCCAGCGTCCCGTTCGGCTTCTCCACCACCCAGAGCTTTCTCTGGTCCTCTCGCGACCACGGCAACTCCTACCAGCTCACTCCGGGGAACATCGGCCCCGGCAAGCCGGCCACGTGCGCCGGCGGTGGCGACACCGATCTGTTCCTGGACCCGGCGGGCGCGCTCTACTTCTCAGACCTGCAGGGCCTGACCAACATCTCCAACAGCAAGAGCACCGACGGCGGGGCCACCTGGACGACGAACTGCGCCGGGGCCCCGAACGCGCCCGATGACCGCATGTGGTTCGCCGGCACGGGCAGCTCGGCCGGCGGCAACCTGAACCTCTACCAGGACTACGACGCCGTCAATTCCTCCGCCAGCGGCGGTAATCAGCTGGTCGAGACGGTCTCCCACGACGGAACCACCTTCACGCCCGTGGTCAACACCGGCGCCGGCGCCGACTGCGTGGGGGCCGCGTTCTACAACTGCGTGACCAGCAATGAGGGCATCTCGGGCAACCAGGTGGCCGATCCGGCGACCGGCAATGTGTACATCGCCCACACCACCACCAATGGCTCGAGCGGAACCCCCGGCGTCCAGGTCTCCGAGGGGCGGATCACCCCGGGCACCCCGACGACCGCGAGCTGGACCGAGAGCCCCAACCTGGACGCGGCGCTGTGCGCGAACCCGACCTGCGTGGACGCGGGCGGCAATCCCGAGGAGCTGGCGGGCGAGAACTTCGCCAGCATCGCCCGGGACTCCGCGGGCTACCTGTACGTCACCTTCACCGCCGGTCCGCTGGATCATGCCAACAGCTCTGATCCCAACTTCGGCGCGCTGAGCGCGCCCGAGCAGATCTACGTCGTGCACTCGCTGGCTCCGGCGGGGGCCAACCCGGCCACGTTGAAATGGTCGGTTCCGCAGCGGATCACCGGCTCGGGCCTCAGCACCGGGACCAACACGTTCCCGTGGATCACCGCGGGCAGCGACGGTCGCGTGGCCGTGGCCTACTACCACGCGACCGAGACCAGCGAGCCCGGCCCCTGCGCCAGCGGCTCCGGGACGTGCACCCTGTACGGCGCCTCGAGCCTGTCCCAGGCCGAGTGGACGGTGCAGATCGGGGAGAGCCTGGATGCCCACGCAGCCGCCCCCGGCTACACGACCGCCAACGTCAGCGAGGCCGCGGTCAAGCACGGCTCGATCTGCACCAACGGCATCGGGTGCGCGACGGGCGGCGATCGGAGCCTTGGCGACTTCCTCCAGGTCACCCCGGATCAGCAGGGCGCCGCCGTCGTCTCCTACGTGTTTGACACCTCCGCCGATACCTCAGCCGGGGAGAACGCCGGGCCGGAGGCGATCAGCCGCCAGATCAGCGGCCCGAGCCTGTACGCGGCCACCGGCTCGGTGACCCAGAACGGTGGCCCCGGCCAGGCGATGGGCTCGGTGTCGGACCCGGCGGATGATGCCTTCTACTCGGCCAATGGGAGCCGGACCCCGGCCGGGGACAATCTCGACCTGACCGGCGCCTCGCTGGCCAACGGAGCGGGCGACACGATCACGGCCACGATTCGCGTGAGAAGCCTCGCCAGCCTCGCCGTGCCCAGCGGGTCCGGCGGCCCGGATGGGAGCTGGCTGATCCGCTGGACCCAGGTCCGGCCCGGGAGCACCGGCAACGGCGACATCTACTACGCCGGCATGGACAACAACCAGGGCGCCGGGGGCTCCGGCTCGCCCACCTTCTTCACCGGGGACACGGTCGGCATCCCGCCCGCCAACGCGGCCGAGCACACGAAGTACCTCGCCTACCCGCAGACGCACCTGCTGAGCTCGGCGCAGGCCTCCTACGACGCCAGGACGGGGACCATCACCCTGCACATTCCGCGCGCCGACGTCGGCAATCCGTCCGACGGGACGCAGCTGTTCAGCGCCACCGCGTTCACCGCCACCTCGGCCACGCCGCAGTCGGCCAGCACGCTGTTCAACCTGACCGACGCGACGACGCCGTTCGAGCTCGTGGTGGGCGCACCCGGGACGGGGGCTTCGAGCGGCACGGCGGCCCTCACCGGCTCGGGCCCGGGCTCCGGCACCGGCTCCGGCACCGCCCGGGCTTGCCCGAGGGCGTCCGGGCGCCTGGCCGGTCGCCGGCTCGGCGTGCTGTCGCTGGGCATGACCCGGGCTCGGGCCCGCCATCTGCTGCCGAGCTTCTCAACCCGGGGACGGCGCTACATGGACTTCTACTGTCTGAGCCGCGGCCCGGGGATCCGAGGCGGGTATCCGTCAGCGGCGCTGCTGCGCGATCTCTCCCGCCCGGCGCGGCGGGCGCTCAGCGGGCGGCTCGTCCTGCTGCTGAGCGCCAACCGGTACTACGCGCTGCGCGGGGTTCGTCCCAACTCCAGGCTGACCCCGGCGCTCGCCCGCCGGCTGCAGCTCGGGCGCCGCTACCAGGTGGGCAGGAATTACTGGTACGTGACGCCGAACGGTTCGAGCCACGGAATCCTGAAGGTCGTCGGCGGACGGATTCAGGAGATCGGAGTGGCCGATCCGCGGATCACCTCGTCGGTCGCGCAGGACCGGCTGTTCCTGCGCACGTTCGGATTCTGACCGTGCTGGAGCTTTAGCAGCGCTTGCCCGCGCCGAGCGCTGCAGCATCGGCCCTCCGCTCCCGCCGGCAGGCCGCCGGTGGGAGGATCCGCCGGCTCGTGATACCCCAGTCCAAGGGTGTGACCGGCAGGAGGGACCTGAGCCAGGAGTGGGGGCAGGGCGGGCACGAACGAAGATGACGAGTGTGGGCGGAACCGCCGCCGAAACGCGCAGAGCTTGCGGACGCGGGTACTAGGGAGGTGCGCCAGGGCCGCCGGGCACCACGCCGGCGGCCCAGCGTTCGATCAGGTAGCGGGCGATCGACACGCTCGGCGGGAGCAGGAACTCCGGGTTCCGGCCCGCGACCGCGGCCCGGACCTCGTCGCGGGTCAACCAGCAAACCTCCTCGAGTTCCCCGTCGCGGGGCTGCGGCCGGCCACCGTCCGAGGCGGCGTGAAAGCCCAGCATCAGGGAGGCCGGGAACGGCCACGGCTGAGAGGCGACGTAGGCGGGATCCCGGCAGAGGATTCCCGACTCCTCCTGGACCTCACGCACGACCGCCTCCTCGGCGGATTCCCCGGGGGAGACGAACCCGGCCAGCACCGACAGGCGGCCCGCCGGCCAACCGGTGCGCCGGCCGAGCAGGAGGCGCCCGTCATGCTCCACGGTCATGATGACCACCGGATCGGTGCGCGGGAAATGATGGCTGCCGCAGGTTGGGCAGTGACGGGCGTGGCCGCCCTCGATGATTGCCGTCCGGGTGCCGCAGTTGGCGCAGAACCGGTGGCGGCGGTGCCAGTTGAGCATCCCGACCAGATACGCGGCCAGGCCGGCCTCCGCGGGCGCCAGGACGCTCCCGGCGTCGCGCAGCGAGACGATCCGGCCCCCGCTCAGATGCTCCGGATCCGCCGAAGCGGGCAGGCCCTCGAGATCGAGCGCGAACAGGCCGGCGCCGCGCTGGTCGACGCCGAGCAGGATCGGCTCGTCGTCCCCGGGCTCGTGAGGCTCGGTGCGGAGCAGCCGGGTCGGGGTGCCGTCGCCGTTGACGGACAGGAGCACCCCATGGCGACTGGCGGCCACCGTTCGCGCCGCCGGGTCCGCCAGCCGGGCTCGCACCCATTCCGGCTGCTTGCGCTCCGCGCTCACCCGGTCCAGCGTCATGCCCGTGAACGGGCGGCCGGCGGGAACGCGGTCGGGAGCAGACACTTTTCAACAGCCTAGCTTCGGGGCTGCCCCTTGACGACCTCGTCATGCTCACCGGTGAGGCCCTGGCGATAAGGAGAGCTTTCGATGCCGCAATGCACTCATCTCGATCAGATCACCGTCGCGCGTCCTGAACAGTTCGCCGGGTGTGAGGACTGCCTGGCCAGCGGCGGCCGCTGGGTGCACCTGCGGGTATGCCGGTCGTGCGGGAAGGTGGGGTGCTGTGACTCCTCTCCCAACCGGCACGCCACCAAGCACGCCCGGGCCAGCGGACACCCGATCGTCAGCTCGCTGGAGCCGGGAGAGGACTGGTCCTACTGCTATCCGGACGATCTTGCCTTCGTGCTCGAGGAGGCCTGACTCCGCGCGGTTGCGCCGCCCTGTCCGGCGTGAGATAGTCGGCTTCCAGGTCCGGGATCGGGACCGGGCCGCGAGGGAAGGAGCCGGCGATGGCCGACCACGTGCTTCACATCGCTTGGGACCGACCGGTGCCAGGGCGTGAGGAGCGAGGCCTCGAGGTGTTCAACGAGGCTCTCGGGCTGTACGGCCGCATGCAGCAGGACGGCCGCATCGAATCCTTCGATGTGGTGCTGTTCGACCCCAACGGGGGTGCCAACGGATACATCGAGCTGCGGGGGACCAGTGAGCAGCTGGCTGCCATGCGCGATGACGAGACGTTCCGGCGGACCACCGTCGACGCGTCACTGATCGTCGAGAACCTGCGCCTGATCGACGGCGTCTGCAACGAGGGGATCGCCCGGGAGATGGCGCTCTACCAGGACGCTCTGACCAAGGTCACGCAGGAGGCCTGAGCGACGTACGCCGGGATCGGCGCCGTGCCCTTGGCGGGCGCCGGTCCCGCGCCGGTGGGCCCAAGGCCGTTTGCGGGTAGCAAGGGCCTGTGCGCCCGTCATCGGTACCGGGCGCGCCCGGACCGTGAACCCTGAAGAACTGCATAATCGCGTCAAGGCAATCGCCCAGGCCCGCGCGGCGGCAGACGACGGACTCCTGCGCGCGCTCAGCGCCGCCTGCTGGCCGGGCGGCGGACGCGACCGCGCCGACCCCGTGGCGGCGGAGTGGGTGCGGCGCTGGCGTCCGGGCACCGGTCACGGCGTGTTCCCGGTCTGCTCCTGCCGGCTCGGGCGCTGCGCTCTGTGTAACTGACTGACGCGACCCAAGGGCCCCGGCTCGGGACCCTAGACTGGAGCTGTGTCGCCCACCGGTCTCACGCCGCTGCCCGCCTCGGTGAAGGTCCGCGAGGTTGGCCCTCGCGATGGATTCCAGAACGAGCCCGAGCGGATCGCCACGGCCGACAAGATTCGTCTCATCGATGCGCTGGCCAGGACGGGACTGCCTCGTCTTGAGGTGGCGAGTTTTGTCCGGCCGGATGTGATCCCGCAGCTGGCCGATGCCGGTGAGGTGCTGTCCGGCCTGAGCATTCCCGGCGGGGTCGAGGTTGCGGTGCTGGTCCCCAACGAGCGCGGCCTCGAGGCTGCGCTCGCGCACCGGGAGCGGATCGATGACGTGATTGTGTTCCTGAGCGCCTCGGAGACCCACAACCTGAGGAACGTAAACCGTCCGGTCGCGGACTCGCTGGCCACCCTCGAGCGGCTGCTGCCCCGGATCCGCGGGGCGGGTCTGCGGCCGCTGGCCTCGATCGCGACGTCGTTCGGTTGCCCGTATGAGGGTCACGTGCCCGCCGAGCGGGTGTTTGGGCTGGCCGAGCGGCTGGCGGCGGCCGGGGCTGAGGAGATCTCGTTCGGGGATACGACGGGGATGGCCAATCCGCGCCAGGTGCGCGAGTTCTACGCGGCCGCGTTCGGGCGGCTGGCGGGCGTCGAGCTGACCGCGCATTTTCACAACACCCGCGGGCAGGGTCTGGCCAATGCGCTGGCCGCCCTGGAAGCCGGGGTGGAGAGCTTTGAGTCGAGTTTTGGTGAGCTGGGTGGCTGTCCGGTGCCGCCGGGTTCGACCGGCAACATCGCCACGGAGGATCTCATCTCGATGTTCCATGAGATGGGCGTTGACACGGGCGTTGACCTCGAGGCGCTGCTCGAGGTCAGCCGTGATGTTCAGCGCGTCCTCGGGCGGCCGCTGGGCAGCCATCTGCTCACCGCGGGCCCCGTGATCTGGAACGGCTGAGCGTCCCGGTCCGCCCTGGGGATGGTGGCGGGAAGGATCGGGGCCGCTCGGGGTCTTGGTGGTTGCGCAGGTAAACCACGACCCGGGAGCGGGACATGACCACACTCACTTCTCCCCGCGGGCGCGCGGGCGCTCTGCTCGGACTGCTGGCCGCGGCGGTCCTGATCGCGGGCTGCGGCAGCAGCAGCTCGAGCTCGCGCTCCACCAGCGCCGCCAGCACCAGTGCGCCGGCCGGTGCGTCATCCGCCAACGGTCTGCGGATCAGCACCGCCAAGGGCTCGGTCGGAACCTATCTGGTCGGCGCCGGCGGGCGAGCCCTGTACATGTGGGCGGGCGACAGCCGAGGCCGGTCCAACTGCTCCGGGTCCTGTGCGAAGGTCTGGCCGCCCGTGCCGGCCGCGGCCACCCCGAGCGTGTCCGGCGGCGTGATGGCGAGCACGCTCGGGACGATCACCCGTGCCGACGGCGGCAGGCAACTCACCTACGGCGGCCACCCGCTCTACTACTTCCAGGGCGACTCCGGGGCCGGCACCGACAACGGCCAGGGGCACAACGCGTTTGGCGCGAAGTGGTGGCTGCTGGCCCCCGCGGGCGCGGCGATCACCGCCTCCGGTTCAGCGAGCGCGAACGGGGCCGGCTCGAGCAGCAGCTCCCACTACGGCTACTGACGGCTCGGGTCGGGCGCCGGGCCCGCGCTGCGCTCCTGGAGGGTTCAGCTAGTCTCGGCGGCATGGCTGTCGGCCCGTCGCAGAGCCCGGCGCAGCCGGGCGAGGACGTTCGCGCCGAGGCTCGCCAGCACATCAAGGACCACGCGCTCGGCGAGGCCCAGCGCATCGAGCGGCTCTCCCGCGTGCGCGAGTTCGTGCTCGGGGCCCAGGACGGGCTGCTGGTGCCGCTGGGAGTCGTCACGGGGATGGCGGCCGCAAACCCCGGCCGCAGCGCGATCCTGGTCGCGGGGCTGGCCGAGGCGGTGGCCGGCTGCATCGCCATGGGCGGCGGGTCGTATCTGGCCAGTGAGGCGGAGGAGGCGCTGTACGTGGCCGAAATCGCCGATGAGCGGGCGGAGATCGAGCAGCATCCGGAGCGGGAGATAGCCGAGCTGGCGATCGTCCTGGAGGAGGAGGGTCTCGAGCGCTCCGCGGCTGAGAAGGTGGCCCAGGGCCTGTCCAACAACCCCAACGTGTTCCTGCGCACCAAGGTTCAGAAGGAGCTCGGGCTGTCGCCCGACGTGGGGGGCGCGGCGGGCGGGGACGCCCTCACCGTCGGTCTGACCTACCTCGGGGCGGCGATCATCCCGTTGTGGCCCTACATCTTCCTGCCCCTGATCGGGCCGGCCCTGATCGTCAGCCTCGTGTGCACGTTGGTCGCGCTGTTCACCCTCGGCGTCATCAAGGGCAAGGTCGCCCGCCAGGCCTGGCAGCGGGCCGGCCTGCAGGTGATGACGATCGGATCGATCAGCGCCGGGATCGGGTTCGGCATCGGTCACCTGGTGACCGCCATCGCGGGCTGAGTCGCACTCTCGACGGGCGGGCCGGCCTCGGGGTTACCCGCCTGCTCGACGGGCGAGCGGGTCCTGGCCGGCGGCGGGCCTCCTAACCTGGGAGGGATGCTTGTCCTGGCCGCCGTCCCGCACCTGCCCGGGGTGCTGCACGCACTCGAGCCGACGCTCAACCACGCGGGGTATCTCGCCGTGTTCGGGCTGGTCCTGCTCGAGGACTTCGGGATTCCCGTCCCGGGGGAGACGGTGCTGATCCTGGGCGCCGTGTACGCCGGCAGCGGTCGTCTGTCGATCGCGCTCGTCGCGCTGCTCGGCTTCCTCGGCGCCGTGATCGGGGACAACATCGGCTTCGCGATCGGCCACTTCGGAGGTCGTCGTCTGGTCGAGCGCTGGGGACGCTACATCCTGCTCACGCCCGAGCGGCTGGAGAAGGCGACCGGCTTCTTCGAGCGCCACGGGGGGAAGATCATCGTGATCGCCCGTTTCGTCGAGGGGTTGCGCCAGGCCAACGGGATCGTCGCCGGCACGACCGGCATGCACTGGGCCCGCTTCCTGGCCTTCAACGCGATCGGCGCCGCCCTGTGGGTCGGGGTCTGGACCAGCATCGGCTACCTGTCGGGCAACCACATCAACACCATCTACGGCGACGCCACGCGCTACGACACCTACCTGGCGGCGGCGGTCGGCCTGCTGATCATCGGCCTCATCGCCCGCCATGTGGTCAGGCGTCGCCGGGCGGCACCCGATATCGCATGAGCTGAGCCGGCGCGGGCCCGCGAGCTCTCTTATGAATTTCCGGCCGAGCTCTTAGCGGCGGCGCGCAGCCTGGAAGGCAGCCCGGGATGTGCCCGGGATGACCGGAAAGGAAGTACCCATGTTCCATCCAATCAAGAAGGTGCTGGTCGGGGTGACGGCGCTGGCCGCGCTCGCCCTTGGCGGCTCGGCGATCGCCTCAGCGGCTTCGTCGAGCAGCACGACCTCGACCGCGTCGAGCACCCAGGCCGCGCCGGCCTTCCACGGACCGGCGCACGGCACGGCCGCGCATGAAAGCGCCGAGCAGGCGGTGACCGGCGCCGCGGCGGCCAAGGCTCAGGCCGCGGCCGTCAAGCGCGTCGGCAGCGGCACCGCGGGTGCCGTCAGCACCGACTGCACCGGCAACGGCTTCGAGACCACGGTCACCAAGGCCGACGGCACCAAGGTCGAGGTCCACCTCGACAGTGCCTATGCCGTGGTGCCGGGCCCCGGTGCTCCCGGTGGCCCCGGTGGCCCCGGTGGCTACGCCGGCTGACCCCGATGCGCGACGAGGACCCGGCCTGGGCCGGGTCCTCGCGCGCCCGGCCCGGGGCCCGGGGGCCTTGGGGGGCGAGTTAATCCCGATGCCGCACCAGTGGCCTCTGCGGATGCGGGGCGGCGGGGCGGCCAGGATCCTGAGGCCCACAACGCAAATCAGAATCCACCGCGGCCGGCGATCCCGAGCGGGGCGCCGGTCTCGCCAGGAGCGAATCATGGCTCAAGCCGATTCCCACATATCTCCGTCCCCGGTTCGTGTCCGGGGACATTTCGATCAACCCGCCCGGTACCTGTGGCTGATCAAATGGCTGCTGGTCATCCCGCACTACATCGTGCTGGCCTTCCTCTGGTTCGGCCTGTTCGTCAGCGCCGTGATCGCCTTCGCCGTTCTGCTGTTCGGCGGCTCCTACCCCAGTCGCCTGTTCGGCTTCAACGTGGGCGTGCTCAGGTGGTCCTGGCGGGTGGCCTTCTATGCCTTCGGGGCCAACGGCACCGACCGCTATCCACCCTTCACGCTCTCCGACGTGCCGGACTACCCGGCCCGGCTGGAGGTCGCCTACCCATCTGAGCAGCGGCGCGGCTGGCCGCTGATCGGCTGGTGGCTGCTCGGCATCCCGCAGTACTGCATCGCCGGCATCCTGGTCGGCGGCCCAGAGGCGCTGGGCTGGACGGCGGCCGCCCAGTCATACGACGGAGCGGTGTCGTTCGGGCTGATCGGGATCCTCGTCCTCAGCGGCTCGATCGTGCTGCTGTTCCGGGGGACCTACCCGCGCTCGATCTTCGATCTCGTCCTGGGCCTGAACCGCTGGGCCCTCCGTGTGGCGGCCTATGCCGCCCTGCTGACACCGACCTACCCGCCGTTCCGGGTGGACGCCGGGGAGGAGGAGCCCATCATGACCGAGCCGACCATATGAGCGCCCCGAGGCGGATCCGGTGTGCGACGGGGCCCCCCCGGGCCCGCCGGGCGACGGCGCTGCGGCTTGTCCTCACGGCTGTCGCCGGCGCGCTGCTCTACGCCCGGCGGGGTCGCGAGATGGTGCTCAGCTGGGGTGCAACCGAGGCCGAGGCGAACACGCGCCTGCCCGGGGATGAGCTGCTCGAGCCGGCCGACGGCGTGTCCACGCGGGCCATCGGGATCGATGCCCCGCCGTCCGCGGTCTGGCCGTGGCTGGTCCAGATGGGCCCGGCTCCGCGTGGGGGTGCCTACACCTACGACTGGATCGAGAACCTGCTGGGCCTGAACATGCACAGCGCCGACCGCGTCCTGGAGGAGTTCCAGCACCCCGAGCTGGGGGACACGATCGGCTTCGGTCAGAACGTGATGCGGCTGGCCCTGATCGACCCCGAGCGGGCCCTGGCCTGGCGCTCGGCCGACGGCAACTGGGTGTGGGCGTTCGCGCTCCGGGCGCAGGACGGGAGGACCCGCCTCATCAGCCGCAACCGCTTCCGGCTCCCGACGCGGCCACTGCGACTCGGGATGCTGCTGATGGAGCCGGCCTCGCTGGTCATGGAGCAGCGGATGCTGAGCGGGATCAAGCGCCGCGCCGAGCAACTGTCCGGCGCCGAGCCCGAGCCGGCGCCGCCGCAGTCCTACGCCGTCGCGCCGTAGCCGCCCCGGGATGCGTACGCGCTGATGATGTCCGTGCTGGACAGGACGCCGACGAGGTGGCCGTCAGCGCGGTCGAGCACCACCACGTGGGCGACGGCGTGCTCGGTCATCAGCTGGGCTGCCTGCCGCAGGCTGGCGTCGCTGGAGACCTTCACGGGTTCGCCGGCGGCGATGTCCCGGGCACGCAGGTTCACATCGCGGCCGATCGCGCTGATCACGTCGAGGTCGGAGATGACCGTCTGGCCGGAGCCGTTCGGCAGCACCACACAGTGGGTGTGCCGGTCGGACATGATCGCGGCCACCTCGACCAGAGACGCCTCCGGGTCGCAGCCGTAGATGCCGTAGTGCATGCAGTCGCCGACCGTCACGCGGTCGATTGGAGCGGAGGAGGCCTCGGGCATGGCACTAGCATCGAGGCCGCGGCGGCGCATCCCATCAGTGGATCGCCTCCATCTGACGCGCGCGGACTACTGACCGGCTACGGACGGTCGCCCCTCAGGCGGCGCGTAGTGGGTGCGGATGATCAGGCCCGCCGGGCTACTAGCTTCCCTAGCATGCTCACCACTCCCGACCCAGAGCGAAGCGTTCGCCTCTCGGACCCGGCGCTCGCCCCTCAAGGAGACCATTGATGACCTCATCTGACAGCGCGGCTCGTCCCGGTCAACGCCCCCGGGTGCTCATCGTGGGCGGGGGAGTGGCCGGTCTTGAAGCCGCCTTCGCCCTCCAGGAGATGGCCGGCGACCACTTCCAGACGACGATCATGGCGCCCACGGATGAGTTCGTCCTGCGTCCGCTGGCGGTCGGCGAGCCGTTCACCTCCGCCTGGGCACGGCGCTACCGGTTGGATGACCTGGCGGCGCAGGCCGGCGCTGAGCTCATGCGGGAGTCGCTGGCCTGGGTGGACGCCAAGCTCGGCCTCGCCCATACCGGCTCCGGCGCCGCGGTCGGCTTCGATGCCCTCCTGTTTGCCGTGGGGGCCCGGGTGCAGTCGGCCTATGCCCACACGACGACCGTCGATCCCGACCGGATGGATGACGCGCTGCACGGCCTGGTCAACGACATCGAGGGCGGCTACGTCGGTGATCTGGCGATCATCGTGCCCGCGCCCATGCCCTGGCCGCTGCCGGCCTATGAGCTGGCGCTGATGTGCTCCGAGCGCGCCTGGGATATGCAGACGCAACTGGCAGTCACCCTGTTCACCCCGGAGGAGCGACCGCTGGCGCTGTTCGGAACCGCCACCAGCGAGGCCCTCAGCGAGTTGCTGGCCGAGCGCGACGTGCGCGTGGTCTCCGGGGCCTACTGCGAGGTCCCCCGGGCCAGGGCGATCATCGTGCACCCGGGGGGGCGCCTGTTCACGGCCGAACGCATCATGGCTCTGCCTGCTCTGTACGGGCCGCACGTGCCGGGACTGCCCCAGGACGGCGGCGGGTTCGTGCCGGTCGATGAGTTCGGCCGCGTCCGAGGGGTCGAGAACGTCTGGGCGGCGGGCGACGCGACCGATTTTGCGATCAAGCATGGCGGCATCGCGGCCCAGCTGGCCGACACGGCGGCCCAGTCGATCGCTGCCCAGTTCGGTGTGTGTCCGCCGCCGGAGCCGTTCGCGCCCGTCCTGGAGGGCGTGCTGTTGACCGGCGGCACTCCGCGCTATATGCGGGCCCGTCCCACCGGCGGCCACGGTGCCGACCCCGAGCTGACCCGGGTGCCACGCGGTGAGCACCCGCCGAAGGTGGCCGCCAAGTACCTCGTTCCGCACCTGACCAAGGCGGACTCGACCACCGTTTCCCCGTCCACCTGAAGAGCCGAAGGAGAGGCCATGAGTACCCAAAGCCCCGGCACATCCGCCAAACCGTCGGGACCTCTCCGGCCGGCCACCCTCTCGCACGTGGCCGTCGGCGTCAGTCCCTACCCGGAGGGTGAGGACGCGGCCGTCCTCGGCACCGTCCTGGCCAAGGCGGCTGCGGCCGACCTGATGCTCATGTCGGTTGAGCCGGATCTGCCGCTGATCGTTCCCGGCTTCAGCTGGAAGGCGATGCGCGCCCAGACCGAGCAGCTCCTGCATCGAGTGCGCGACTCCTATGCGCCGGACGCGCGGCTCAAGATCGAGACCGACCTGGCGGTGTGGCGGGGCGTGGAGCGCTTCGTTCGCCGTGAGCACCGCGAGCTGCTGGTGATCGGCTCCAGCCGCCACGCGCCCGAGGGAACGGTCCTGATCGGCAAGCACGCCCGCCAGCTGTTCGAGCACCTGCACGGCGCGGTGGCGATCGCCCCCCGTGGCTACCGCAACCACCCGGAGGCCCGCCTGCGACGGATCGGCGTGGGCTGTGACGGCGAGCCCGAGTCCCTGGCGGCGCTCGCCGTGGCCGCCCAGCTGGCCGCCGGCGCCGGGGCCGAGCTGTCCGTGCACGGCGTGATCGACGACCGAGTGCCCGCGCTCGGCTGGCGAGAGGTGTGGATGGGCGCGATCCTGGAGGCCTGGCAGGAGGTCATGGCCAGTGAAGCCGATCTCCTGCGGCAGAAGCTGGACACCGCGGTGGCCGAGATCGGCACCAAGGCGACCGTCGAGGTGACGATGGGGCGCCCCGCCGACGCCCTGCATGCGCTCTCGCGGGACGTCGATCTTCTCGTCCTCGGCTCCCGTCGCTGGGGCCCCGTGGCGCGCCTCTTCCTCGGGGGCACGGGCGAGGCGCTGGCCCACGGGGCGCACTGCCCGCTCGTCCTCGTTCCCAAGCCGGAGCTCGACGACTGAGGCGCCGCCGGCGGGTTCAGGAGCGTCCGTTCAGCCACTCGCGAACCGCGTCCACGCTCTCGCTGAGCGGACGCTCGGTATTGAGCTCCAGCCGGCGGTCGATCGGAACCTCGTGCAGCGGCAGCCAGGACCGCAGCTGGCGCTCGGCCACGGCGGCGGTGGCGTCGGACACGTCGGTGTTCGCCAGCTCGCGGGCGCTGGCGCGGCGGCGGATGGTCTCCGGGGAGGCCACGCACTGGACGAACAGGATCGGGGCCCGGTCGCCCAGGGCGCGACTGAATGCGGTTCGGTCCCCGGGCCGGCGGAAGGTGGCGTCCACCACCACCACCCCCTCGCGGGTGACCGTCTCGCGGGCGCGGCGCCCCAGCTCGGTGTAGGTGCGCAGGCTGACGGCGTCGGTGTAGAGCGCCTCGGTGCCCCGTGTGCGAGCGTCCAGGCCCCCCAGTTCCTTGCGCACGCGATCAGAGCTCAGCCCGGGCAGGCCCGCCGTGGCCTGCAGCTCACGGGCCAGCGCGGTCTTGCCACTGGCGGCGACGCCACAGATGGCCACGACCAGCGGCCCATGGCTGCGCCACGCCATGCTCCCGGCCAGGGCGATGAAGGTGGCGAACCTCCCGTGTTCGCCCGCCTCGGCCTCCGGGCCGGTGCCGGCGGGCGTGATACGGGCCACCTTGGCGCGGATCAGCGCCCGGTGGCCGGCGAAGAAGGCCAGCAGCGCGGGGGGCCCGGGGTCGCCCCCCGCCACGCGGTAGCCGTCCACGAGCAACCGGGCCTGATCGGCGGCGCCGAGACGGTGCAGATCCATGATCAGGAAGGCCAGATCCTCGGCCACGTCGAGGGTGCGAAGGGCGCGGTCGAACTCGACACAGTCGACGACGCTCAGCTGAGGGGCCAGGAGCACGTGCGCCGCCCGCAGGTCACCGTGCCCCTCTCTCACCAGACCGGCGGCGGCACGCTCATCCAGGAGGTCCCCCCGGCGCCGCAGATAAGCCTCCAGCTGACGCCCGACTGCGTGCACCGGCGAGCGGGCACTGGACGCCGGGAGCTGCTCGAGCAGCTCGTCCAGGTTGACGCTGATCTGCCGCTGCGTTCTGGCCCGTCCCCCGGCTCCGCGGGGGCAGCCGGCATGAAAGCGAGCCAGCATGGTGCCCAGGCTCGCCGCCGTTTCCTGGAGCGGCTCCGCGCGCTCGAGCGCGGCCTCGAGCGTCCGCGCCTCGTCGTAGCGACGCATCTCGACCACGTAGTCGATCGCCTCCGGATCGTCCGCACCGCCGATCCGCAGGCCATCTGAGGCGGGCACGAGACTGCGGACCCCGAGATAGAGGCCGCGCGTCAGCCGCCGGTTGAGCCGCACCTCCTCGGCGCACATGAACCGGCGCCGCTCGGGGTCGGTGTAGTCGACGAAGGCCAGGCGCACCGGCTTCTTGAGCTTGAACGCCCGGTCGCCGGCCAAGAACAGCCACGAGATATGGGTCTCACGCAGCTCGACCTCCTCGGCCCGGCAGCCGGCGAGCCGGCCGGCGGCGACCCTCACCGCCATGACATCGGCGCCGTCAGGTTCGCCGGGGTCAGGTATGCCGGGCCTCGGAGGCGGCCGGAGCAGCGAAGGCGCCTGCGGGTGCGCAGGCCTCGTGGTAGCAATCGCCAGGGGCCTCGAACAGCTCCGGCTCAGCGGCCAGCGATGTCGCGCGGCGGATCCCCGGCGCGAGCACGATAAGTGGCTCGTAGACGCCCAGCACGTCTCCACACGACGGGCACCTGGGGTGGGTAGGGATCGAGGACTGCCACGAACCTGAAGGCACGAGCCGAGTATCCGGCGGTGCCGGTTCGCTCCCATCCGGGTCACACCACGTTCATATGTGGTAGACCGCGGACCCCTACGGACCCTTCGGGCCGGTAACCCGTAGCCGGCCCCGGGGGAACGCCGCTCCGGGGGCGGGGGTAAGTCCGGATGGCCGCCCGAGCGGACGGATTAGAGTCGGCGGCATGCCCCCGGGTGCTGAGGTCAACTTGTTCGGCAATGTCCTGGTGGGAGTGGACGGGCGTTCCGGTGGGCGCGATGCCATCGCCCTGGCCAAGCGGCTGGCCCGACCGCACGCGCGCATCGTGCTGGCCACGGCCTACGGAGATGGCGGACCGTTCGGATCCGGAGCGGGCGTGCCGCTCGCCACCGAGGGCCAGGAGGCGGCGCAGCTGCTGGCCGACGAGCGGCTCGCGGCGGGGATCGAGGCGGAGACGGTCGCCTGCCCGGCGCGGGCGCCCGCTCAGGCCCTGCACCGGCTGGCCGATGAGAACGGCAGCGATCTGCTGGTGCTCGGCTCGAGCCGGCGCGGCCGGGTCGGTCGCGTGCTGCTCGGTGATGACACGCTCGCCTCCTTGCAGGGGGCGCCATGTGCGGTGGCCATCGCACCGCACGGCTATGTCGGGACCGCGCACGGCCTGCGGCGGATCGCCGTTGGCGCGGACAGCTCAGCCGAGGGCGAGCTCGCCCTGGAGCTGGCGCGACGGCTGGCTCGGCGAACCGAGGCCGTCGTGACCGCAATCTGCGTGGTCCCGCTGGGGACGCTCCCGACCGAGGTGGCCGTCCCCGCGGACTGGACCACGGAGACCGAGGCGGTGATGGAGGCCGAACATGCGCGGCTGGACGCGATCGAGGGGGTGGAAAGCCGGGTGCTGTACGGCCGCCCCAGCCACGAGCTCGCGCGGCACGCGAGCGAATTCGATCTGATGATCGTCGGCTCGCGCGGCTACGGGCCGGTGGGAAGGTTGCTGGCCGGCAGCGTCTCGCGCTACCTGGCCCGCCATGCCCAGTGCCCGATCCTCGTCCTGACCCGTCCGTTCATCCCGTCAGCAGCGGCCGGGCCTGGTGGGCCATCTCCAGATCCTCACGAGCCTCTAGCACCAACGTCCTGACCGGTCCATCGCGGCCGGTTATCTCGGCATCACCACGAGCGCGGCGATTGGCCCGCTCATCCAGGGTCGCCCCCAGGAAGCGCAGCCCGGCCACCGTTCGGGTCCGGATCTCGGCCGCGTGTTCGCCGACGCCGCCCGTGAAGACGAGCGTGTCAACGCCGCCCGCGGCGGCGGCCATCGCTCCGATCGCGCCCCGCAGCCGATGCACGTAGACGGCCAGGCCGAGGCGGGCGCGCTCGTCCCCGTCATCGGCGCGACGGATCACGGTGGCCATGTCGGCGCTGCCCGCCAGTCCGGCCAGCCCGGCCTCGTGTTCGAGCATCGCGGCCATCTGCCGCTCATCAACAGCCTCTCGTTCGAGCAGCCACAGGAGCATGCCCGGGTCGACGCTGCCCGACCGGGTCGCCATGACCAGCCCCTCCAGCGGCGTGAACCCCATCGTCGTGTCCACCGAGCGACCGTCGCGGATCGCGCACAGCGAGGCTCCGGCGCCGAGATGGCACGAGATGGTGCGCGGTGACGGCGCGCCGAGCACCTCGGGGGCATGGCGGGCCACCCAGCCGTGGGACAGCCCGTGGAATCCGTAGCGGCGCAGTCCCCAGCGCCGCTGCCAGTCCGCCGGCAGCGCGTAGGTGAACGCCGCCGGGGGGAGCGTGGCGTGAAAGGCCGTGTCGAAGCAGGCCACCGCCGGCAGGTCGGGCCGGGCGGCGCTCACGGCCTCGAGCGCGGCCAGGGACTTCGGCTGGTGAAGCGGCGCCAGGTCGGTCAGCTCGCGGAGCTCGCGACGCACCGAGGCGTCGATCCGCACCGCGGAGCGGTACCGCGTTCCGCCGTGCACGATGCGGTGAGCCACGGCGTCGACGTCGCCGAAGCGGTCGGCCAGGACGCGGACGACGGCCTCCCTGTCGATCTCCGACCGGCGCAGGGCCAGGGTCTCCGCCTCGCGCGCCTGGTCCCCGGTGATCAGGCTGAGCTTCAGAGAGCTCGAGCCCGCGTTGACGGTGAGGATCCGCACTCGTCAGTTGACCTCGGACGCGCTCCCGGTCGGCGCGCCCGATGCGCCCGGCCAGGTCCAGTCGCGAACCTCGGGCAGATCCTCACCGGCCTCCCGGGTGTGCGCCCGGGCCCGCAGGCGGGCATCGGCCATCGCCTGGCGCAGCTCGGCGGCGCGCTCGCCCAGGCTCGGCACGCGGTCGATCACGTCCATGACCAGGTGGTAGCGATCCAGGTCGTTCAGCATCACCATGTCGAACGGCGTGGTCGTGGTGCCCTCCTCCTTATAGCCCCGCACGTGAATGTTGTGATGGTTGGTGCGCCGGTAGGTGAGCCGATGGATCAGCCAGGGATATCCGTGGTAGGCGAAGATCACCGGCTGGCCGCGGGTGAACAGCGCGTCGAATTCGGTGTCGGAAAGGCCATGAGGATGCTCGCGGGCGGGCTGCAGGCGCATCAGGTCAACGACGTTGACCACTCGCACCCGGAGCTCAGGCAGGTGCTCGCGCAGCAGGGCGGCGGCGGCCACCGTCTCGAGCGTCGGGACATCCCCGGCACAGGCCAGCACGACGTCGGGCTCGCCATCTCCCTCGGTCGAGGCCCAGGCCCAGATCCCGATCCCGCGGGTGCAGTGGGCGACCGCCTGCTCGGGGGTCAGGTAGTCCAGGGCGGGTTGCTTTCCAGCCACGATCACGTTCACGTAGTTGCGGGAGCGCAGGCAGTGGTCAGCCACCGACAGCAGACAGTTGGCGTCGGGGGGCAGATAGACCCGCACGATCTCGGCCCGCTTGTTGACCACGTGGTCGATGAAGCCTGGATCCTGGTGCGAGAAGCCGTTGTGATCCTGGCGCCAGACGTGTGAGGAGAGCAGGTAATTGAGTGACGCCACGGGGCGGCGCCAGGGAATCCCGCGCGTCACCTTCAGCCATTTGGCGTGCTGGTTGAACATCGAGTCGATGATGTGGATGAAGGCCTCGTAGCAGTTGAACAGGCCGTGGCGGCCGGTCAGCAGGTAGCCCTCGAGCCAGCCCTGACACAGGTGCTCGGAGAGGGCTTCCATGACCCGACCGTCGCGAGCCAGATGGTCGTCGCCGGCCAGGCGCTCGGCCTCCCAGGTGCGACCGGTGACCTCGAACAGGGCCGTCAGCCGGTTCGAGGCCGTCTCATCCGGCCCCATGACCCGGAACGTATCCGGGTTCAGGCGCGTCACGTCGCGCAGGAAGCGGCCGAGCACGCGAGTGGCCTCGCTGGTCCGGGCGGCAGGATGCGGGACCTCGACCGCGTAGTCCCGGAAGTCAGGCAGCTCCAGGTCCCGCAGCAGCCGGCCGCCGTTGGCGTGGGGACTGGCGCTCATGCGCAATTCGGGCGGCGGGGCGAGGGCGGCCAGCTCAGCCCGCAGCGCTCCGCGCTCGTCGAACAGTTCCGCAGGCCGGTAGGAAAGCAACCAGGCCTCGAGCTGCGCCAGGTGCTCAGGGTCCTCGCGCACGCGGGCGAGGGGAACCTGGTGAGAGCGGAACGAGCCCTCAGCAGGCAGGCCGTCGACCACCTTGGGACCGGTCCAGCCCTTGGGCGTCCGCAGGACGATCATCGGCCATGCGGGACGCACGGTCTGCGCGCCGGAGCGGGCCGCGGTCTGAATGGCCGCGATCCGGTCGCAGGCTGCGTCCAGCGCAGCGGCCATGGCGTCGTGCATCACGAGCGGATCATCTCCGGCGACAAAGATCGGATCGTGACCGTAGCCCTCGAGCAGCCGGCGCAGCTCGTCGGCCGGAATCCGCGCCAGGACGGTGGGGGCCGCGATCTTGTAGCCGTTCAGGTGGAGGATCGGCAGCACCGCGCCATCGCGCTGGGGATTGAGGAACTTGTTCGAGTGCCAGCTCGTGGCCAGCGGTCCCGTCTCGGCCTCGCCGTCGCCGACGACACAGGCGACGACCAGCTCGGGGTTGTCGAAGGCCGCGCCGTACGCGTGGGCCAGGCTGTAGCCGAGCTCGCCGCCCTCGTGGATCGAGCCCGGGGTCTCCGGGGCGACGTGGCTGGGGATCCCACCCGGGAACGAGAACTGGCGCATCAGCCGGCGCAGGCCTTCGGCGTCGCGGCCGATGTGGGGATAGACCTCGCTGTAAGTGCCCTCGAGGTAGGCGTTGGCTACGAGTCCCGGCCCGCCGTGCCCGGGTCCGGTCACGTACAGAGCGGGCAGCGACCGCGCTCGGATCACGCGATTGAGGTGCACGTAGATGAAGTTCAGTCCGGGCGTGGTCCCCCAGTGCCCCAGCAGCCGGGGCTTGATATGAGCGACGGACAGCGGCGCCTGCAGCAGAGGGTTGTCGAGCAGGTAGATCTGGCCGACCGACAGGTAGTTGGCCGCCCGCCAGTAGGCGTCGATCAGGCCACGCTCCTCAGCCGAGAGCACGTTCTGGCCGGGGAGCAGGGTGCTCAACTAGAGGCCTGCGCTCCCGCCGGAACGACCAGGACCGGGCGCTCCGAATGATGCAGCAGGCCGTGTGAGACGCTCCCCAGCAGAGCGTCCGCAGCCGCCGTCACGCCATGGGTGCCGACGACCAGCAGACTGGCGTCCAGCTCGTCGGCCACCTCCAGGATCGTCTGCCAGACCGCCTGCGTACTGCGGGCTTCGCGGACCTCGACCGTGAGGCCCGCCTCCTTGGCCAGCCGGACGCCCTCCGCGGTAACCGCCCCGGCCCGCTCGAGCGCCTCGGCTTCGAGGGCCGCCGTCGGCGCGCCACCTCCTCGGGTGCTGAAGGAATCGGCCAGTACTTCGGGAGGGGCGGACCAGACGTGCAGCAGCACGGCCGGCCCATCGCCGACGACCTTCTGGGCAGCCGTCAGGGCGCGGCGCGCGCTGGGCGAGCCGTCGTAGCAGATGAGGGCGGGACCGGTGGGTGACATGCCACCACCGTGACAGCCATCCCCGGAGACCGAATCCGTAACCATTCCCGACCGTGGGCCGCGGTTCGTGCGGATGCTCGCGCCGCGCCTGCGGCGGAGCATCGTCCCGTGGCCAGCACCCTGGGGCCTTCGGCGGCCTACCCAGAGGATCGACGCGTCGACGTTGCCCTGCGCGACGGCGCGACGCTCCGCGTTCGCCCGGCGCGGGCCGCCGATGCCGGCGCCGTGCGTGAGTTCCTGGAGGGCGTCTCGCGCGATTCGATCGGCTTTCGCTTCTTCGGGGCGGCGAACCTCGACTGGGCGACGCGCTTCTTCGCCCAGGAGGACCAGGCCGGAAGACTCTCGCTGCTGGCCGAGACCGGCGATCCGGCGCGGGTGATCGCCCATGCCATCTACGCCCAGATCGACGAGCACACGGCCGAGGTGGCCTTCCTGGTCGCCGACGCCTGGCAGGACCGCGGCATCGCCACGATTCTGCTCGCCCATCTGGCCGAGGCGGCCGAGGCGCAGGGCATCACCACGTTCACCGCCGAGGTGCTGCCCTCCAACCACCGGATGGTCGACGTGTTCCGCAAGAGCGGCTTTCCCGTGGAGGCTCGCTCGGCCCGCGGGGCGATCGAGATCACGCTGCCCACCTCACTGAGCCCCGGGGTGCGGGCCCGATTCGAGGAGCGCGAGCGCACAGCGGCCGTGGCCGCGGTGCGCAGCTTCCTGGCCCCCCGGTCGGTGGCGGTGGTCGGCGCCTCGCGCCGGCGGGGGACGGTGGGCGGCGAGGTCCTGCACAACCTGCTCGAGGCCGGCTTCACGGGACCGATCTACCCGGTCAATGCGCGCGCGGACTCGGTTCAGTCGCTGCGGGCCTATCCCTCGGTGAGCCAGCTCCCCGGGCCGGTCGAGCTGGCCGTGATCGCGGTGCCGGCCGATCAGGTTCTGGCCGTGGCCCATGATTGTGCCCAGGCCGGCGTGCGGGCCCTGCTCGTCCTCTCGGCGGGATTCCGCGAGAGCGGCACGGAGGGCACCCACCGTGAGGATGAGCTCCTGGCCCTGTGCCGCAATACCGGGATGCGCCTGGTGGGACCGAACTGCTTCGGGGTTCTGAACACCAGCCCGGCGGTGAACCTCAACGCCATCTTCGGCACCACCCATGTCCGGCCCGGCCGGGCCGGACTGCTCTCGCAGAGCGGCGGGGTGGGGCTGTCGATCATGATCGCCGCCACTCGGCGGGACATCGGACTGTCCAGCTTCGTGTCGGTCGGCAACAAGGTGGACATCTCAGGCAACGACCTGCTCCAGTACTGGGAGCAGGATGAGGACACCGACGTCGTCCTGCTGTACCTGGAATCAGTGGGCAATCCGCGCAAGTTTGCCCGGATCGCGCCCCGGGTGGCCCGGAGCAAGCCGGTGCTGTCGGTCAAGGGCGGGCGGTCGGTGGCGGGGGCACGCGCAGCGTCTTCGCACACCGGGGCGCTGCTCTCGGCCTCCGACGTGACGATCGACGCGCTGTTCCAGCAGGCCGGCGTGATCCGCGCCGACACGCTGCCCGAGCTGCTCGACGTGGCCGAGCTCCTGACCGCGCAGCCGCTGCCTCGCGGAGGCCGACTGGTGATCGTCACCAACGGCGGCGGCCCGGGCATCCTCTGCACCGACGCCGCGCTCGGCGCGGGGATGTCGGTCCCGGAGCTGCCCGCCGAGCTTCAGCAGCGCCTCCGCACCTCACTCCCGCCCACCGCCGCGGTGGGCAACCCGGTCGACATGATCGCCACGGCGACGGCGGCCGACTACGGCGCCACGTGCCGGGCGCTGCTGGAGGCCGGCGTGGCCGATGCGCTGCTGGCCATCTACGTGCCGGCCCTTGACGCCGAGGCCGGCGAGGTGGCCGCCGCCATCCGCGAGGCCGCGGCCGCCGCGCCGGAGCCCATTCCGGTGGCCGCCGTGTTCATGACCGCCGAGGGGGCTCCCCCTGAGCTTCGCACCGAGGGGTTCCGGATCCCGAACTTCGAGTTCCCCGAGAACGCGGCTCGGGCGATGGCCCTCGCCGCCCGGAACGGGCGCTGGCGGGAGCGGGCACGCGGGCGGGTCCCGACGTTTGCCGACACCAGGGCGGATGAGGCCCGCGGCATCCTCAGCCGCGCGCTCGGCCAGGATGTCGAGTGGCTCTCGGCCGCGGATGTGTTCGCGCTGCTCGATTGCTACGGCCTGCCGACCGTGCCCACCCGGGTTGTGACCGACGTCGAGCAGGCGGTCGCTGTGGCGTCGGAATGGCCGGGTCGTCCTCTGGTGCTCAAGGGCAGCGCGCACGGGCTCGTGCACAAGTCCGACATCGGCGCCGTGCGCACCGGGTTGTCCGATCCCGGCGCGCTGCGGGCCGCGGCCGAGGCCGTGGAGGAGAACGTGCGGTCGGCCGGCTACGCGCCCGACGGGTTCGTGCTCCAGCCGCAGGCCGGCGAGGGGGTGGAGCTGCTGATCGGCGTCGTCAACGACCCAAGCTTCGGGCCGGTGCTGGCCTGCGGCGCGGGCGGGACCGCCGCCGAGCTCCTGCGGGACGTCGCCGTGCGCATCACCCCGGTGACCGACCTGGACGCCGGCGAGATGCTCCGCTCGCTGCGCACCTTCCCGTTGCTGACCGGGTACCGGGGGACGCCCGCCTGCGATCTCCCCGCCCTGGAGGAGATGCTGGTCAGGGTGGCGGCGATGGTCGAGGCACATCACGAGGTGGCCGAGCTGGATCTGAATCCGGTCCGTGCGCTGCCCGACGGGGCGCAGATCCTCGACGCCCGCATCCGCATCCAGCCGGTCCCGCCGCCGCCCCCGATGCCGTCGCTGCGAGCCTGAGCACCGCTCCGAGCGGTCCGGTCGGCCTGAGCTTCCCGTCGTCGACGGCGGCCCGACCAGCTAGTTTGTGGGCATCGCATCCTCGGCCGAGAGCTCAACGCAGCCCACCACGATCGTGCTCGCCGACGATCACGCGATCGTGCGCAGCGCCCTGCGCGCGCTGCTCGAGGCTGAGGATGAGTTCGAGGTGGTGGCCGAGGCCGCCCGGGCCGAGGAGGCGGCGCGCAAGGTCCTGGCCTACAAGCCGGCCGTGATCGTGCTGGACCTGAGCATGCCCGGAGGGTCAAGCCTGACGATGATCCCGAAGATGCTGGAGGCTTCTCCGGGCACGGCGGTGGTGGTTCTGACGATGGAGGATGAGCCCCGTTTTGCCCGCGAGGCCCTGCGGCTGGGGGCGCTCGGATTCGTGCTCAAGGAGGCCGCCGACAGCGAGCTGGTGGCCGCTGTGCGCGCCGCCCGGCGGGGGTTGCGTTACCTGAACCCGCAGCTCGGCGGGCTGATCGCCGCTCAGCCCGAGACGCCTCCCGGCCCTCCGGATGACCTGACCGAACGTGAGGTCGAAGTCCTGCGCCTGGTCGCGCTCGGCCACACCAACGCCGAGATCTCGCAGGAGCTCTTCCTGAGCGTGCGGACGGTCGAGTCGCACCGCGCTCACATCCAGCAGAAGACCGGCCGCGCCACGCGCGCCGACCTGGTCGCCTACGTTCTCGAACACGGAATCCTCGAGGACGACGGCCAGGGCTGACCGGCGCCGCCCCGGCCTCCGTGTAAACCCCTGGTCGGCCTGCGGTCGGCCCCGGATGGCCCCGGACGCGGGGTTCCCGATGCTGTCGGCATGACGGCTGCGGTCTTCAATCTCAACCACCCGGCGCACATGATCACGTGGCATTTCTTCAGCATGACCGTGTCCAACGTGATCGTGATCGTGACGATGCTGGTCGTGTTCGCGCTGGCGATCGTCATCCCGTTCCCCCGACATGATCGGCAGGAGGACAAATGAGCGTCATCGGCCGGCGCCGCAATCGCGACACGCCCCCGCGCTCCTGGACGCTGGCTCTCCGTGAGCGAGCGGTGGCCGCGCTGCCGCCGGAGAAGCTGCTGGCCGACCGCCAGCCGGCCTACGTCTCGTCCTGGATCTACGTCTTCGGCGTGCTGTCGCTCAGCTCGCTGGTGGTCCTCATCGCCTCCGGCACGGTGCTCACGCTCAAGGGGCCGGCCTGGTGGCACTACGCCGGCATCGGACATTTCTTCAACAGCATCCACCTGTGGGCCGTGGAGCTGTTCTTCTTCTTCATGGTCGTCCATCTGTGGGGCAAGTACTGGATGGCGGCCTGGCGTGGCGGTCGCGTGCGGACCTGGATCACGGGCGCCGTCACATTCCTGGTCGCGGTGCCGTGTGCGCTGACCGGCTACGTCTCCCAGCAGAACTTCGATGCGCAATGGATCTCCACCCAGGCCAAGGACGCGATGAACTCCGTCGGCGCGGGCGCCTTCTTCAACCTGACCAACTTCGGCCAGATGTACAGCTACCACGTGCTCCTGCTGCCGATCGCGGTCGTCGGCCTGGTCGTCGCCCACGTGCTGCTGGTCCGGCGCCACGGCGTCGTGCCACCGTTCCCGCTCGAGCCGACCGGCGGGGAGGATCAGTGACCCGCCGCGAGCGACGCCGCCTGGAGAACGAGCAGGCCCGGACCTGGACCGGGGCCTACCGGTCCTACGACCTGGTCAAGGAGTTCTCGATCGCCGTCGGCGTCGTCCTGGCGCTGGCCGTGGTGCTGACGATCCTCCTCTCATCTCCGGATGACCGGCCGAGCACGGTCAAATCGTGGGCGCGGACCGATCCCGTTGACTTCGTGACCACAGCGGTCAGTGAGCTGGACGGAAGCAGCGGTACGGCGGGCTACGGGCCGCCCTACAACCACAACAGCGACGGGCAGCACATCGCCTTCATCCACCTGGCGAAGTGGCTGGGCGTCAGCCATCCGATCGATACCGCCAAGGACTTCGTGCTCGCGCCGCTGAGCGTGATCCCCGGTCAGCCCGCCCTGGACGCGGCGCTGGCCCAGTACAGAGGCGCGTCGGCCCACCAACAGGCGGCCTGGACCACGGCGTACACGACCGCGGTCGGTCATGCCAAGACGGCGGGCGGCGCCGTCAGCCTTCCCTCCGGGAACTACGGTCCGGTGGCGGTCATGATGAACGCTCTCCTGCGCGACGCGCAGGGCGGTGGCCTGGATGGCGCCCTGCTCACCAGCAGCCAGTTCTTCCAGACCGATTACACAGCGCCGCTGCTGTTCCTGGCCGACGGGGGGGTGCTCGCCAACCGGGCCCAGGCTCAGCACCTGGTGGGCGATCAGTGGGGCATGATGAACGAGACCGGGAGCTATCCCGGGCAGGTGTGGCTCTGGCTCTACACCTTCTGGTATCAGATCAAGCCCTTCTCCACCTCGGCCAACGCGGACATCCTGGTGATGGCGCTGATGACGGTGCTGAGCCTGGCGCTGGTGCTCATCCCCTTCCTGCCCGGCGTCCGCGACATTCCCCGCTGGATCCCCGTGCACCGCCTGATCTGGCGCGAGCACTACCGCTCGGCGGCTCCCTGAGTCGCGGCAGCGCGACGCGCCT
>DASVYO010000020.1:0-11894 GCA_036392135.1 Solirubrobacteraceae bacterium
CCGCGGGCGAGCCCGGCACGAGCCGCTCCGGGGATGCGACGGCCGTGCGCAGCGGGGAGGCGACCGGCGGCTCGGGCGGCTCGGGCGGCCAGGTCGGCCTCGCCGAGCGCGCGCGGCGCTGGCTCAGGCCCGGCAGCCAGAACTGACGGGAACGGCCTGCTCGGACGGAGCGGGCGGCGGGTCACGCTTGCAGTAGGTGACTCGCCGCGCGGCCGTGTCGACCGCGGCCAGGAACGGGGAGTTGACGCTGCCCGAGTCGATCGTGCAGCGGTAGCCGATGCGGGAGCCCGAGCGGCTGATCGGATGACACACGGCGGCCCGCAGTGGGCCCGCGATGGCGCCATCTCGGATCTCGGCGGCGATGTGCGCGTGGAGCACGCGCTCGAGTGCCGGCCCGGAGGCCAGCCCCGGCGGGAGCGCTGCACTGTGGGGCGCCTGGTCCTGAGAGATGAGGATCCGGGCCTCGCGGTTGGCGGGCAGGGTGGCGGCCGGGTTGCTGTTGGGCGGCCCCGAATCGGTGTTGTGGCCGCTGACCCAGATGACCATGCCCGCCAGCAGCCCGGTGGCGACCACCACCGAGACCGCATAGCGCTGCCAGAGGGGGAGGCTCAGATAGGCCCCGGGCGCGCGGGTGCGACCCGTACGCGGCCGACCGGGATCGGGAGCGGATGACGGGGACGGGGTACGGGCCATCATCGGCCAAGGCTAATGCTTGTTCAACCTCCCGCTCTTCCCTCAATCATCAGTAACCGGTATACGTGAGCCATGGACGTAGAGCAGGCCGTAGCCGGGGTACCTGCTGTGCGCTGGACGCCGCGACGCTTGCTGCCCGCCAGCGATGAGCGGCTCGCGCAGCTGGTCGCCACCGGTGACGAGCAGGCGTTCGCGACGCTGTACGACCGCTACCACCAGCGGCTGTATCGCTACTGCCGGTCGATGCTGGGCAACGACGCCGATGCCCAGGACGCCCTCCAATCCACCTTTGCGGGCGCCTTCACGGCCCTCGCGGAGAGCCGCCGGGACGCTCCGGTGCGGCCCTGGCTGTACCGGATCGCGCACAACGAGTCGATCTCGATAGTGCGACGGCGAAAGCCCGAGGTGGAGATCGCCGAGGAACACGTCGGTGCCGTGGCCTCGACGGCCGACGTGGCCGAGGACCGGGATCGGCTGGCCGTGCTGATGGCCGACCTCGGTGAGCTGACCGAGCGCCAGCGGGCGGCGCTGGTCCTGCGTGAGCTGAGCGGCCTCTCCCACGCTGAGATTGCCGCCACCCTGGGGATCGACGTCTCCGGCGCCAAGCAGACAATCTTCGAGGCCCGGCGCTCCCTGCAGGAGTTCGCCGAGGGACGAGCGATGATCTGTGATGAGGTCTGCCGGGCGATCTCGTCGGGCGGCGGGCGCACCCTGCGCGGACGTCGCGTCAAGGCGCATCTGCGCGACTGTCAGGCGTGCCGGGACTTTGCGCAGGCCATCCCCGCCCGCGCCCGAGATCTGAGGGCGATCGCGCCGCCGCTGGCGATCCCGGCCGCGATCGGCATCCTCAGGCGCGCGCTGGCCTCGAGCTCGGGCCACGCCGGTGGGGGTGCGGGCGTCGTGGCCGGAACGGCGGGCAAGGCGGCGGCCATGCTGACGGCGGCCAAGCTGCTGGCGGGCACCGCGGCGGTCATGACCGTGGCCGCCGGCGCGACCCTCGTCGTCCCATCCGTCGGCCCCCTGGCCGCATCGCGGCAGGCCGATGTCATGCTGCTAGGAACCCGCAGCCCGGCTCCGGCCGAGGCTCGGCCGCCGGGCGCCGCGACTCATGGCGATGGCAACATGGCCGTGCGGCCCGCGCTCCACTCGGCGGCGGCTGCGCCCCGCGGGCCGCGCGTGAGGGCCACTGTGCACAACGGGCAGCGCGGGACGGCCGCTGCGTTCTCCGGGCGGTTCCGGAGCCGTTCGGCCCGGAGTCACGGCGCCGTGCGGGCTCCGGCTCACGCCCCGCTCGCGGCGGCCGGGATCCGCGCCCATCGGTCCGCGGGCCGGCGCACGAACCACCGGTACGGGGCGGCTCGCTCCCGCGTCGCCTCCACCTCCGCCCGCCGCCCGGCGTCCGCCAGGCGATCCGGCCGGACGGCCCGACATCGCGCTCACCGGACATCGGCCCGCCCGCTGAACAGGCACCCCGCCGGCCGGACCCGGCGATCGGTCTCACTGCCGAAGGTCCGCGCCGGTTTGCGGGCGCCCCGGTTCTCACCGACTCCGCTGAGCGGCGCCGCCAAGGCTCACCTGGCCACGGTCCTCAGCTCGCGCGCCGGCTCCTGATCGAAATTTGCGAATAGGTCCCGACCTTCGGTCCGGACGCGCGTAGGCGGGTCTAGAGATCCCTTGGCGGAGCCCGTCCGGGACGGGACACGGCCAGGGGTCAAGCGCCCAGTCCCAGCCCCAGGAGCCGATTCGATTGACATCCAGAGGCAAGATTCAGAGCGCGCAGAGGGCCTGCGCTGCCGCCGGCGATGGTCAGACGCACGTGGACACCGAGCGGCGGACTTCCGTCCGCTGGTGCGTCGCCGCCGGTTCCAAGCTGCCGGCGAGTGAGCACCACGCCGGCTGAGAGCCCGCGCTGGGAGGCGCGTCGCCGATGAAAGGCGGCGGTCCGGTTTGCCCCCACCGGACCGCCGCCTCGGCGATTCCCCCGGGTTGAGCCAGGCTCAGGGGTTCATGGACGAATAAGGCCGGCTCCCCGGGGGAGGGCTCTGAAACCGAGAGCCCGGTTTACCTTGACCCTAAAGTCCCAGCTGCCATGAGCCCGGACAGCGCATGCCCGCCACCGCGGGTGGGGCCGTGATCCCCGGGCCCCCTGCTCGGGCCGGCCGGGGCGCGATCGCGGCTCTGAGCCTGACCACCGTCGCTGCGCTCGGGTCCGGCTGCGGCTCGGGCGGCCCAGCCGGCACCGGGAACCCTGCGGGGACGGCCGCCGTCGCTCCGGCGGCCCTCGTCCAGGAGATGCGCCCGATCGGCCACGCGCCCAGCTTTCATCCGCCCGCCCGAGGGCCGGTCGTGGGGGCCTGCCGTCCCCGACTGGGGCAGCGTCACGGGATCCACCTGGAGCTGTTCGCCGCCAACCGGGTGATGCTGCTCGCGGCCGGGATCGGCACCCGTCCGCCGCGCCGGGTCTCCGAGGGCAGGATCGTCTCGGCCGCGTGTTACGGCTCATTGGTCACGCTCGAGCCGACAGGGGTGATCCTGGTCCGGGCCGGGACCACCGTGAGGCTGGCCTCCGTGTTCCGCTCGTGGGGCCAGCCGCTGTCGCCGCATCGTCTGGCCTCGTTCCCGGCCGGACGCGGGCGCAGCGTGCAGGTGTTCGTCGATGGGCGGCGTTGGGCTGGGCCCCCGGGTTCGGTCCCGCTGCGTCCGCACAGCGAGGTCGTGCTCGAGGTCGGCCCGCCGGTGCCGCCGCATTCCCGCTACACGTTTCCGCCCGGCGCCTGAGCGCGACGGGTAGATTCCTGGGTGTGGCCGTCCTGAGCGTCGATCGGGACATGCTCGTCGTCGAGCTGTCGTTCATCGAGAGGCTGGCCGCGTTTCGCGGCGACGTGCGCGTGCCCCTGCGGAAGGTGAGCTCGATCGTGGTCGAGGAACACCCCTGGAAGGCGCTGCGGGGCTTCCGCGCCCCGGGCACCGGCGTTCCGGGCGTGATTGCGTACGGCACGCGGCTTCTCACCGGCGGGCCTCCCGACTTCGCCGCCGTCCACGGCCGCGGGCCTGCGGTTCGGGTTGATCTGTGCGCCGGAGCTCCGTTCGGGCGGCTGCTGGTCACGGTCGACGATCCGGGCGGCACGGTGGCGGCCGCCCAGCAGAGGACCCCGGTCGGATGGGCGGCGGCGGCGGACGGGTGAGCGCCGCGGCCCGCTCAGGATGGCCACGCCGCCCGCCGGCAGATCGGACAACATGGAGCAATGAATTCTCCCTGTCGGGCGATGCGCGTGCGCCGGGCGAGGGGTAGCGTTGTCGAGGGATCGTGACGGGAGGAGAGCAGCGCGGTGGCGAGATGGCCGTGAAGGCCGGAGATCCAGAGCTTGAACTGATCCCGGGGCTGGCCGACTGCGTGCGCACGAGGCTGGCCGATGCATCCCCGGCCGCCTACGCGGAGTTCGTTCTGCAGTACTACCAGTGGGTTCCGGCACAGGATCTGAGGGATCGCAACCGGCTCGACCTGTGCGGCGCGGTCGTCGCCCACTGGCGCTGGGCGCAACGGCGCGCCCCGGGAGAGGCCAAGGTGCGGGTCTACAACCCCGAGCTCGAGCGCGACGGCTGGCACTCCCCGTACACGGTCGTCGACATCGTCAGCGACGACATGCCGTTCATCGTCGACTCCGTGACGATGGAGCTCAGCCGTCAGGGGTACGGGATCGAGCTGATCATCCACCCGGTGATGCGCGTGATCCGCGATCCCGACGGCGAGGTGGTCGAGGTTCTCGGGCCCCGGACTGGAGCCGGCCCGTACAACGGAAGCTCGGACGCGCTCCCGTTCGCCGATGGTTACACCGCTGAGTCGGTGATCCACGCCGAGGTCGCGCGGGAGGCGGATCCCGACCGGCTCTCGGTGCTGCACGCCGGGCTGGAATTGGTGCTCGAGGAGGTCAGAGCCGCGGTCGAGGACTGGGGCCCGATGCGCGCCCGGGCGCAGGCGCTGGCCACCGAGCTGGAAACCGTCCCACCGGGAGTCGACCCGCATGAACTCGAGGAGTCACGGGCCTTCCTCAGCTGGCTCAGTGAAGATCACTTCACGTTCCTCGGTTACCGCGAGTACCAGCTCTGCACCGATGAGCATGGGGCCGAGCTGGCCGTGATCCCCGGCTCGGGTTTGGGCATCCTCCGCGGCGTGGCCGCTCGTCCCCGCAAGCCGCTCGACGCGCGGGCGCTCGAGCTGGCGCTCGAGCCGCGTCCGCTGGTCCTGACCAAGGCCAACTCCCGCGCCTCCGTCCATCGTCCCGCCTATCTGGATTACATAGGGGTGAAGCAGTTCGCGCGCGACGGCCAGGTGACCGGCGAGCGCCGCTTCCTGGGCCTGTACACGACCACCGCCTACAAGTCGAGTCCGCGCCGGATTCCGTTGCTGCGTGAGAAGGTCGAGCGGGTTCTGACCCAGGCCGCCTTCCCCGCCGACAGCCATGACGCCAAGGGACTGGTGGACATCGTCGAGTCCCTGCCGCGCGACCTGCTGGTCCAGATCACGGCCCGCGATCTGTTCGAGGTGGCAATCGGCATCCTCGGGTTGGGCGAGCGCCAGCGCGTCCGGCTGTTCGTGACCCAGGACCGCCTGGACCGTTATGTCTCCTGCACCCTCTGCCTGCCCCGCGACCGGTTCCACACCGAGAACCGCCAGCGCGCCGGGCAGATCCTGGCCGAGGCCTTCGGCGGGACCCAGGTCGACTGGCGGCTGCAGCTGAGCGAGTCGGTCCTGGTCCGCGTCCACTACGTCGTCCACTGCCCCCATGGGGTGACCCCTGGCTATGACGTTCCGGCGATCGAGGCCCAGATCGTCAAGGCCACCCGGGACTGGAGCGACGAACTGCGGGCGGCGCTCATCAACGCCCACGGCGAGGCGGACGGCCTGGCTCTGCACGCGCGGTTCGCGAAGGCGTTCCCGCCCGCCTACCGGGCGGACTGGAGCGCGCCCGGTGCGGTGTCCGACATCGACCGGATCGACGAGCTCGTGCGGACCGAGCGGCCGGTCCTGAGCCTCTACCGGACGCTGGGGGACGGCGAGAGTGTCGTCCGCGTCAAGCTGCTCAGCGCGACCGCCGTGTCGCTCTCCGATGTGCTGCCCACCTTCGAGCACCTCGGCGCCAAGGTCGTGGACGAGCGTCCCTACGAGATCACGCCCGCCGACGAGGAGCCGGTGTGGATCTACGACTTCGGGCTCCGCTGCCCGGCCGAGGCCATCGAGCGGGTCGGCGACCGCTTCCTGGACGCCTTCCTCGGAATCTGGAGCGGGGAGTACGAGGACGACGGCCTGGGTGGCCTGGTGCTCGCGGCCGGTCTGACCGGACGTGAGGTGACCGTGATCCGCGCCATCGCGCGTTACCTGCGCCAGGCCGCCGTCGCCTTCTCGGACGCATACATGGAGCGCACCCTGATCAGCAACCCCGAGATCGTCCGGCTGCTGGTGCGGTTGTTCGGCGCCCGGTTCGATCCGGATCGGCATGACGCCGACACGGCCGCCGCGCTGACCGAGGAGATCGTGGCGGCGATCGATGCCGTACAGAGCCTGGATGAAGACCGGATCCTGCGCAGCTTCATGTCCGTCGTACGGGCGATGCTGCGCACGAACTTCTACCGGCGGGGCGCAGGCTGCCTGTCGTTCAAGCTCGACACGGGTGCGCTCGATCTGCTGCCGCAGCCGAGGCCGCGATTCGAGATCTTCGTCTACTCGCCCCGGGTGGAGGGCGTGCATCTGCGGGGCGGCCGGGTGGCCCGGGGCGGCCTGCGCTGGTCTGACCGCCGAGAGGATTTCCGGACCGAGGTCCTGGGGCTGATGAAGGCCCAGATGGTCAAGAACGCGCTGATCGTGCCGGTCGGCTCCAAGGGCGGCTTCGTGGTCAAGCGGCCCCCGGCGGACCGGTCCCGTGAGGCTCAGGTCGCCGAGGGGATCGAGTGCTACCGGACATTTCTGCGGGGCCTGCTCGACCTGACCGACAACTACGTCTCGGGGACGGTCACGCCTCCCGAGCGGGTGGTCCGCTACGACGAGGATGACCCGTATCTCGTCGTGGCCGCCGACAAGGGCACGGCGAGCTTCTCGGACATCGCCAACGAGGTCGCGGAGGAGTACGGCTTCTGGCTCGGTGACGCGTTCGCTTCCGGGGGCAGTCACGGCTACGACCACAAGCAGATGGGCATCACGGCACGCGGGGCATGGGAATCGGTCAAGCGTCACTTCCGCGAGCTCGGCACCGATGTCCAGAGCGAGTCGATCACGGTGGTCGGCATAGGCGACATGTCCGGAGACGTGTTCGGCAACGGGATGCTGTGCTCGGAGCACCTCCGGTTGCTGGCCGCCTTCAATCACCTGCACATATTCCTGGACCCCAATCCCGACCCGGCACTCAGCCACGCCGAACGAAGGCGGCTGTTCGCGCTGCCGCGCTCGGCGTGGACCGACTACGACCCGGAACTGATCTCGCCCGGGGGCGGCGTGTTCTCGCGGGCGGTGAAGGTGATTCCCATCTCCGTGCAGGTGCGGGAGGCGCTCGGCATCGAGGCCACTCGGCTGACGCCGGCCGAGCTCATCCGGGAGCTGCTGAGGGCCCCCGTCGATCTGCTCTTCAACGGCGGCATCGGAACCTATGTCAAGGCGCAGGATGAGCCCCACTCCGCGGCCGGCGACAAGGCCAACGATGCGGTTCGCGTCGACGGGGCTGACCTGCGCTGTCGCGTCGTGGGCGAGGGGGGGAACCTCGGCCTCACCCAGCGCGGGCGCATCGAGTTCGCCCTCAGGGGCGGTCCTCCCGCGGAGGCGGGCCGCATCAACACCGACGCGATCGACAACGTGGCGGGCGTCAACTGCTCTGATCACGAGGTCAACATCAAGATCCTGCTCGGGGACGTGACCGCCTCCGGCGAGCTCGACGATGAGGAGCGCAACGTCCTGCTCGCCTCGATGACCGACGCCGTCGCCGAGCGGGTGCTGTACGCCAGCTACACCCAGACCCAGGCCCTCAGCGTGGCCGGTCACCAGGCCGCCTCGATGATCGGCGTCCACCTCCGCCTCATCCGCTGGCTCGAACAGGGCCGGCGCCTGAAGCGCGAGCTCGACTACCTGCTCAGTGAGGACACCGTCGCCGCGCGCCGGGCCGACCGGCGCGGGCTCGTCGCACCGGAGCTGTCCGTCCTGATGGCCCACGTCAAGATCCAGCTGTTCGAGGCGCTGCTCGATTCAGACGTTCCCGAGGACCCCTACCTCGGGCACGATCTCGAGAGCTACTTTCCGGCTCCGCTGCCCGAGCGCTACGCCGAACAGATGCACCGGCACCGCCTGCGGCGCGAGATCATCGCCACGGTCATCGCCAACCAGCTCGTCGACCGCGGCGGGACCACCTTCATCTTTCGCCTCGGAGAGGAGACGGGAGCGCAGGCTCCCCAGCTGGCACGCGGATTCGCCGTCGCCCGTGAGGTGTTCGCGATGCGCAGCTTCTGGAGCGCGGTCGAGGCGCTCGACAACCGGGTCGACGCCAAGGTCCAGCTCGAGATGCTGATCGAGGGCCGGCGCCTGGTCGAGCGGGCCACACGCTGGTTGGTGCGCGCTCGCTCCGAGCCGATCGACATCGACGCCAACGCCGTGCGCTTCCGGCCTGGCGCCGAGCAGCTCGCCGGTGCTCTGCCCGACGTGCTCGAGGGGATCGACCGGGACGCGTTCGAGCACCGGCGGGGTCAGCTGGCCGAGGCGGGCGTGCCGGCCGAGCTCGCCCGGCGGGTGGCCAGCATGCAGGCGCTGCTCTCGGTGTTCGACATCGTGGAGGAGCAGGCGGCGACGGGACAGCCCCACGCCGTGGTGACCGGCACCTACTTCGGACTCGGGGCCAGGCTGGGGCTGGATTGGATCCGCGATCGGATCCTCGATCTGCCCCGGGCCGACCGCTGGCAGGCCCTGGCCCGGGCGGCGCTGCGCGATGACCTGTATCGCCTGCACCGCGCGCTGATCCGCGACGCGCTGCGCGAACCGGCCCCGAGCGGGCAGGCCGCGGTCGAACGCTGGCATCAGCGCAACGAAGCCGGTGCCCGCCGCGCGCTCGCCGTGCTCTCCGACGTGCGGGCATCGGGGCACTTCGATACGACGACCCTGCCGGTCATCCTGCGCGAGTTGAGCGGGCTGGTCCGGGACACCTAACGAGACCGGCGGCGCTCGCGGCGAGCCGCGAGCGCTGCGCCAGCGAACACCGCGATCTCCACGAGCAGGCCGACCAGGAAGGCGGGGCCGCTGGTCACGACGCGGCCGGCCGCGCGCGCGAAGATGCCGCCGTGTCTGTGGACCCGTACCACGGTGGCCAAGCTATCGTCTGCACACCATGGCTTCTGTCAAGACCAACGTCACCGAGCTTCCGGAGTCACGCGTGCGCGTGCAGGCCGAGGTGCCGGCCGAGGAGGTCGAGCGCCGCGTTCAGCAGGCCGCTCGCAAGCTCGGCGGCCAGATGCGCGTCCCCGGCTTCCGCAAGGGCAAGGTCCCGCCGACCGTCGTCATCCGGCGCCTGGGCCGGGAGGCCGTCCTGGACGAAGCCCTGCGCTCGGCGCTCGGCAGCTGGTACGTGGATGCGATCGACGAGGCCGGAATCGCCCCGATCGGCGACCCTGACCTTGACGTCGGTGACCTGCCCGCGCAGGGCGAGCCGCTCGCGTTCTCGATCGAGATCGGCGTGCGCCCCCGCGCTCAGCTCGGTACCTACAGGGGACTCGAGATCGGCCGCCGCGAGCCCGAGGTCGACGAGGCTGCGGTCGACGCTGAGCTCGAGCGACTGCGCGACCGCGTGGCCACGCTCGAAACCGTGGACCGTCCGGCTCAGACCGACGATCATGTCGTCGTCGACTACGTGGGGCGGGTCGACGACGTGGCGTTCCCCGGCGGCGAGGGTCGCGACCAGCTGATCGAGCTCGGCTCTGAGCGCCTGATCCCCGGCTTCGAGGAGCAGCTCGTGGGAGCCAGCGCCGGTGAGGAGCGCACCGTCAAGGTCACGTTCCCCGAGGGCTATCCGGGGGAGCTGGGGGGCAAGGACGCGGTCTTCGAGGTCAAGGTCTCCGAGGTCAAGGCCAAGCGCCTGCCCGAACTCGATGACGATTTCGCCTCCGAGGCGGCGGGCTTCGACACGCTCGCCGAGTTGCGGGAGGACATCGCGGGCCGCCTGCGCGAGGCCGACGCCCAGGCGATCGAGCGCGAGTTCGAGGAGGCCGTGCTCCAGGCTGCGACCGACGAGGCGCGGGTCGAGCTGCCCGATCCGCTCGTGCACGCGCGGGCCCACGAGGTGCTGCATCAGACCTTCTCGGCGCTGGCCCGGCAGGGAATCTCCCGCGAGGCCTACCTTCAGATCGCCGGCAAGGACGAGGAGACCCTCGCCCATGAGGCCGAGCCCGACGCGGCCAGCGCGCTCCGCCGCGAGGCGGTGCTGGCCGCGATCGTCGAGGCCGAGAAGATCGAGCCCACCGATGAGGAGCTCGTGGAGGCGCTCCGGTCGGCGGCCGAGCGTGACGGCGGCGATCCTGGGCAGCTGCTCGATCAGCTGCGCAAGGCAGGGCGCATCGAGAGCCTGCGTGAGGACGTCGCCAACCGCCAGGCGGTGGAGCTGCTGGTCCGCGAGGCCACACCGATCACTGTCGAGCAGGCCAAGGCTCGCGAGAAGCTGTGGACGCCGGGGCGCGAGGAGGCCGACGCGGCCTCAGCGCAGGGTGGCCCAGCCGAGATCTGGACCCCCGGGAGCTGAGCCCCGAACGGGCTCAGGCACCCGGCCAGGGGCGAACCGGGTGATTGCTACAGTCGGCAGGATTCCGGCGCAGGACGCGAAAGAACCGAGCACATGAGCCCACTCGTACCGATGGTCGTCGAGCAAACCTCCCGCGGGGAGCGTGCGTTCGACATCTACAGCCGCCTGCTCAACGAGCGGATCGTCTTCCTGGGCACCCCGGTCGACGACCAGATCGCCAACCTGATCGTGGCTCAGCTGCTGCATCTCGAGTCCGAGGACCCGGACAAGGACATCTCGATCTACATCAACAGTCCCGGTGGATCGGTCTACGCGGGGCTCGCGATCTACGACACGATGCAGTTCATCAAGCCCGATGTGCAGACCATCTGCGTGGGCATCGCGATGTCGATGGGCGCCCTGCTGCTGGCCGGCGGGGCGGCGGGTAAGCGGATGGCGCTGCCGAACGCGAAGATCCTCATCCATCAGGTCTCCTCAAGTTTCCAGGGGCAAGCGACCGATATCGAAATTCATGCCCGCGAAATCATCGACGTGCGCCGGCGCCTGGACGAGATCATCGCCAAGCACACGGGCAAGGATCTCGAGCAGGTCAGGCGGGACACCGAGCGTGATTACTTCATGAGCTCCGAGGAGGCCAAGGAGTACGGAATCATCGATCGTGTGATCTCCGAGCACTGAAGCTCTAGTCTTCAGCGCTGGGAGCTTCGCCGATCGAGTCCTAGTTCTTCAGGGGGGATTCATGGCACGTCCGACCGACTCCAACGAACAGCTTCTGTGCAGCTTCTGCGGGAAGTCGCAGCGGCAGGTCAAGAAGCTGATCGCCGGACCGGGCGTCTACATCTGTGACGAGTGCATCGACCTCTGTAACGAGATCATCGATGAGGAGCTGACTGCTCCGCCGAGCTTCGACATCGAGAACCTCCCCAAGCCGCGGGAGATCTACGACGTGCTCAACGAGTATGTGGTCGGCCAGGAGCAGGCCAAGCGCTCGCTGTCGGTGGCCGTCTACAACCACTACAAGCGCGTCCAGATGATGCAGTCCGATGAGAACGACATCGAACTGCAGAAGTCGAACATCCTGCTGCTCGGTCCCACCGGCTGCGGCAAGACCCTGCTCGCCCAGACGCTGGCCAGGATCCTCAACGTCCCCTTCGCGATCGCCGACGCCACCGCGCTGACCGAGGCCGGCTACGTCGGGGAGGACGTCGAGAACATCCTCCTGAAGCTGATCCAGGCGGCGGATTACGACGTCAAGAAGGCCGAGACCGGGATCATCTACATCGACGAGGTCGACAAGATCGCCCGCAAGGCCGACAACCCCTCGATCACGCGCGACGTGTCCGGCGAGGGCGTCCAGCAGGCGCTGCTGAAGATCCTCGAGGGCACGGTCGCCAACGTGCCGCCCCAGGGCGGCCGCAAGCATCCCCACCAGGACTTCAT
>DASVYO010000021.1:0-88975 GCA_036392135.1 Solirubrobacteraceae bacterium
TCGGAGACTTAGCTCGTACCTCCCGAGCAATCGCGAACACTAACCCGTCGGCGCTCCCAGGACTGCGCCGCCGCGAACCATCGCCAATCGTGAGGGACGAGAAATCCCCCCTTGCTCAAGTCGCGAACGGCCTTCGCCGGTTACGAGAGCAGAAGTCAGCACCCGGCTCGCGCGGGCGGCTGCGTTTAGCCCGAAGCGCCGGTAGGCACGTACGCTGTACCGGACATGCCGAGCGGCTCCGACGTTGTCCTCACCGAGCTTGACCTTGGTCGCGTGACCGTTAGGGCAGTGCGCACGCCTGTGCGGGATGAACTGCGCGGGATGCTCGCGGGCGCAGGTACGGCGGTTGGTGATGAGATCGTCGAGGTTCGGTGGGGGGACGCGCCGTCCGGTCAACCGGTGCTCAGCGAACGACCGACGATGATCATCATTGACGACTCTCTTGCACTGCGTGTCTGTGTCTTTTGGGGGTGCGCTGTAGAGGACTGTGACCGCAGCGGGTGGGCGGTCGGCCGCGTTCTTGGTTACTCCCGCCAGGCGTCCGACCAGTCGACGGTGGCCACCGTGACTGGTTCGGCGAGTCCCTTCAACTCGAGTGAGCGCTCGTTGAGGACACGGAAGGCGTTGCCCGCCGTTACGAGCGCGTCGCGGCTCGCGATGATTTCGCCTGCGCCGGCCGCTGCCGCGATCCGCGCGGTCGCGTTCACTCCGCGGCCGACGTAGTCGCCGCCGCGATCGGTCGCTTCGGCGGCATGGATACCGATCCGAACGCGTGGTGCGAACCCGTGATCGCGCCGGTGATCGCGCAGCGAGCGCTGGATCGAACAGGCGCACTCGAGGGCACTCCCCGGCTCAGCAAAAGCGACGAAGAAGCCGTCGCCCTCGTGCTTGACCTCCTCACCGGCGCTCGCCTCGAAGTATCCCCTGAGCGTCCGGTCGTGCCATGCCAGGAGCGACTCCCATTGCTCGTCACCGAGCGTCTCGACGAGGCGCGAGGAGTCGACGATGTCGGTGAACATGAACGTCCTGAAGGCTGTGTGCAGGGCAATCCCAGATCTGGAGAGACGCGCCGTGAGGCGACGTACGGCGCCCTCCGCCCCGATGCGCTCGAAGGTCGCCCGGGCGGCCGTCAGCTCAAGCTCGGCGGCATCCGAGTCTCCCAGATCGCCGTAAGCGCCGGCCAAGAGCTCGCGCGCCTGCGCCGCCTCGTACGGAACGTCGATCTCAGACCACATGCGCACCCCCCGTCGAAGGTCCCGGACCGCATCGTCGGTCCGAGACTCCAACTGCGCGACCCGTCCGCTTGCCACCGCCGCGGCGGCGCGCACCGCAGTCGTATCAAGCGACTCCGCAAGCTCCTCCAGCTCCGCGAGCCCGGAACGCGCAAGGTCGGCGTCACCTGCTGCGACGGCAACCTCGACCGCTGCCGGTAGGACCAGCCAGCGGCCCTCACGCGCCAATCCGTTTTCGTCTGCCAGAGCCTCCAATATCGCCCGCCGGGCGACGGTCGGCTTCCCCTCGTCGAGTCGCAGTAGCGCCAGGCCGGGCTGGGGTTCAAAGCCCAGCTCGGCGGAGTGCCGAAACGACTCGACCGCGCCCTTCAGGTCACCTCGTCGTCGGCGGATCTCGCCAAGCTCGTGCAGCCCCCAGGCGGCCCAGCGGGGCGCCGCCAACAGCAGTTCGTCGACCGCCTCACTCGCGTCGCGTTCGGCGCGATCGAGTTCGCCGCGGAAGCGCATCACCTCGGCCCGGTGGAACCGGCAAAGCCCTGGGAATCCGCTCAGCGACTGCCGCTCGCACCAGCGCAGCGACGCGACGCTCCACTCGCCGGCCCGGCCCCAGTCGCCCCGGTTCCGGCAGGCGAAGATCGTCGAGCAGAAGATCTGTCCGGTCGTCCAGAGTTCGAGCTCCCCGCCCAGCGCGGCGGCCATCGCCTCGTCGATCAGGGCCGTGCCCTCTTTCACGTCCCTGGCGAGCAGGCAAGCGTGCCCCATGGCGAGGCGGCCCAAAGCCTCGACGTCATGGTCGTCGAGTTCGCGGCCGAGCTCGACCATCTCCTGACTGATTTGCAGCGCTGCCGGTCCGTTGCCCCCCAAGAACATGCCCTGCGCCATGCACATCAACACCAGGCCACGCTCCCGACATGCCGGCTCGTCCTCGAGCAACCGCCCCGCCCGCGCCAACCAGCCGGCGGCGAGCGCGTCGCCATGCCGTGCGTGGTGCTCGATCGTCAGCTTCACCGCCACCCGCGCCGCGGATCTACGGTCCCCGGCGCTCTCATAGGCGGCCGCGGCGCGCTCGAACGTGTCGAGCATCTGGTCGAAATGCCGCGACCAGCGCGCGGCCTCGCCTAGCCGCTCCAGATCCTCGGGAGCGAGCGATGTGTTTGCGTCGGCGGAGCACAGCTCGTCGAACGCGGATCCCCATGCCCGCCGCTCGAATGCCTCCCGGCCCCGCTCCAAAGCACCGCTCTCGGTCTCCGGCATCTCCCCATTCTTCCACGCACCCCCTAGAAGCCGGTGAGCTTGATCAGCGGCCCTATTCGCCAGAACGCCCGGCGGCCAAACCGGACTGAGAATTCCCGTCAGCTGCCCGCAAACAGACAGCTCCGACACGCGAACCTCGGCATCACCCGCGTGTACCTGCCAGGAATCGACAGCAGAGAGATCATCAACGCAGTCCACGGACGGCTGCGTCCTTGCGCCTGAGGTGCGACCGACTGCGGGCAGTCGGCGTACCCTGCGCGCGTGGAGACGAAGGTCGCAGACGAGTACACGGCGGGCTGAGGGATGGCGCTGAGCGATGCCGAGCGCGAGGTGTGCGCAGCGATCGATGACTCCCGCTCGGATCTCGTCGAGCTCGCCTCCAGGCTGATCGCCTTCGACACGACCGCGCGCGAGGTTGGCGACCCGGCGCGTCAGGAGGCCCCGTTGCAGGAGTACCTCGCCGGGCGCCTCGAGAACGTCGGCGCGCAAGTCGATATGTGGGAGCCGGACGCCGCCCAGCTTGCGGGCAAGCCGCTGGTTCCGCCGGGCCTCGAGTTCGCGGGGCGTCCTCAGCTGATTGCGCGATTCCCCGGCCGTGGCGAGGGACGCTCGCTGGTGTTCAACGGTCACATCGACGTCGTCTCCGGGGAGCCGCTGAAGGCCTGGACGAGTGATCCGTTCAGAGCCGAGGTGCGCGACGGGAATCTCTACGGGCGCGGCTCGTGCGATATGAAGGGCGGGATCGCGGCGATGGTGATGGCCAGCGAGACGCTCGCGCGGGTCGGGGTCGAGCTAACCGGCGACCTGCTGGTGGCAACCAACACCGACGAGGAGTCCAGCGGAGCCGGTGGGACAGCGCTCGTCCAGCGCGGACTGCGAGCGGAGGCAGGAATCGTCACAGAGCCGACGGGCTTCGACGTGTGGACCGCCTGTCGCGGGTCGGAGTACTGCGTGATCCGGGTCCCCGGCCGGCCCGGCCACGCCGAGGTCAGGCAGACGGACTGGCGATCTGGCGGTGCAGTCAACGCGATCGAGAAGGCCGTCGCGGTGATCGAGGCGATCGAGTCGCTGCGGCGCGAGTGGTCGGAGCGGCCCGGCCTTGAACACGAGGTGCTAGCGCGACCCTCGCTGCTGCCGACGATGGCGCGAGCGGGGGAGTGGCCAGTCACCTATCCGGCGCAGTGCGAGCTGACGGTGGCAGTGATGTACCTGCCGGCGCAGGTAGATTCGAGCGGGTGGGGGAGCGCGGTGCGCGAGGAGGTAGAGCAGTGGATCGCACGCGCGACTGTCCACGATGACTGGCTCGCCGAGCATCCTCCAACGATCGAGTGGTGGCCGAACGCGGTCATGCCATTTGAGATCTCGCGAAGTGAGCCGATCGTTGGAACGATGCTCGACGCCACTCGTGACGTCGGCCGTGCGGGCCGCATGGGCGGGCTTGACTCCTGGTATGACGGCGCGACGCTGACGAAGCTTGCCGGCATCCCCTCGATCGGCTTCGGGCCACCCGGGTTCGACCCCGTGGGCGCGAGCGTCGCCCACACCGTGGACGAGCACGTCCCGGTCGACGGTCTTGTGGACAGTGCCAAGGCGCTGGCGGTCGCGGCGATGCGCTTCTGCAGGGTCGGCTAGCCCTCGACGCGCTGCGAGAAGGCGATTCCCCTCTCGTCGATGTCGACCAGATAGCCGCGCAGGATCCCCGCGTTCGCCTCGCTGCCGGGGTTGATGCAGAGCGTGTCGCCGATCCGCCGCTCGCCGCCAGCCTCGTGGATGTGACCGTGGACGGAGAGGAGGGGCTGGTGGGTCTCGATCAGCCGGCGGACCGCGGTCGAGCCGACCGGTCCGCGCAGGACGTCGCCGGCGGAGATCGTGGGTCGGAGGTTCTCGTCGAGGATCGGAGCGGTGTCGAGCCCCGAGTCATACGGAGGAACGTGGATCATGAACACCGCGCGGCGCGGGTCGCGCACCTGACGAGCGAGCACGTCGAGACGGCTGTACAGCTCGTCCTCGGTTTCCTCGCGCGGGGTCTGCCAGGGCGTGTGGTTCGACCATCCCGACGCGAGCAGCTGCAGACCGCCGGGCATGTCGATCACCTCGCCGTCGGCATTGACCGGCGCCCACCCGGGCTCGTTCAGAACCTGGTCGATCACGAACTCGTCGTCGTTTCCGGGAATCAGGTAGAGCGGCACGTTGGAGTCGGCGAGCCGCTCGGTGGCCAACTGCATCCACGCCTTCACCCGCTCGCCCATCAGCCGATCGAGCAGCTCGTGGCGACCCGCTTCATCACCCGAGAGACGCTCTGCCTCCGCCGAGCTCGTCACGAACGAGTAATAGCCGACGTCGGCGATGTCGCGCTCGAGCGCGGCCAGCTCCTCCTCGCTGCGAGCCGTTCGGTGCGCCCCGAACAGCTCGGCCTCGTACCGACCGTTGTTCCGCACGATCGGCACGATCGCCTTGCCGGTGAGGTCGCCGGCCAGCAGCGCGACGTCGGCCTTGTAGACGTTCATCCGGATCGCGTTGAGGAACTTCCGCCACGCCTTCTCCGCGGCGTGGAAGTCGCTTGCGATGTACAGGCGGGTGGCGATCACCGTAGCCCCGCTTGGCTAGTCCGGCGGGAGCTCCGTGAACAGCATCTTCTCGTCGACGCCGGCGCGCGATGCGCGGTACCGCATGATGATGTAGATCACGAGCCCGATCACGTAGAACAGCGCGGCGTCGATGATGCCGTTGGTCTCCAGATAGGTGAGCGTGCTGACTCCCGGCGTTCCCTTGATCACCGGTTTGAACACGGCGAAGATGTAGATCCAGACCGGGAACACGAGCCACAAGCCGCCGATCCACCACAGGTGCTTGCGGAAGGGCGCGTTGCGTATCAGATCCGGCCTTCGGAAGCGCACCAGGATCGCGTTCAGCCCAGGGAAGGTCCAGGTGAAGATGGCCATGAAGATCGAGAACCAGGCCGTGCCGGCGAGGTTGAGCTTGTGGTCGGAGGTGGCGAGGAAGGTCGGTAGCGCCTTGTAGCTCTGGAAGAACAGGAACACCAGGGTCACAGCGAGGGTGGCGAGGATCGCGTTCAGCGGCGCGCGCAGACGCTCGTTGACGCGGCCGACCCACTCCGGGGCCTGGCGGTCGAGGCTCCACGCGAGCTGCATGCGGCTGATGAAGTTGATGTAGACGGGGCAGAGCAGGAACGGGAACACCGTCCCGCCGAGGCTGATCAGCGCCCACAGCGGCCACAGCGACTTGTTGGCGACCACCGCGAGCAAGGGCATCGCGTTGGGCTGGCCCATCGGCAACGTCTTCAGGCCGCCGGGGAAGCCCCAGTAGCTGAGCCCCCAGCTGACGTTCGTGCCATAGCCGAAGTGGGTTGAGATCGCGTCCACGTAGACCGAGTTGGCGAACACGCCGATCAGCAGCGCGCCGAGCAGCGCGATCAGCACACCTCGGCGCACGTTGCCGCGCACCTCGCCGGCGATGTAGGCGGAGTACTGGAAGCCGATGAACTGGAACAGCAGCACCGACAGGAACAGCGGGAACACGGTCGTCGAGAAGATGTTCGACAGGAAGCTCCCGTTCGAGCCACCGAGCACGCCACCCTTGACGCCCGAGGCCGCGATCTGTGCTGCGGTAACCCCGCCGGTGTAGTGGGGCAGGTTGTTCACGAAGCTGCTCTTGTGCGTCGCGGCGAGTCCGAAGATGAACATCAGGACGAAGCAGGTGACGCCGAATGCCGCCAGCGCGGTCACCACCTTGTGGAAGGTCCGCGTCGGCAGGATGGCGATCACCCCGATTAGCAGCAGTACCACGATCGAGGCGATGAAGCCGGGCGTGCCGGTGATCGTCCCGGTGGCGTCTGTGAACCACGTGTTGGCGTTGTTGAAGAAGTGGCCGCCGGCGCCGATCCCGATGATCCGCGCCGTGATCTGCAGGTTGCGCAGGACGAGCGGAACCTCGAAGGCGATGATGAGCACTGACGCGATCACGAGCGTGAACGACTCCATCCAGCCGAGAGAGGGATGCATGATCCGGCTCGTGAACACGTAATCACCGCCCGAGCGCGGCATGACCGACGTGAGCGAGGAGAAGATCAGCGCCAGCAGGACACAGAAGATCCCGGCAATGATCGCCGCCCACCCGTACGCCGAGAACGGGCCTAGTTTCCAGGCGTGGACATCGGACAGCGAGTAGAAGATCGGATAAAGCGTCAGCCCGACGCCGACGAACGCAGCGACGTTGAAGAACAGCGCGTTCGTGACGCTGACGTTGCGCACGAGTCCCGAGGACTGACGCACGAATAACTTCGGAGTGGTCGTCCTCGCGGCGGCCGTTTCCCCAGTTGTCTCAGACACAGTTCCCCTCCAACCCGGTCGTGACGACCCGATGTCCAGCGACGGCGGCAACCCTACCACCGTTCCCGGGTGCCGCGAAATCGGTCTATCGGGCCGAGACGAGCGCCCGCGCGTAGCGGTCCGCGCGGCGGTCGGCGAAGGCGTCGTTGCGGCCGCTGGTCCGTTTGTCGCGCGCCTCATCCAGCTCGCAGCTGGCGTACAGGATGGCCGTGCCGCGGTCCATCACCGGGCCTGCGCGGAGGCTGCCGTCAGGCCCGGCGATAACACTGCCCCCCTCGAACTCACAGCCGCGCTCAGTGCCGCACCGATCGCACACCGCCACGAACAGCTTGCTGAGGTAGGCGGTAATCGCAGCCAGCGAATGGAGGATCGGGCGGCCGTCCGGTGGGGCGGGATCGTGCGGCCAGTTGGCAGGGAGCGCGATCAGCTCGGCGCCCTCCAGCGCCAGGCCGCGCGTGAGCTCCGGAAACTCGATGTCGTAACAGATCGCCAGTCCAATCCGCCCATGGCGCGTCGTCACGACCGGAGCGGGCTGGGCGCCCGGGATGAACCACCGGTTCTCCTCACCCCACAGGTGGAGCTTGCGATACACGGCCTGGACACCGTCGCGATCGACCAGTGCGGAGCTGTTGTACAGGCGACCATCGGCGCCGAGCTCGCAGAAGCCTCCGATCACGACGGCATCGCCGCGGGCCGCCTCCGCCGACCAGCCGTGGAGCAGCGGACCGTCGGCGGGAGTCGCCGCCGCCCGGACCTCCTCCTCAGACCGGAACACATAACCGCTGTTCGAGAGCTCAGGCACGATGACGACCTGGGCTCCGCCGGCGATCGCATCTGCGATCGCCTGCCGCGTGCGGACCGCCGACTGCGCTGCGTGCTCGACGTCGGTGGGGAGCTGACAGGACGCGACCCGGACGCTGCGCGGTGCCTGGGTCAACGCCTCACTTCCTCGGGCTCCTCGTACCACTGCTTGCGCTCGCCGATCTTTGCCCGCAGCCGCCATCCCCGTGACTTCGGCTCCGCATCGATCGCTGCCGAAATCGCGGCTATCCCCTCGGCGATCACCCTGTTGCGCTCGGCGGGTAGCGACCGGGCGTCGAGGTCCGAAGCCAAGCGTGAGAGGTTCAGCTCAAAGCTGTGCTGGAGTCCCCAGTTGCGAGCCGTGAGGTGCGCGATTCGCGCGGGGTCGATCGTTGCCGGTCCGGTGTCGCCGATCGTGCAGCCGGAGAGCAGCGCGTAGCAGTCCTCACGGTCCTTGGCGTTCAGGTGAACGATCTGGAGCTTCGTCATCAGCAGCTCCGTGCCGGGCAGGGTGAGCCCTGGCTCACGCAGGCCGTCACTGAGCGGCAGCGCGTGGCACATCTCAAACACCTCGACGAACACGTCGATCTGGGCGGCATTGCCCGGATCATCGAACAGGAGTCGCCGCGCGCCATTGAGCGCATTGAACTCGCGTTCCGGCTCCCACCCGTGGGCCGTGATCAGCGCCTCGAGCTTGCGCGAATCCCGCTTGCGAACGAACAGGTCGATGTCGTGCAACGGGCGCGCGAAAGCAGGATCGAACCGCTCGCCGAGCAGCGTCCTTATCCCGACCCCACCAAAGAGACGCGGCGACAGGCCGTTTTCCTCGGACTCGCGCACCAGCTGAGGACCCTCGTCCAGCAGCCGCTCGGTGACGTCCATGACGGCGATCGTCCCTTCACGAACTGACGGTGGTCTCTCGCATCTGAGGTGAAGCATCGCACGCCGCGGGCATCAGTACGTCCCCGCATCCGGTAGTGGCGCGCTGCCCGGCTGGCGCGGACTCGACGGGCCCAGCGGAGGAAGTTATTGAGTCTTGGGGTCGGGGCTGCGACGCGGCGGCGTCGTTCAGTGCACCGGGTCGATTTCGTAGGTGTAGATAACGCCGGGTTCGATCTCTTGAGCCCCTAGCGAGCGATAGAGGGCATGCGCGGCGTCGTTCCGTTCGTCGGCACCGAGCCAAATTGCGTGCGCGCCCATGCCCTGCGCGATGTCTCGTGCTCTTCTCAGCATGGCGGTCGCGACGCCTTGTCGTCGGAACGCCTCGTCGGTGTCGACCTCATCGACATACACGTAGCGCTTGCCGGCAGGATGGGTGTAAGCGATCGCATGCAACGTTCCGGCGAGCTGCCCGTTGGCGTGCACGGTGAGGTAGATGTTTCGGTGGTCTGCCAAGAACTCGTTCAGCGAGTCCCGCGTGAACGGCTCGTCGATCTCCATGCCCGCGCTGTTGATCTGCTCCACGATCCCGGCCAGATCTCGATCCGTTCGTCGCAGCCGACGGACTACCCACTCGTTGTGCAGCACAGCGCCATTATCGATGCCGTGGGCGAGCGCGCACAGCGGCCGTATGGAAGCATCTGATCGACTCGGGCCCGAGGAGGTTGAGGTGCAACTGGTCGCCGACCCGGATAGGTGACGCGCCGGGGGCCCTGCTCAGCGTGGGGATCGAGGGCTCGCGACCCGCGGGTCCAACATGCTCGCGGGGGGCGTCTGCGCTGCGAGCACCCCGAGATCGGCCGCCGCCGCGCTCGCCTGGCCACGGTTGGTCACCCCGAGCTTGCGCAGGATCGACGAGACGTGATGGTCGACCGTCTTTGGGGTGACGACCAGCCGTTGGGCGATCTGGGCGTTGCGCAGCCCCTGCGCGAGCAGGGGTAGGACCTCGAGCTCGCGGTTCGTCAGCCCAGCGGGATTCTCGCGGGTCGCGTTGCGCGGCCCACGCGGGAGTTTGCGCTCCCCGAGCTCGCGCAGCCGCCTGGCGAGAATCGCGGCCGCGGGTTTCGCCCCGAGCTCCAGAAGCCGCTCGTGGGCGGCGCGCAGTGAGGGGCCATCGCTACTGGGCGCCAGCGCGACCGCGGCGTCGTAGTCGGCGCCTTCGGCCCTCAACAGCTCGGCGCCGGCTTCAGGGTCGCCATCGAGCTGTAGGCGAAATCGCTCGGGGATGCCGTCGGGCGGCTCGACCGGGAGCCCCGCACGAGCCCGCCAGACGGCGAGCCATCCCGCCGTGGTCGGCTCGTTCAGCCGGCACGCGAGGTCGTAGGTCGTCTCAGTCTCGGCGCCGATCGCCTCCGCTCGCCCCTCGAGCCACGCCGCCTCGGCGCGGGCGGCCGACACGGGGCCGAGGAACTGGAGGTCATCCGCCTTGATGGCGCGCTCCCACGCCTCGTCCAGCAGCGGCCAGCACCCTGGGTCGCCGCGCCGCGCGCGCACGAGCCCGAGAACGAGCAGCGCCCAGGTGCGTGGTTCGATGATCTGGTCGCGGGGACCGTCGAGCAGCGCCTGCGCGGTCGCGGCGGCGTCGTCGCAGCGGCACAGCGCCAGCTCCACGAGTGCTCGTTCGCCGACCAGGCACTTGACCCACGCCTCCAGCCCGAGCTCGCGCGTGTAGCCGATACCGCGCTCGATCCAGGCGAGGGCCTCTCGCCAGCGCCCGTGGTGGATCAGCGCGCAACTGAGGTTGATGTAGGCGCGGCCGGCGTCGGTCCCGAGGTGGGCCTGACGGGCGAGCTCGAGGCTCCGCTCAAGCTTCGCCTGCCCGCCAGGGTCACCGGCGATCATCTTGGCGGTGCCGACGTTGTTGAGCGCGTGTACGACCCCCACAAGGTCATCGACCTCCTCGGCGATCGCGATCGCCTTCGCACCCAGCGTGATCGTCTGCGCGAAGTCGTAGTCCTGCATCGCCAGGCCGGCGAGGCTGCTGTACGCGCGCGCGAGCTCGGCCCCGGGCGAACCTTGCTCGAGTACGCGCACCGCATCGCGGACCGAGTCGGCCGCCTCCCGGGCGCGTCCGATGCATCCGAGCAGCTGTGCGCGCATCCGCAGCGCGTGACCCTCCCGCCCCCGGTCGCCGCTGCGGCGGTGAATCGCGATCGCCTCGTCGATCGCGCCGACCGCCTCCGCGCGCATGTCGGACAGATACGCGTGGTCGCAGAACCGCTCGAGCAGATCAGCGCGCGCCTCCGGCTCGATGTCCTCGGCGAACCGCAGTGCCCGCCAGTAGTGGTGCTGCGCCTCCCGTGGCGAGCCCCGCTCCGCTGCCCGCTCACCCGCCGCCGGCGCGTAGCGCAGCACTGCAGGGCCGTCCCCCGCCGCCTCCGCGTGATGGGCGAGCCTGACGTAGTCGGGCGCGCCCAGCGCGGGATCGCTCAGCGCGGCGACCGCCCGTCGGTGCAACGTCACCGCTCGGTCGGGCGGAAGGGACGCCTCGACCGCCAGGCGGGCAAGCTCGTGTCGGAACACGACCCCGTCCGCCTCAGCGCGCAACACCCCCGAGGCCAAGCACTCATCCAGTGCGGCCAGAGTACCGGCGGTCAGCCCCTCCAACAGCCATACCTCCGCCCGCTGCGGCACGACCGCGACCGCGTCCAACAATTCCCGAGCGGGCGGGCTGAGTACCGCGATCCGCGCGTGGACCGCGTCGCTCACGGTCACAGGCACATCGCGCGTCCCCGCGGCAAGCGCCTCGGTCACGAAGAACGGATTGCCGTCGGTGCGCACGAACAGCTCGTCTGCGTCAAGAGCGGAGGCAGCGGCGAGCTCGCACACCGCCTCGCGCGACAGGCCACCAAGCTCCAGGCGGGTCACACTCTCCGCCCCCGAGAGCTCGCCCAGCACCATCCGCAACGGGTGATCTCGATGCAGCTGGTCGCTCCGGTAGCTGACGACCAGCAAGAACCCCGACGGCGTCGCTCGCCGGGCGAGCACCCGGAGCACGTCGAGCGTCGCCTCATCGGCCCAGTGCACATCCTCAAGGATCAGCAGCGCCGGCGCGATCGCTCCGAGCGCGTCGGCAAGCGCGACCGCAACGTCGAACGGCTTCGCGCCGACCGCCGCGAGCTCCCCCGCCTCGCCCCCGAGCTCTGCGGCTGGCTCCAGCAGCGGTCCGAGTGGGCGCGGCGTGAACAGCGGATCGCAGTTACCCCACAGCAGGTTGACTCGCCGCGGAAGCTCACCCCGGAACCTGCGCAACAGCGCCGTCTTTCCCACGCCGGCCTCACCAGACACGATCGCGACCCCGCCCCGGCGCGATGCGGCCATCTCAGCCGCCAGGCCGTGCAAGACGCCCAGCTCCTCCGAGCGCTCGAGCAGTCCCTCTCGATCCACGGCCCAATCGTACGCGCCTGCGGCCGCGGGCTAATCGGGAAAGCTCCCCATCTTCGCGCGACCGAGGGAGCCATGGCGCGCAAGCGTTTCGCCCCACACGCCGGGCCGCCGCCATCGGGGAACTGACTGGGCTGCGGCGGAGGCGAGCATCGCTGCGCAAGGTAGGTAGGTAGCGGCGTTTCACAACATGGGTGGTCCTCCCGATGTGAATCGCTCAGCCGACGCGTAGGTTCGTGTCCGGTCACAAAACCAAGAACCAGGACGAGGACAGATGCCGCGATACATGGTCCAGCGAACCTTTCTCCAGGGATTGGAGATCCCGATCGCGGATGGCGGGGTGGACATATGCCGGGCCGTGATCGAGCGAAATGCCGAGGAGGGCGTCACCTGGGTGCACTCGTACGTCAGCGCGGACAAGCGCTTCTCGTTCTGCGTCTACGACGCGCCGACCCCGGAGGCGATTCGCAAGACCGCCATGCGTAACGACCTGCCCGTAGATCAGATCACAGAGGTGCGGGTGCTCGACCCATATTTCTACGGATGAGACATGGACCCCTACGCCAAACACCACACGACAAACAAGGAGCGACTCATGCGGTCTACGCGAATGAGGCCGGCTGCGGGCGGTGTCAAAACCGCCGCGCTGACGCTGGGTCTGATCACCGCGGCCCTTCTGTTCAGCTCGCCCGCGAGCGCCCAAACGAGTTCCTGTGCCGACCCTGTGACCAGCGCCCCGACCGGTCCGGCGACCGTGTCGGCCGCCTCGACGTCGTTTGGCAGGGTGCTGGTCGTCGGTGCGGGCGCCCACACGGGTTGCTCTCTGTACGTGCTCACCTCAGACCAGCTGCATGCGCTGTCTGGTGCGGCCTTCGCGTGTAGCGACAACGCGAACGCGCTGGGACTGCCTTGCGACACTGTCCTCTGGCCGGCGCTTCTCACCAAGGGTGCTCCCATTGCCGGGCCGGGAGTCAACCCCACCCTTCTCGGGACGGTGACCCGCACCGACCTGCCTGGCATCCCGTCGGTACAGCAGGTGACCTATGCCGGTCAGCCGTTGTACCGGTTCTTCCTGGACGAAACGCCCGGGGAAACGGAAGGGGCCAACTTGGACGATCCGGTGACCAGTCCCGCGGGCATCTGGTATCTGGTCGAGCCGAGTCGGGGCCGTCCGGCACCGGGTCAGGCTCAATTGCAGCTCGAGACAGCTCCCGTCGGTGGCACCGGGGCCGACAAGACCGTGCTGGCGGCAACGATGAACGATGACTTCAGCGTCTTCCCCAACGCGAGCTTCCCGGTCTACACGTTGAACACGGACAGTGGCCACCAAAGCGCCTGCCAGGGGCTCTGTTCTGCCGTTTACTGGCCGCCCGTCCTCACCTCAAAACGGCCTGAAGCCGGGCCAGGCGTCGACCAGCACGACCTCGGGATCATCGTGAGGCCCGACGGCACCCACCAGGCGACCTACAACGGCCAGCCCCTTTACCTGTTCAACAACGACGCATACATCGCGGGCATTACCGGCACTAAGAGCATCAACGGAGCGGGTGCGGGCACCCCGTGGGGCGTGTTCAACACGATCCCGCCGCTGCCCTAGGACCCCACACGTCCCCAGGACACTCGAAGCCCCGGCCGAGGCGAGGAGGCCCGGCCGGCGCGGGGCCGGCCCGGTGGGCCGACCCCGCGAAGCCGTTGGTCGCGCCTATCCGTTCGCGAGATCCGGCACGAGATTCGCTGCGTTCGGCGTGCCCAGTCCGGTCACCGGGTCCCAGCCCGTCGTCGCCGGATACCCCGGGATCGACGAGTTGGTCTGGTTCTTGCCGGTCGTGACGTCGTAGAAGTCGTTCGCGTACGACGTCGGGTCGGACGCGAGCGAGTACAGGGTGTCGTTGATCGGGCCGAGCCCGCCTTTGTGGATCTGGTCCGCGATCGCCACCAGGCCGGCCCACTGGGGCGAGCCCGAGGACGTGCCGCCGACGTCGTACCAGCCGCTGCTGCACGGGCCGGTGCCGCTCGGGCACTGGAGTCCGCCGCTTCCGCCGCCGGGCAGCGACATGTAGGTGAGGACGCCGGTGCGCGAGCTCGCCTGGTAGCCGATGTCCGGGACGCCTCGCATCGAGACGATCGGCGTGCTGCCCGCCGGCAGCGTGCTCTGGTAGTCCGGCTTGGCGAACACGTGGCTGAAGCCACCGCCGGCATCGACCCAACCGACCTCCTCGTTGGTCTGGTGCTGACAGGCCGCCGGAGGAATGGTCGCGTCGAGGGTCCGCGTCGTGGCCATCGGATCGGTGCACAGGTACGTCCCGCCGACCCCGGTCACCAGCGGATCAGACGCGGGCCACACGACCGTCGGGAACGGGATCAGGGCCCCGCCCGAGCCGACCGGCTGCTTGGTCGTGTTGGCGGTCCCGGCGTCGCCGGAGCTTCCCAGCACCGTCACGCCACTGGCGGCGGCGTCCTTGAACGCGTAGCGGAGCCTCAGCAGCGACTGGGTGCTGCCGAACGACTCCTCAGCGGCTGCCAAGCTCTGTGAGATCACCGTGGCGAGATGATGTTTGATCACGTAGTCCTCGGCGGCCATCATCTGGGGGAACCCCTGGACGCCCAGCGTCTCGGCGGTCGGCGTGGTCACCAGCAGGATGTTCGCCCCGGGCGCGACGGCATGCGCGTGCTCGACGTCAAGTGAGACCTCGAGCGCCCACGCCGCCTTGTTCTCCTGCCCGGGACTGTTGGCGGTCGATGGGGGCGCCTTGGTCGCAGGCGTCCCCTGGAGCGCGAGCCGGCTGAGCGTCGGCATGCCTGCCGTACAGGTCACGCCTTCCTCGCCGCACATCGGCGGCAGGCCAAAGGCCTGGTCGAACACATGGAGATCGTGAGCGATCGTGTCCGAGCCGTAGGAGTCGACGATCGCAATGGTCACGCCTTTGCCCGTCTCCTGCGCGTCGTAGAGCGGACCCATGTCGTAGGCCGCCTGGATGCCCTGGGGCGTGAAGCAACGTCGTCTGACGGACTCGCACTGCGCCTCGGTGGGCGGCGTCGCCGACCCCGAGATGAAGGCATAGTCGCTGATCGTGGGGTGTGGCACGGGCAGCGGAACGCCGGCGCTCCCGGCACCCGCGCTGAGCAGCAGGTACCCCCCGGCCGCGGCCGCGCCGGCAAGCAGCGCAACGGCCATTCGAAGCCGCATCGTCATTAGCACTTCTTCCTCCCTCCGGTGAACCGCCCGGGCTGGACTCCCAGGCGGCGCAATTTCCCCCGCCGGAGATCTTTTCTCTTCCCGGGCACGCTGTCAACACCACCCTCAGCGGGAGCGGTGACAGCGGCTCCGAGAGCCGGTCAGCGCCGGTCCGTCGTGTGCCTTTGGTAGGGCGGGGCGATCGGCGTCGAGATCGGCGGTGGCCCCCATCGGCTTGCCGCCGTAGATCACGCTGCCGTCCGGGGTCCGGACGACAACCTGTCGGTGTTCGGGCGGCCGATTCCGGGCGTCAGGAGGGCCGCGGGCGCCTCAGCTGCAGTCGGTCTCGGTGAGGCCGTTCCACAGCATGCTGTGCAACGCCGCCTGGCTGGACCCGGGCCAAGACCTGCCCGGTTGGATCTGCGCAACGCAGACGTGACGCGCCGGATCACGGGGGCGGCGGCAGGATCGCGGCGCCCGTCTCGACGACCTCGCGAAAGCCGAGGCGCTCATACAGCCGGCGTGGGCGACCATCGCGCTCGGCGCAGATCCAGACGTCCGGGGCCGCCTCTGCGCCGGCCCGGATGGCGCACGCGGTGAGCGCGCCGCCCAGACCGCCGCCCCGGCGCTCGGCGCGCACGAACACCTGGGTGACCTCGCTGCCGCCGTCGTGCGTCTCCACTTGGGCGAACCCGGTCGGACGGCCTTCCTGCACGACCGCGATCACACGCACGTCGGCGAGTTCGGCCACCTCGCGGGCCTGCGCGTGGAACGTCTCGGCCTCCGTGTGCTCGCCGAAGTCCTCCCGATGCCACATGTCGCGGAGCTCCCGCACCAGGTCGTAGTCCACCTCGACCAGGTCTCCGCGTCCCTCCGGAACTGGAACCGCACGGCCGTCGTGGAGCATGAAGATGAGCGGGGTGGCCATCCAGCCCCGGTCTCGTAGCTCGCGCACCACGCCGTCAGGCATCGGGGTCATCCACTCGACGAGGCGGTGAGCGCACCCGGCGAGCGCCCGATCGGCCGCCGCGATCATCTCGCCGGCCTCCATCGCCCGGTCCAGCCGAATGCAGTTGTACTCCCAGAAATCGGGGTGGCGTGGGCTGCGGAACACCATCCCGTGCGAGAACGGTCTCACCACCTCGCAAACCCGCTCCTTCCAGGGCAGATACCAGCGGCGGAACCGCTGCTGATCCGTGATGTGCGACATCGCCGGAAAGCCTAGGCCAGGCGCACCGGTCCGTGACCTCGGAGCCGGTCGGCCGGATCCCGGACCGGCGCTCGGTATCGTGGGCGCCAGCCGATGAGCGTCGTCATGTATGTCAAGCCCGGGTGCCCCTACTGTCAGGCCGCGCGCGAGCATCTGGCCACGGCGGGCGAGGTCGTGCAGGAGCGCGACGCGACGACCGACGCGGCGTGGAGGGCCGAGCTGATGGGCTACACGAATGATCGCGGAATCGTTCCGACGATCGTCTGGGGCGACGGACGGCGCCAGGTCGGCTTCCCGCCCGGGCGAGGCTGACGGGTGCACTAACGAGCGGTCGGTCGACCGCTGAGACCAGATTGCATGACCTGCGGCTGATGATCGACCCCGATTGGCAACAATCCCCTGACCTGGAGACGATGACCGTGCCCCCAACCGATAGCTCCGGAGCTTCGGAGCCGGCCTCGCAGAGGATCGACGAGCGCATTCGCGAGCTCGCCGATTGGCGCGGCGCGGTCCTGGAACGGATGCGGGAGCTGATCCATGAGGCCGACCCCGAGGTGGTCGAGGAATGGAAGTGGGCGAAAGCGTCTTCTCCAGGGACTCCCGTCTGGTCGCACAACGGGGGCATCTGTACGGGCGAGGCCTACCGGCAGGTGGTCAAGCTGACCTTCTTCCGGGGAGCCTCGCTGGACGACCCCGCGTCTCTGTTCAACTCGAGCCTCGGGGGAAACACCCGACGGGCGATCGACATCCGCGAGGGCGACGTGATTGACGAGGCCGCCTTCAGGGCGCTGATCCGAGCAGCGGTGGCCGTCAACGCGGCGAAGCTTAAGCAGTAGCCCTTCGCTCACCGCACCGACACCGCAGCGGTGAAGACCTCCTCCCCGAGATACTGCCCCGTGCCCTGATCCAGGGTGCCGTCAAAGCGCCCGTCGGTCCAGATCGGCCGGGCCACCCCGCCGAAGGCGGCGATGCCCTCGTAGTCGCCGTACTGGTTGCCCGCATCCGCGAACGGGTTGGCCGCGCTCTCGTCACTGGGAACGCTCGTGACCTTGACGTTGGTGGCGAATGACGTACCTCCGTTGCCGGACGTGGTCGCGTACGTGTCGGTCCTGGTATCACCCGGGTCGTTGCGCGGATCGCTCCAGCTCAAATCGACCGCTCCGGTCACGGGATCAACCGCCAGCCACTGGTTGAACTGATCCCTGACCATCCCGGCGTGATCGTCGTTGACCCGACGCTGCGCACTCCAGCTGCGGCCCCCATCGCCCGACTGCGACACGAAGATGTCGGTGCCGTTGAAGGGCGTGGCGTCCATCCAGGAGCAGTACAGCCGGCCCCGATAGGCGTCGGTGCTGCGGTCCGCGCCACACGACGGATAGAGCAGCGCGCCGCGGCTGGCCTCCGGCGGGATCGCGCTGTCAAAGGCAATCGTGGTCGGAGCGATCGTCACCGGCTGCCCGAACGTGGTGCCCCCGTCCAGTGATCGGTTGACCATGATGGCGCTGTTCTGGACGTCGTGCCAGGCGACGTAGACCTCGCCGCTCGGACCCACGAACGGATCAGCGCCGATCTCGCCGTTCGGTCCCCCGGTCAGCCCATTCACCGCCACCGGAGCGCTGAACGTTTTGCCACCATCGGTGGAGCGAGCGAACAGCAGAGCGCCGTTGGTCGAGGACTTGCCCTGCTGTCCGCCGGTCGTGTCCCAGGCGACGTAGACCGAGTCGTGATGGGGGCTGCTGGGGTTGGTGTCGACGGCGATCATCGGCTTGTCGTTGAACTTGCCGCCGCCGCTGTTGAAGTTGAAGTAGGTGACCTGTGGCCACGTCTGCCCCCCGTCGAAGGACTTCGCCACGGCGAGCTCGGTCCCCTGGATGGAGCCGAATGTGCGGTTGAAGAACACGACGATGTATGAGTAGTAGACGTTCCCGCGGGTGTCGAAGGCCACGCCCGGATCCGAGCCGAAGTCGGTGCCGTTGGTGGTCGCCGGCGGCGGCAGCGGCAGGTCGTCGGCGCCGAAGTGCTTGCCGCCGTCGGTCGAGAAGTAGGCGCGCATGGGTAGCCGGAAGATCTCGTTGGAGCCCCCCACCACCCGGCTCGGGTTCGACGGGTCGATCGTGATCGAGGTCTCGCTCTGGGGGCCGTCCTCCTGGCTGGCGTCCACGTTGGAGCCGACCGACAGCGGTGATGTGATCGAGAGCGAAGCCGAATGGTTCAGCAACGCCTGGTACTTGGCCCACCAGCGCGGGTGACTGTAGGGGCCGGCCGTCGCCGGCCCAGCGCTCAGGACCGTGAACAGGCCCACCACCACCGCCGCCAACCCGAGCCTGCCCGTCCTCCGCATCTGATCCCCTCCTCGAACCCCAACGTACCCGAGCGTCTCACCGGCCTTCTCAGCCGAATCACGCAGCGGCTCGCGCACAGCCTACATCCCCGACCAAGGCGCCGGCCGCGAGTCATGAACACCCCCTTCAGGGAGGCGGGACGGCCCGCTCAGTTCCCGAGCAGGCCGGGATCGGCCGGGACATCGACGGCATGCTCGCGAAGGGCCTCGAGGGGCACTGTCTCCAGCGCGCGGGCGTGAGTCGAGGCGAGCACGACAAAGGCGGCGGCACCGTCGTGGTAGGCCCGCAGCCAATTGATCGCCGTCACGCACCAGCGGTCGCCCGGGACCAAGCCCGGAAACCCGTAGCCCGGGACCGGCGTGCTGAGGTCGTTGCCGATCCGCTTCTGATGCTCGAGGAACTCGGCGGTCACGACCGCGCATACGGTGTGGCTGCCCAGGTCCTCGGGACCGGTGTGGCAGCAGCCATCGCGGTAGAAGCCCGTCAGCGGCTCACTGCCGCAGCTCTCGAGCTCCTGGCCGAGGACGTTCGACTCTCCCATGGCCGCAGTATCTCAGCCGCCCCTGTCAGGCGACCAGCACCCGCGGGCGGTCATCGGGGCGTCCGCTCAGCCGGGGGCAACCGCGTCATGAGCCGAACCTGGCCGGTAGGGTCCGCCCGGACCATCGAGGAGGCTCCAGGTGCCGACGCCGGTTCTGTTCCGCGACGCAGAGATAGAACCGGCCGGAGGCCGTTCAGCGGACTGAGTACAGCGTGATCCGGACCGGCAGACCGACCTCATAGGCGTATGGAGCGAAGGTCCCGATCAGCTCCAGGTGCCGGTCGTGCTGAAGGTACCGGCCCCAGTAGTAGGAGTTGGTGTAGACCAGATCCAGCCAGCGCGGCTGCTTGGAGAAGCGCACGGGCGTGACCAGAGCCAGGCGCTGACCCGGCCGCAGCTCCCGCAGCATCGGCACCAGCGTGCGGTGCACAGAGCCGTGCTCGAACCGATGCAGCGCGTTGCGCCAGTCGACCACCCGCGGATCGGCCACCGGACCGAGGGGCGTCTCGAAGTGCGTGATCTTGGGCAGGTAGTAGCTGAGGGTGGGAACCTGCTCGGGTTGGGTCGAGATGACCCACGTGTTCGGGTTGTCGCTGGCGGCGGCGATCTTGGCCGCCGCCGAGGCCACGTTGCTCTTGGCGTCGAGCAGGCTGGTCTGGGGATCCAGTACCCAGAAGGTGGAGACCAGCAGGAGCGCGACGAGCCCGAGCCGGGCCCCCCGCGCGAGGCCGAGGCCGGCCAGCAGCAGCAGCGGTCCGATCACGACGGCGAGGTACCGAAACGCCCAGGCGGGGGTGTGCTTCGCGTACAACCAGGCGAGGACCACGGTCCCGATCCCGAGCACGGCCAGGGTGGCCACGGCGATCCGATTGCGCTGGTCGGCGAGGCCGCCGTTGCGGATGACCAGCAGCCCGGTGCCGGCGCCCAGCAGGATCGCCACGGCGGCGCCACGGCCGCCGACGATGAAGTAGGCGCCCTGCGTGAACGACCACAGAATCGGGGGCAGCGCCCAGGGCGCGCCGGTGTGCTGGGCCTGGTAGAGCAGCGTCGGAACCCAGGGCAGGAACAGCAGCGCGGTCAGGCCGAACGCGATCGCCCCATCGCGCACCACGGCCCGGCGCTCGACGCGCGGCGTCAGGCGCACGCAGACCAGGAAGGCGACGAACGCCATCACGCCCAGGAACAGGCCCCAGTTGTGCGTGTAGAGGGTCGCCACCAGGGAGACCGCGAACACCGGCAGCCAGCGCCGGCGCCGGTACACGAACGTGTGCAGGAAGGCGCTCGCCACGATCAGCGACAGGAGCGCCACCAGCGAGTACATCCGTGTCTCCTGGGCGTAGCTGGTGAGGAACGGCAGTCCCGCGGCCAGGACGGCACAGTAGGCCCCGGCGCGGCGGTTGAACAGACTCGAGCCGGAGAGGTAGGCGACCGGCACCGTGATCACGGCAAACAGCAGGGACAGCTCGTGGGTTGCCTTCTCGCTGTGACCGAAGATCTGCATCCAGACATGCAGCAGGAGGTAGTAGAGCGGCGGCGAACCGTCCTCCCGCAGCAGGTGGGGGAGCTGGCTGAGCGGATGGGAGGCGATCCCGACGGAGATGCCCTCGTCAATCCAGAAGTGGAATCCGAGCTGCCGGATCCTGAGCACCAGCGAGATCAGCGTCAGGAGCGCGACCAGGCCGGCCACGCCGAGGCGGGTCAGGCGCACCGAGGCCAGGCGATCAATGGTCCGCAACCGCCAGTCGCGGTCACGGGTCTCCTTGGACACGGCTGTTCGGGCGCGGAGTGAGTCGACGGCCATGGAAAGGGCGGGCTCCGTAACTAGTCGCCGCCGGGACGGGGCGGCAAAAGGGCGCAGGCCAGCGCGGGGCGCTGAAGGCCAGAGGCTACAACGTCGGAGGGCCGTGCGGGCCTGGTCCGACGTTTAGAAAGGGTTAGCCCGGGCCAGCGCGAGCGCGCGGGCGAGGTCAAACGGATCCGATTGATGATCGAGCCAGGGCCGTCCCAGCCACAGGTAGGCATCGACATAACGGGCCGCCAGACGCCGGATCCGGGGCGACAGGGGCCAGCGCGGTGAGGCCACGTCCCAGGTCGGCGGAATCCCCAGCGCGACGCACCGCCGAGCGGCCGGGCTAGAGCACACGGCAGCGTTGTCGTACCGGCTCGGATCGCCATATTGCTGATAGGTGAAGGGCCGCCCGTTCTGGGCGGTGTTGATCACGAAGTGGCGATCCGGCACGCCCAGCGCGGCCAGCCGGCGGACGACGCGCTGCCCGAACTGGATCTCATTGCTCGTGCTGTCGTAGTGGGTCGCGTCGAGTGCGAAGCCGCGCACCTGGCGGACCCCGGCGACGCGCAGGATCGCCGCCGCCTCCCCGACCGTGGGCCAGTCACCCGCGCCGGCGTCGATGTACACGGTCGTGCGCGGAAGCGCGGCGAACACGTCCGCGGCATAGGCCACGAGGTGCAGCGGCAGCTTGGAGTGGTGGGGCACGCACAGGGCGAAGGGCAGATCCGGCTGGAGGATGAGCGCGACGCGAGCGTTTCCGATCCCCGCCGCGAAGGCCCGGATCCAGCGCTCATAACTCACCTGCTCCGCTGTTGTGGGCAGCCGCCGGCAGGCCTCCCCCTCCCAGGGCCTGAGACGGAACACCGCCATCTGGACCAGGACGTCCGGATTGCCGGCGGTGACGTTCGCGATGTACCGGCTGGCCGTCTGGCGAGCCTGCGCATCGCTGTACCAGGCGCCGAACCAGCGCACACGCGGGCGGAGCGCGATCTCCCCGAGCAGACTGCGGTCGGCTCCCTGGGCCTGACGATAGGCCGGGAATACCTCGTCCAGCGGGCCCGAGTAGTTGCCCCAGGGCAAGCCCGAGAGCGGATCCCCGGGGCGCGCCGGCCCCAGGCCGGCATTGGCCACCCCCGCCTCAGCAGGTGAGGCGGCCGCCAGGGCCAGGCCGGCGATCAGCAGCCAGACCAGCATCGGCCGGGGTCCGGTCAGGCGGCCACGAGGCACCATTCCCCGGAGCATAGGCACAGAAATGTCCCCGTCGCCGCGAGCACACGGGCGTGACGGCCGTATCATCCGCGAATGCGGTTCGCAGGGGGCGCCTCAGGATCGATCAACTGCCGGCCGCCGGTCCCGGTGGGAGGCGCCTAGTGCTCCCGCCGCCGATCACCGTCATGCTGGATGTCCTGCTGGTGGAGGACGACGACGACGACGCCCTGATCGTCGAGGATCTGCTCGCCGACAGCCCGCTCGAGGTCTCCCTCTCCCGGGCCCGATCGCTGGGCGAGGCGCTGGAGCAGCTCCCGGGCAGGATCGCCTGCGTTCTCCTCGACCTGCGCCTGCCTGACGTGGTCGGCCTGGAGGCCGTCGGACGGCTGCACAGCGCCGCCCCGGAGATCGCCGTGATCGTGCTCACCGGCCTCGACGACGAGGCGGCCGGAGAGGCTGCCGTCGAAGCGGGCGCCCAGGATTTTCTCGTCAAGGGCAAGGTCGACGGGGGCCTGCTCGCCCGGGCGATCCGCTACGCGGTCGGCCGCCGCCATGCTGAAGACGTCGATCGCCAGCTGCGGGTGGCCGAGATCCTGGCCGATGAGAACGCCCGTCTCCAGCGCGGCCTCGTTCCGCACCCGCTGATCACCAATCCCGACCTGTTCATCGCCGCGACCTACCTCCCCGGCCGCCGGCGGGCGCTGCTCGGAGGCGACTTCTATGACGCACTGGAGACCGGCGACGGGGCTTTGCATGTGATCGTCGGGGACGTGAGCGGGCGCGGGCCCGACGAGGCTGCGCTGGGCGCCAGCCTGCGGATCGCCTGGCACGCCCTGATCCTGGCCGGGACCGGGAGCGGACGGGTCCTCCCCACGCTGCAGCACATGATCGAGCGCGAACGGCAGGCCACGGCGACGTTCGCCACGCTGTGCAGCCTTCAGGTGGACCCGGCTGAGCCCTGTCTCTGCCTCCGCCGAGCCGGGCATCCGCCCCCGATCCTGATCGAGGGCAGCTCCGCCCGCAGCCTCCCGCTCGACGGCGGCGGACCTCCGATCGGCATGTTCGACGGCGGCGAATGGCCCGAGTGCCGGTTCTCGCTCCCCGAGCGCTGGTCGATCCTGCTCTACACCGACGGCGTCATCGAGCGGCGTGACGCCGACGGCCGGCTGCTCGGCGATGACGGCCTGCGCCGGCTGATCGAGAGCTATGTGGCCCGCATGCCCGAATGGCGTGCGGATCCGCACCGTCTGCTCGCCGACCTCCTCACGCGTATCCGCAAGCGCCACACCGAGGAGCTCAGTGACGACGTGGCGATGGTGCTGATCGGCCGCCGCTGAGCGCGCCGGTCAGGCGTGCCCAATAAATGCCTGCGCCGCCTTCGGAAACGGTAGCGTCTGCGCCAGTTCACGGCGGCAAGAGGGGGATCTCCAGATGACCGATGCGATCGTAGTTGGCACCGACGGCTCGGATACCGCCGAGCGGGCTGTTGCCGAGGCCGTGCGCCTGGCCAAGGCGCTGGGGGGCGAGCTTCACATCGTCGCTGCCTTTACGCCGCTGCGCGGTGCTCGCATCGCCGGCGCGCCGACGGGTGCCGCCCAGGTCTGGGCTCCGCATCCCGACGACCAGGTCGAGGCGATTCTGAGCGAAGCCGCCTCCCGGGTGCGGCTGGCCGAGGTTCCGTTCACCACGCACGCCGTCCAGGACGACCCCGCGGACGCGCTGGTCCATGTGGCCGAGCAGGTGGGCGCCTCGATGATCGTCGTGGGCAGCAAGGGCATGCACGGGGCGCGCCGGCTCGCCCTGGGCAACGTGCCCAACAAGGTCTCGCATCACGCCCGCTGCAACGTCCTGATCGTGGCCACCGACCGGCGCGAGCCGGCCTAGCCGCCTGACAGGGGTCACCCACCCGGCTCCGGCATCCGACTGGGAGCCGGTGCAGGGCGGCCGCTAACATGATGCGTGCCGGCAAGCAAGTACCTGTCACCGAGCCGAAGGACCTGTGCCGAGCCTCACGCCCACCCTGGATGAAGACACCGCGGTTCGCCTGCGGATGGCCATCGCCCGGCTGTCCCGCCGCCTGCGCCCGACCGCTGCGGGCAGCGAGGCCGGCCTCACGCCGACTCGGATCTCGGTCCTGCTCACGGTGGTGCGCGAACAGCGAATCCGCATTTCGACGCTGGCCGCCGCCGAGGGCCTGAACCCGACCATGCTCTCGCGCGCGATCGCGCGACTCAGCGAGGACGGCCTGATCGCGCGCATCAGTGACGACGGCGACCGCCGCTCGGCCTGGGTGGAGAGCACCGCCGCCGGCCGCCGGCTGGCCGAGCGGATGCGACGCGAGCGAACCGAGGCCCTCAATCAGGCCCTGGCCGGCCTGCCGGCCGCTGACCGGCAGCGCATCGAGCGGGCGCTCCCGGCACTCGAGGGCCTGGCCGAGCACCTCCAGGATCGCCCGTCGTGACACGCATCCTGAGCGCCGGACGCGTCACCTTCGCCGCCCTGGCGGTCCCCAACTATCGCCGCTACTACGCCGGCCAATCGATCTCGCTGACCGGCACGTGGATGCAGATGACCGCCCAGTCATGGCTGGTCCTCACCCTCACCCACTCCGGCGCCTGGCTCGGCCTGGTGATCGCGCTGCAGACCCTGCCGGTGCTGATCCTAGGGCCCTACGGCGGCGTGATCGCCGACCGGGTCGACAAGCGCGTGATGATGGTCGTGCTGCAGAGCGCGATGGGCGTCCAGGCTCTGACCCTGGGCCTGCTCACCGTCACCGGCGTGGTCACCCTGCCCGAGATCGGCGTGCTGGCCGCGCTGCTCGGGCTCAACAACGCGTTCGAGAACCCGGCGCGTCAGTCGTTCATGAGCGAGCTGGTCGGGGCCGAGCACCTGCGCAACGCGGTCAGTCTCAACTCCGTGCTGGTCAACGCGGCGCGGACGATCGGCCCCGCGGTGGCAGGGATCCTGATCGCCACGGTGGGCGATGGGATCTGCTTCCTCATCAACGCCGCCAGCTTCGCGGCCGTGGTCGTGTCGCTGCTGACGATGGACCGCTCCGCCCTCGCCCGGACCGAGCCCAACGTGCGCGCTCGCGGCCAGCTGCGCGAGGGACTGCGCTACGTCCGCTCGACGCCGGCCCTGGCCATTCCCCTGATCATGATGGGCGTCGCCGGCTGCCTGACCTACGAGTTCCAGGTCTCGCTGCCGGTGATGGCCGACCGCGGTCTGAACGTCGGGCCGACGGGCTTTGGCTTCATGACCGCGGCAATGGGCGTCGGCGCGGTGCTCGGCGGCCTGCTGGTGGCCGCGCGGGGCAAGACGGGGCTCCGGCCCCTGGTCCAATCCGCCACCGCCTTCGCGGGCGCCATGGCGCTCGCCGCCGCCGCGCCCGATCTGACTCTCGAGCTGCTCGCCCTCGCCTTGGCCGGGGCGGCCAGCATCTCCTTCATGGCCACCGGCAACTCGACCCTGCAGCTGAGCTCCGCGCCGGCGATGCGAGGCCGGGTCATGTCACTCTGGTTCGTCGCCTTCCAGGGCTCCACCCCGATCGGCGGCCCGATCGTCGGACTGACGATGGGGCTGCTCGGCCCCCGGGCCGGGCTCGGGCTGGGCGCGCTCACGATCCTGCTCGTAGCGGTCGGGGGACTGGCCGCTCTGCGCCGCGGGTCCGGGGGGCGCCCCACGCGTGAACGCGCGCCCGGTCTAGCATCGCCGGTCCGATGATCGCCGCGGTGCTCGACACGGTCCTCGATCGCTCGATCGTGGGCGGCTACACCAGCCTCGGCTACCGGCTGAGACGGCATTGGTGGGACGACGCCGAGCTCGAATCCATGGCCGGCCGGGTGGTCCTCGTCACCGGCGCCACCTCGGGCCTGGGCTACGCGGCGGCGGTCGGGTTCGCGCAGCTCGGTGCCACCGTCCACCTCCTGGCCCGCGACCCCTCGCGGGGTGAGGATGCGCGGGCGGCGGTGGCCGAACAGGCGAGCGCCGAGGTGCACCTCGAACTCTGCGACCTGTCCGCGCTCGCCTCCGTGCGTGACTTCGCCCGCCGCTTCTCGGACCGGGTGCCCGGCCTGGACGTACTGGTCAACAACGCCGGGGTCCTCACCCCGCAGCGAACCCTGTCGGCGGACGGAATCGAGCTCACTTTCGCCGTCAACGTCCTGGCCCCGTTCCTGCTCACCGCCGAGCTGCTGCCGGCGCTGCGGCGGGCGGCTCCGTCGCGGATCATCAACGTCTCCTCAGGCGGGATGTACGCCCAGCGGCTCCACGCCGACGATCTCCAGAGCACGCGCGAGTTCGACGGCACCACCGCCTACGCCCGCGCCAAGCGCGCCGAGGTCATCCTCACCGAGATGTGGGCCGACCGGCTCGCCCCCGACGGCATCCTGGTCAGCGCGATGCACCCGGGCTGGGCCGACACCCCTGGGGTGCGCTCCTCTCTCCCCCGGTTCTATCGCCTCACGCGCCCGCTGCTGCGCACTCCGGCCGAGGGCGCCGACACGATCATCTGGCTCGGCGCCGCGGCGGCGGCATCACAGCCGTCAGGTCGCTTCTGGCATGACCGAGCGCAGCGACCCGTCCACCTCCTGCCCACCACCCGGGAAGGCGCAGCCGACCGCCGGCACCTCTGGTCGGAGTGCGAGCGATTGTCGGGGACCGGCCCGATCCGGGCTGCGTAGGCCCCGCCTCGACTCCTTCCAGGCCGCCGGCCATAACCGTCACCGACCCCCCCACCTTCGACCTGCAGAGCCACTCGCTGCACTCCGACGGCACCCTGGCGCCGGGCGACGTGGTGCGTGCGGCCGCCAGCGCCGGAGTGGAGCTGCTGGCCGTCAGCGACCATGACACCACGGCCGGCACGGCCGAGGCACTGGCGGCCGGGCGCGAGGCCGGGATCCGCGTCGTCCCGGCCACCGAGATCTCCGCGCTTGACGCGGGTCGCCAGGACCTTCACATCCTCGGTTACCGGATCGATCCCCAGGAACCGGTCCTGAGAGCGGCGCTCGAGCGCTCGCGGATCGATCGCGGCCACCGGGCCGCGGCGATGGCCGATGCCCTGCGGGAGCTCGGCTTCCTGCTCGACGAGGAGCTGCTCGCTCGGCGGGCCGCGGAAGGCCAGTCGATCGGGCGCCCGCACCTCGCCCAGGCGGTCACGAGCGTGGCCGCCAATCGTGGCCGGCTGGCCGCCGCGGGCCTGCTCGATCCGGGCGCCTTCCTGGTCGCCTACCTGGTCGAGGGCCGCCCCGCCTTCCGGCCCCGGGCGGCGCCGAGCGTCGAGGGGGCGATCAGGCTCATCCATGGGGCGGGCGGGATCGCGATCTGGGCTCACCCGTTCTGGGACATCCAGCAGCCGGACGCCGTCGTGAGCGCGATCGACCGCTTCCGCAGCGCCGGACTGGACGGTGTCGAGGCCTTCTACGTCACCCACGATGAGGTTCAGACCCGGCTGCTGGCCGACCGCTGCGCCAAGCTCGGACTGCTCACCACCGGCTCATCGGACTTCCACGGCCCGCAGCATCGTGTGTTCTCGCGCTTCCGGGCCTTCAGCACCTACGGACTCGAGCCGGCCCTCGGCCCGATCGCTGCCTGACGCCCGGTCGACCCGAGTGCGGACGCGGACGGGGACGTGCTCAGCGCAGCCGCCGCCGCCCGGATGCTGCGTGCGGCTCAGGCGGGAACCGCGCGCTCGTTGAGATGCTGGCCGACCTTACGCTTGACGCGCTGCAGGGCGTTGTCGACGGTCTTGCAGTCGCACTGCAGGCGGCGGCCGACCTCCTCGTAGGAGTGACCGTCCAGGTACAGGGCCAGCACGCGGGACTCGAGCTCCGACAGCGCCGTCGAGATGCAGGCCACGAGCGCCCGCAACTCCTCGGAGGAGATGACCTGGTTGACCGGGTCGTGGACGGTGGATCCCGGCAGCATCTCGTCCAGTGTCGGCTCGCTGTCCCCGGAGGAACCGGCCGGGGTGCTCGAGAATGAGACGTACTGGTTCAGCGGCGTGTGCTTATTGCGCGTGGCCGTCTTGACCGCGGTGATGATCTGGCGCGTGATGCAGAGCTCAGCGAAGTTGCGGAAGCTCGACTCGCGGTCGGTCCGGTAGTCACGCACGGCCTTGTAGAGGCCAACGAGCCCCTCCTGGATCAGATCGTCGGCGTCGCCGCCGGCCAGGAAGTAGGAGGAGGCCTTCAGACGGACGAATCCGTAGTAGCGGCGCACGATCCGGTCGTAAGCGTCCGCATGCCCCTGTTTGGCCAACGCGATCAGGAACCCATCCTCAACCTTAGGTTGAGACTGAGAGTAAGCAGAAAGTCGAGCCACGAGTACACCTTTCCAGCTCCTGCCCCACGGGCAGCAGTTCGGATTGTCGTGGCGCGTTACCTCCCCTGGCGCCGCACCTTTATAGCTTTCCCAGAAAGCAGGCTATTGCGGCCACGCTCTCCGCCAACTCTCGCCCTAAAGCTCGAGTTGATCCTTATTTGCGGCGCGAGCTTGACATAGCACCGCACAGGTGTCAAGTCCTCGGCGAAATTCCTTGCCGATTGGCTGCGGCGGCAAAGATCAACACCGCCGCCGCGGCGCTCACGCTCAGTGACTCGATCCGCCCCCGCAGGGGGATCGAGATGATCGCGTCACAGCTCGCGGCGACGCGGGGCCGGAGGCCGCGGCCCTCGGAGCCGAGGACCAGCACCAACGGCCCGCTGAGGTCGGTCGAGAGGTAATCGGCCTGGCCGGCCTGGTCGGCGCCGTAGCACCACAGACCCGCCCGCTTGGCCTCGGCCAGGAAGTCGGCCAGATTGCGCGTGCGGGCCACCGGAAGGTGCTCGACGGCACCGGCCGAGGCCTTGCACACCGCGGCGGTCACCTCCACCGAGCGGCGCTCGGGCAGAACCAGGCCGGTGGCGCCGGCGCACTCGGCGCTGCGCGCGATGGCGCCCAGATTCTGCGGGTCCTGGACCTGGTCCAGGGCGATGATCAGCGGCTCGGGGCCGGCGCTGAGCAGGGCCGGCGCATCGGCATAGCGGTACGCCTCGACCTCGGCGCACACGCCCTGGTGCCCCTCGGAGCCACATAGCCGTTCGAGCTCGGGCGGCTCAGCCGCAGTCGTGATCCCCCGTAACGGAGCCAGCCAGGGCTCGCGACGGGCTCCCCCGGCGGCCCACACCCGGCGGACCGTGCGGGGCCCGCGGATCGCCTCGCGAACCGGGTTGCGGCCGTAGATGATCACCTGACCGGCAACAGCTCGGGGCCCTCGGGACCGTCCCTGACCTCCCACCCACGCTCGCGCAGCTGGTCACGCAGGACGTCGGCCCGCGCGTAGTCCCGCTCGGCCCGCGCCCGCTGGCGCTGCGCAAGGAGTTCCACCGCCGCCGCGGGCGGCCGCGGCGCCGGTGCCGGCTCGATCAGGTTGGCCAGGCCGAGCACGTCGAGCATCGTGCGCAGGTCGGCCGCGCCGACCGTGCCTGGCGGCTGCCGGTTGGCCTCGCGGACCCAGTCGAACACGGCGGCCAGGGCGCGCGGCGTGTTGAAGTCCGCGGCCAGGGCGGCGTGGAAGCGCTCGAGCAGCGGGGCGGAGAACCCGGGACTCGGACCGTCGTGCAGGCCGCGCGCGGCCTCACGGATCCGCCGGCAGGCCGCGTCGGCCTCGGCCAGGCGCTCATCATCGTATTCGACCGGCTGCCGGTAGTGGGCACCGCAGAAATACATCAGCAGAGCATCGCGGCCGTGGCGCTCCAGAGCCTCGTGAAGCACGAACACGTTGCCGACCGACTTGGACATCTTGTCGCTGTCAAGCCGGACCATCCCGTTGTGCATCCAGATCCGGGCCAGCGGGCGCCCGTGGGCGGCCTCGGTCTGCGCGGCCTCGTTCTCGTGATGGGGGAACAACAGATCACTGCCGCCGCCATGGATCTCGAACTCGAGCCCGAGGAGCCCCTCGGCCATGGCGGAGCACTCGATGTGCCAGCCGGGCCGTCCGACGCCCCACGGCGCCTCCCAGAATGTGTCCTCCCCCGGCTTGCGGGCCTTCCACAGGGCGAAGTCGAGCGGATCGCGCTTGCGCTGCGCGCCCTGCAGCCCCTCACCCTGATCCATCTGATCCACATCGCGATGGGATAGTTCCCCGTACTTCGGGTAGGAACGGACCGAAAAGTAGACGTCCCCGTCCGCCGCGTAGGCATGTCCACCCGACATCAACTCCTTGATCAGCGTCACGATCGGTCCGATCGTCTCGCTGGCCAGCGGCTCGTGATCGGGACGACCCAGGCCGAGACGATCGGTGTCGGCCACATAGGCGGCGCCCATCTGCCTGGCCAGATCAGCGCTGGCCACCCCCTCGGCCCGAGCGGCGGCGTAGATCTTGTCGTTGACATCGGTGATGTTGGCCACAAAGCTGACCCGATAGCCCTGGCTGAGGAGAAATCGCCGCAGCAGGGAGAAGACCACGAACGGTCGCGCGTTGCCGACATGGATGCGGCCGTAGACCGTGGGTCCGCAGGCGTAGATGCGGACCAGCCGGCCAGCGGCCGGGACCACCTCCCGCAACTGGCCGCTTCGGGTGTCATGCAGGGAAATCGTGCGCACGTCCCGGCAACCCTAGCCTTTCGGCCTGCGCGCGCGATCCTGACCGCACCCCCGCGGCGCGGTGCAGCAATCCGGAGGGCTCGCTAGGTTTGGCGGCCGTGGCACCCCGTGTTCTGGCTCGCGAACGCCTGGAGGAAGTCCGGACGGCGTTCCGCTCGCTGCCCGAGCGTTACCTGGGGGCCGATGCGAGCTTCGACGCCACCTACCACATCAAGCTCGGGGATCTCGGCCACACCTGGGAGGTGCGCTGCACCAGCCATGCCGCCCGCGTGCGGGAGGGAGCGACCCGCCGCCGCCCCGATGTGACGATCTCCACCGACGCCGCCACCTGGCTGGCTCTGCGCCAGGGGGAGTTGTCGGGCGTCGACGCCTTCGAGCGCCGCCGCCTGGCCGTCCGCGGCAATCTCGATAAGGCGATCGCCTTCGAGGGCCTGTTCCGGCTGCCCGGCGGCCGCCCCCCGCTGCTGCAGGTCCATGAGGTGCGAACCGGCCGGCATTGCCTGTCGACGCTGACCATGGGACACGGGCCCGACGTCCTGCTCCTCCATGGGCTGGGAGGAACCCGCGCCTCGCTGTTCCCGACCGCCGCCGCCCTCAGCCAGCGCTACCGCGTCCATGCTCCCGACCTGCCCGGGTTCGGATCCTCGGGCAAGCCGGCCCGAGGGGCCTACGACGCCCGCTGGTTCGCCAAGGCGATGCTCGGCCTGATGGATGAGCAGAACATCTCCAGCGCCCATATCGTCGGGAACTCGATGGGCGGAAGGATCGCGCTCGAGATGGGCATGATCGCGCCCGATCGGATCCGGGGACTCGGCCTTCTCTGCCCTGCCGTGGCCTGGGTCAAGCGGGGTCTGCATCCCCTCGTCCGCCTGCTACGGCCGGAATTCGGGCTCGTACCCCACGGGTTCTCGCGCGGGACCGTGTCCTCGCAATTCTGGAGCATGCTCTACGACCGGGATCTGATCGACCCGATGGTCGCCGACGTGATGGTTGACGAGTTCCGGCGCATCTACCAGTCCGCCGGCGCTCGGCTCGCCTTCCTCGCCTCGGCCCGCAACATCTACCTCGAGGCGCCCCATGGCCGCGACGGCTTCTACAGCCGGCTGAGCGAGCTCGACCGCCCGGCGCTGTTCATCTGGGGCAGCCACGATCGCCTGATCCCGGCTGCCTTCAGCCGCCACGTGGCCAAATGGCTGCCCGCCGCGGAACAGGTGACGCTGGAGCGCTGCGGACACATCCCCCAGGTCGAGCTGCCGGCGCAGACCAACGAGCTGCTCCTGGACTTCTTCACCCGGGTCGAGGCGCGCGCGCACGGCGGGCAGCCGCGACCACCGCTCTCGCTCGACGGGGAGCCCGGCCGGCGCGGCGCCGACCGCCGCCGCGCCGCCGACTTGGGCCCGCTGGACGAGGCGGCCTGAGGCGGGGCGCGCCCGGTTTAGAATCAGCGCCTATGGCCGTCGCCGACAGAGCGCGCAGCAACGGTCACGTGGCTGAAGCGGGCGCGGCCGACGCGCGCGGCGGATCACGCGGTTCGCTGGTCGGACGCGCGTTGCGCGAGGTGGCCGACCAGGCTCAGCGCCGGATTCCCCGTGCTGACCTGGACGAGCGCGACCCCGACTTCATCCGCGAGCGGCTGCCGCTGATGTGGCTCCTGGCCAGTCTCTGGTACCGGGGCGAGGTGCGGGGGCTCGGCAACATCCCCGACGCGGGCCCCGTGTTGCTCGTCGGCAACCACTCGGGCGGCAACATGACGCCCGACACGCTCGTCTTCACCCTGGCCTTCAACACCTACTTTGGCGTCGAGCGGGCCTTCTATCAGCTCGCCCACAACCTGGTCCTGTCGATGCCCGGGCTCGGCTCGCTGCGCAAGTTCGGCACCGTGGCCGCGTCACCGCAGAACGCGCGCAAGGCGCTCGAGTCAGGGGCCGCCCTGCTCGTCTACCCGGGCGGGGACTATGAGGTCCACCGGCCGATCTGGGAGCGCAATCGCGTCGACTTCGATAATCGCAAGGGGTTCATCAGGCTGGCCCTCCAGCAGAACGTGCCGATCGTCCCGGTGGTCTCGATCGGCGGCCAGGAGACGGCCATCTTCCTGACTCGCGGGGAGCGGCTGGCGAGATTGTTCGCGCTCGACCGCCTGTTCCGGCTCAAGGTGCTGCCGATTTCGCTGGCGCTGCCGTGGGGCCTGAACATCGGCGACATGCTGGGCCACATTCCCCTGCCGGCCAAGATCACGATCGAGACCCTGCCCCCGATCAACCTGCGTGAGGAGTTCGGAGCCGACCCCGATCCGAACGACGTGTACGACCATGTCCTGCGGCTGATGCAGGACACGCTCGACGCGCTGGCGGCGGAGCGGCGACTGCCGGTGCTCGGGTGAGAGCCAACGCCCGGATCAGCGTCGGCGCGCCGATAGAGGCCGTGTGGTCGGTCGTCTCAGACCCGGAGCGGATGCTCAGCTTCATGTCCGGGGTCACCCGCTGGGAGGTCGAGAGTGATCAGCCGACCGGCCTCGGCGCCCGCTACCGGATGCTGATGCGAGTCGGATCGGCGGAGATCGGCGGCCTGATCGAGATCGTCGAATGGGAGCCGCCGCGCGAACTGGCCTGGACTTCGATCACCGGAATCGATCAGAAGGGACGCTGGCGGTTGCGACCGGCGCCCGGCGGCCGCACCAGCGCGGAGATTCGCCTCGCCTACGGTGTGGCGGGAGCGGGGCTGGCCGGCTGGGTGGCCGAGCAGATAGCCGCCCCGGTGGTGAGCTCCCACCTGCGCTCGAGCACGCGGCAGCTCGCCCGCCTGATCGATCACGAGCAGATCCGCGAGCGGGCCGCCGCCCGGCGGGCGACCCAAGCGGGCTGAGCCGGTTCGCACTCGTCCGGGGTGGCGGGCGACGGTACACCGGCGCGGCCGCCGGCGCTCAACGTCGCGCCGGACCCAGCGTGGCTACGGCCAGCGCGGCCACCCCCTCCTCACGGCCGATGAAGCCCAGTCCCTCGCCGCGGGTCGCCTTGACGCTCACGTGGGCGGGGTCGAGGCCGAGCGCGCCGGCCAGGAGCGCGCGAATCTCCGCCTTGACCGGGGACAGCTTGGGACGCTCCATCATGACCGTCGCGTCGACGTGCACGGGGACCCGGCCCGCCTGCCCGAGCAGCTCGATCGTCGCCCGCAGCAGGACCAGGGAATCGGCGTCCTTGAAACGCGGATCGGTATCGGGAAAGTGCTCGCCGATATCCCCGAGAGCCGCGGCGCCGAGCAGGGCGTCGATCACCGCATGCGTGAGCACATCGGCATCCGAGTGGCCTTCGAGCCCACGCTCGTGCTCGATCCGTACGCCACCGATGATGAGCGGACGCCCCGGCACCAGTCGGTGGCAGTCGTAGCCGATCCCGGTCGTGGTGCTCACGCTGCCCCCGGGGCGGCGAGCCGCTCGGACAGCAGCAGTTCGGCGATCCGCAGGTCATCGGCCGTGGTGACCTTCAGGTTGGCCGGGTCAGCGCCGATGATGCGGACCACGCCGCCGCTGCGCTCGATCAGCCAGGCGTCGTCGGTGGCCCGAGCCAGCTCGTCTTCGGTGACCGACAGCGCGCGTTCGAGCGCGGCGCGGCGAAACGCCTGTGGCGTCTGCACCGCCCACAGACGCGAGCGATCGAGCGTCCGGGTCACGGTCCGGCCGTCGGCGGCGACCTGCTTGATCGTATCGGTCACCGGTGCGGCGGCGATCACGGCATCAGCCTGGGAGCGCTCGAGCTCCTCGAGGGCCTGTTCGAACAGCTCTGGCGGGGCCAGCGGCCGGGCGGCGTCGTGCACGATGACGGGGTCCCCATCCCCGCACGCGTGCAGGGCGGCCCGGACCGAGTGCGAGCGCTGGGCGCCTCCCGCCACGGCCCGCGTGCCCTCGGGCGCCTGGTCGAGCGCCTCGGCCGGCAGGGCGATGACGATCTCCCCGACGGCGGGCACCGCCCGCAGCGCAGCCACGCTCCACGCGAGCATGGGTCGCCCGCAAAGCGGGACGAGCGCCTTGGGCCGACGGTGCCCAAGGCGCTCGCCTCGTCCTGCGGCCACGATCAGCGCGACCGCCATCGTCGCTGCCTACTTGGCGGCGACGGCCACCTTGCCGTTGCCGTTGCCGTTCTGTTCGGTGAGCAGCCCGTAGAGGTGGTCCTCGACCTCCTGCTCGTCCATCTCGAGCGCGTACATCAGCTCGGAGGCGAGGATCTTCTTGGCCCGGGTGAACATCTGCTTCTCACCCGTCGAGAGACCCTTTTCGCTCTCCCGGATGGCCAGGTTGCGGACCACCTCGGCCAGCTCGTAGATGTCACCCGTCTTGATCTTGTCCCGGTTGTGCTTGAAGCGGCGGTTCCAGTTCTTGGGCATCTCCGAACACTCGTCCTGCAGGACCGCCAGCACCTTCTTGACCGTCTCCTCATCGATCACCCGGCGCAACCCGGCCAGGGCGGCGTTCTCGGTTGGGACCATGACGGTCATGTCGTTGTGGAGGATCTTGATCGTCAGGTACTCCCGGCTCTCGCCGAGCACCTCCTTGACCTCCTTGCGGAGGACCTTCCCGGCGCCATGATGCGGATAGACGACGCTGTCGCCAATCTCGAATTCAAGGTTCTGGACCGGCGCCACGGGCTCGAGATCATCCAGCTGCTCTTCCGTTAGCTCTGTGATGGTGTCCTCCTCTGTCAGTGCGGACTCTCAGCGCCCGCTCGCGGAATTGCGCTACGTCTGCAGGTAGCGATCAACGAGGTTGATCTCCTGCTGTCGGCGAAGGCCCTCTCGGATGTCCTTCGCCCGGATTTCGCCGACGCCGTCGACGGTCTCCAACTCGCCGTCGGACGCGGCGAGCAGTTCCTCGAAGCCACCGAACTCCGTCACGATCCGCTGGACAACTAGTCTGGGCAGCCTGGGTATGCGCCCCAAGATGCGGAATCCGCGCGGAGACACGGGGTAGTCGAGGGTGTTCAGCTTGCGGTCATAACCGAGCAGTTCGGCCAGCCGCCCGAAGTCAAGAAGGTCCTGGTGGGGTACGCGCACGAGCTGGTCGACGACGTCGGCGAAGCCCTCGTCGGTGTCCTCGAGCAGGTAGTCGTGCAGGAGCGCAGCCTTGTCAGCGGCCACGCCGACCATCGTCTCATCGAGCTGCATCTCGATCAGCCGGCCCTCGGTGCCGAGCTCGACGATGTAGCGCTCGATCTCCACCGCCATCCGCGTCACCAGCTCGGCCCGCTGCAGCACGGTCAGCGTGTCATGCAGGGTCACCCCGCCCTCGAACTCGAGTGCGGTGAGGCGCGTGGAGACCTGATCGAGGCGGCTGCGGTACTTGTCGAGCGTGGCCAGCGCCTGGTTGGCCTTGGCCAGCACGACCGGAATGTCCTCCAGGATGTACTTCACCCCGTCGACGTACAGCGAGACGACCTCGCGCCGCTCCGAGACGGCGATCACGATCGCATCCGTCTGCTTTGAGACGCGCTCGGCCGTGCGATGCCGGGTACCGGTCTCGAGCGTCAGGATCGTCGGATCCGGCGTCAGCTGGACGTTGACGTGGGCGATCTTGGTGGCGTTGGTGCTCAGGGCGATCGCGCCGTCCATCTTGGCCAGCTCGTAGAGGAGCGCCGGCGAATAGTCGACGTCGAGCTTGATGCCGCCCGAGAACAGGAAGGCGAGCTCGTCGGGGTCGCCGATGACGATCAGGCCCCCCGTCCGGGCATCGACGATGTTGTCGATCCCCTCGCGCAGGGCCGTGCCGGGCGCAACCATCTCGAGCGCCCTCATGATCCGGGACTCCTGTCGAGACTCGAGCTCCTCTTTGAGCTCTTCACCGGACCGCGACGGCATCAACCCCGATTTTAGCCGGTCTTCAGGGATTTCGGACCGCCGCTCACGCGGCCGCGGCCACCCCCGGCCGCTCGCCGAGAGCCTCACCCAGCGCAGCCCGCAAGGTCCGGTGCCGGCCGGGGTCGAGCACCGGCGTCAGTCCGAAACGCTGGGCCTCGGCCAGGCGCCGGTCGCCGTGGGCGACGGTGCGCAGCTCGCCGGTCAGCCCGAGCTCCCCAAAGCAGGCCAGCGGCGCGTCGCCGGATCCGGTGAGAGCGGTCCGCCGGGCCGCGCTGGCCACGGCCAGGGCCACGGCCAGGTCGGCTCCGGGCTCGTCGACCCGAACCCCACCGACGACGTTCACGAACACATCGGCGCTCCCCAGTCCGAGCCCGCCGTGACGTCCGAGCACGGCCAGCACCAGCGCCACCCGGTTGCGGTCAAGGCCCGCCACCACCCGGCGCGGCGGGACCAGCTCCGAGGCGGAGACCAGCGCCTGCACCTCGACCAGCAGCGGCCGTGATCCCTCCATCGCGCACAGGACCACGCTGCCCGGCGCCCGGGTCGCCTCGGCCAGGAAACGCGCCGAGGCGTCGAGGACCTCGACCAGCCCGTCGTCACGCATCTCGAACACGCCGGCCTCGTCGGTGGAGCCGAAGCGGTTCTTGATCGCCCGCACCGTGCGGTAGGTGCGCTCACGCTCGCCCTCGAACTGCAGCACGCAGTCGACCAGATGCTCGAGCACTCGCGGCCCGGCCAGCGCCCCCTCCTTGGTGACGTGGCCGACCAGCAGCACCGCGATCCGCAGGCGCTTGGCCACGCGCATGATCTCTCCGGCCACCTCACGGACCTGCGCCACCGAGCCGGCGGCGCTCGACAGCTCATCGCTGTGGAGGGTCTGCACCGAATCGATCACGCACACCTCGGGCCGCTCCTGCTCGAGGGTGGCCAGCACGGTGTGCAGGTCGGTCTCGGCGATCACCGGGATGGCCAGCGCCCCGGGGATGCTCAGGCGCTGCGCCCGGAGGCGGATCTGAGCCGCCGACTCCTCCGCCGAGACATACAGCGTCCGCCGGCCGGCCTGGTTGAGGTTGGCCAGGGCCATCGTCGTCAGCGTTGACTTGCCGATCCCCGGCGCGCCGCCGATCAGGACCAGCGAGCCGGGGACGATGCCGCCCCCGAGCACGTTGTCGAGCTCGCCGACGCCGGTGCCGAGCCTGACCTGCTCCGCGGCGTCCACCTCCCCGAGGGCGATCGGCCGCACCGCGGTCCCCGTCCGGCCGCCAGCACCCAGACTGCGCCCTCCCCCGGTCCGGCGGGGAGTGGCGCGGGCCTGTTCGACCAGGGTGTTCCACTCACCGCAGCCCGGGCAGCGCCCGGCCCACCGGGGGCTCTCGTGCCCACACTGGGTGCAGACGTGAACGGTGGCCGGTCTGGGCATGCCCACCGAGCGTACGCGCCGCCCCCGACGGCACGCCCGAGTCTTGACACTTCCGCCACAGCACCGCGCGTCGCGGCCGGACCGCGACGCGCCGGCAGCTGTGTTGAGGGCTACTCCGAGCCGGCGGGAGAGTCCGGGGCGTCGGACTCAGCGGCTGGTGATGACTCGCCCTCGTCCTCACCGGGACCGCCCTCGGCTCCCACGCCGACCGGCGTCGGCTTGGGCGCGGGCTCGATCACCGAGAGCTTCACGTCCTCTTCATCAGTGCCCTCCACTCCGGGCTCGACCATGACCGTCGAGCCTGCCGGGACCTGGGCGCGCAGGACGAAGTCGGCCAGCGGATCCTCGATGTAACGCTGAATCGCCCGGCGGAGCGGACGTGCGCCCATGGCCGGATCCCAGCCCTTTTCGACCAGCATGTCCTTGGCGGGCTCGGACAGCTCGAGCTGCAGCTCCCGCTCGGCCATCGACTCCCGGATGCGGAGCAGGAGCAGCTCCACGATCTCCTTGATCTCGTCCCTGGCCAGCTTGTGGAACACGATGACATCGTCGATCCGGTTCAGGAACTCGGGCCGGAAGACCTTCTTCAGCTCGCCCATGATCCGGTTCTTCATGTCGTCATAGGTGATTCCGGTCTCATCGTCGGAGACGGCGAAGCCCAGCGGCGTGTTGCGGGCGATCTCAGAGGCCCCGATGTTGGAGGTCATGATCACGATGCAGTGCCGGAAGTCGACCGTGCGGCCCTGAGCGTCGGTGAGGCGCCCGTCCTCGAGGATCTGCAGCAGGATGTTGAACACATCCGGATGCGCCTTCTCGATCTCGTCCAGCAGCAGGACGCTGTACGGCTTGCGGCGAACGGCCTCCGTCAACTGGCCGCCCTCGTCGTAGCCGATGTAGCCCGGCGGCGAGCCGACCAGGCGGCTGACGGCGTGCTTCTCCATGTACTCGGACATGTCGATGCGGATCATCGTGTCCTCGTCCCCGAACAGGAACTCGGCCAGGGTCCTGGCCAGCTCCGTCTTGCCGACACCGCTCGGGCCCAGGAAGATGAACGAGCCGGTGGGACGCTTGGGATCCTTCAGGCCGGCCCGCGAGCGGCGGATCGCCTTGGAGACGACCTCGATCGCCGGGTGCTGCCCGATGACCCGCTTGTGGAGCTCCTCCTCCATGCGCATCAGCTTCTGTGTCTCGGCCTCGGTGAGCTTGAACACCGGGATGCCGGTCCACATCGACACGATGTCGGCGATCTCCTCCTCACCGATCGACGGGCGCTCGGTCGATTCACCGGCCTCCCACTGATCGGCCAGCTCGCGCTTCTTCTGGGTCAGGCGGCGCTCGTCATCGCGGAGGCTGGCGGCCTTCTCGAACTCCTGGGCCTCGATCGCCTCCTCCTTGGCGCGCCGGGTCTCCTCGATCTGGTCCTCGAGCTCGCGATAGACGGGCGGGGAGGTCATCGACTTGATGCGCATCCGTGAGGCCGCCTCGTCGATCAGGTCGATCGCCTTGTCGGGCAGGAAGCGGTCGGAGATGTAGCGGTCGGCCAGGTCGGCGGCCGCCTCGAGCGCCTCGTCGGTGATGTTCACCTTGTGGTGCTGCTCATAGCGGTCGCGCAGGCCCTTGAGGATCTGGACCGTCTCCTCGGTGGAGGGCTGATCCACGGTGATCTTCTGGAAGCGCCGCTCGAGCGCCGAGTCCCGCTCCAGGTACTTGCGGTACTCCTCGAGCGTGGTTGCCCCGACGGTCTGCAGCTCGCCTCGGGCCAGGGCCGGCTTCAGGATCGAGGCGGCGTCGATCGCACCCTCGGCGGCGCCCGCCCCGACCAGGTTGTGCAGCTCGTCGATGAACAGGATGATGTCGCCGCGCTGGGTGATCTCCTTCATCACCTTCTTCAGTCGCTCCTCAAATTCGCCGCGGTACTTGGAGCCCGCGACCAGGGCGGCCAGATCCAGCGTGTAGATCTGCTTGCCCTTCAGCAACTCGGGCACGTCGGCGTTCGTGATGCGCTGGGCGAGACCCTCGACGACGGCCGTCTTGCCGACGCCCGGCTCGCCGACCAGCACCGGGTTGTTCTTGGTCCGGCGCGAAAGGATCTGCATGATCCGCTCGATTTCGGTCTCGCGACCCACAACCGGATCGAGCTTGCCCTCGGAAGCGAGCTTGGTCAGGTTGCGGCCGAACTGGTCGAGCAGCTTGGAGGACTTCTTGCCCTCGCCGGGGGTTGACGCGCCCTGGGCGCTGGAGCCGGAACCGGAGCGGCGGCTGCCCGGCCCGGACAGCATCCGGATCACCTCGTTGCGAATCTTCTCGGAGTCGGCGTCGAAGTCGAGCAGGATGCGGGCCGCGACGCCCTCGTTCTCCCGCACGAGCCCGAGCAGGATGTGCTCGGTGCCGATGTAGTTGTGGCCCAGGCTCAGCGCCTCGCGCAGGGCGAGCTCCAGGACCTTCTTGGCGCGCGGGGTGAAGGGGATCTGGCCGGAGGTGACCTCCTCACCGGAGCCGACGATGCGAACGACCTGGGCGCGCACACGCTCAACGGTGATATCGAGCGACTCGAGGACCCGGGCCGCAAGGCCCTCCTCTTCGCGCAGCAGACCGAGCAGGATGTGCTCGGTGCCGATGTAGTTGTGCTTGAGAGTCCGCGCCTCTTCCTGAGCCAGGACGACAACCTGGCGGGCTCGCTCTGTAAATCGCTCAAACATGGGCTTCCTGTCGTTGTGGCCGGTGCTACGGAGGAGGTCGGTCGGGGTGTTTTCCGGGTTTCTCCTACGCCGCCAGAGTCACGAAGGACTCATGTGGCTGCGGGGACGGCAAACGATCCGCTCCAACCTCTTCATCGACCCCGAGGCCAGTTCGGTTGAACGCGGATGGTCTTTCTTTCGGGCCATACCTCAGGATAACAGCAGCCTCCCGGTACCCCGCGGCGCCGATCCGCGGTCCGTGCGTCAGTTCACGCCTCGTTCATAGGCCTGCTGAACGGACTCCGGCACGGCCCGCCGGGACGCTGCGCGGGATACCGGCGCCGCGGCTGGAGCGGATCCCGAGCGAGCGGTGCTGACCATCTCCGGAGCGGGGCCGCGCCCCTCGCGCCGGCGCGCGCCCGGCATCCGTCCAGTGGTCGACAGCCACGACCCGGCGACGATCAGGATCAGCCCGCCGATCGCTCCCGCACCCGGGTGCTCACCGAGCAGGATCACCCCCAGCGCCAGCGCGATAACGGGATTCACGTAGGTGACCACCATCCCCCGGCTGACGCCAGCTTCGCGGATCAGGACGACCATGACCACGAAGGCCAGCGTCGTGCACAGCAGCGCCAGCCCGGCCAGGGCCGCCAACGCTCCGGCGGTGGGAACGCGGGCCGGCAGGTCTAGAGCCGCCAGCGGCGTCAGGAGCACCGCGCTGGCCAGCAGGCCGCCGCCCATGAGCGTCGGTGCGTCGAGCTCCTGTAGGCGCTGTTTGACGATCATCGGGCCAATCGCGTAGCCGACGGCCGCGAGCACGATCGCCCCAGCTCCGAGCAGCTCGTCGCTGCGGCCGGCAATGTCGATCCCGAGCAGGGCGATCACGCCGAGAAAGCCGGCCGCCAGCCCGGCGGCGCGCAGCGACGTCGGCCGCTCGCTGGGATCGAAGCGCAGGGCCAGCACGGTGCCGATCAGCGGCACCGAGGCGATGATGATCGCGGTCAGCGACGAGGCCACGTGCTGCTCGCCGACGGCGAGCATCGGGAACGGGATCACCAACTCGAATACGGCGTAGACGGTCAGCCAGCGCCAGTGGCCGCGCAGGGCGGTGAGCGTGCCCCGGCGCCAGGCCAGGCCGAGCAGGATCGCCGCCGCCACGCTCACCCGGCCCCAGGCGATCGTGGCCGGGGTCAGGCCGCCCTGGTCGGCGTACTTGATGAACAGGTAGGGGATGCCCCACAGGACCGACAGGAAGGCGAAGGCGATCCAAGCGCGGCGGGTCATATGACTGAGGCTACGTCCGCAGGGCCGGGAACAGCACGACCTCGCGAATCGAGCGCCGGCCGGTCATGATCATGACCAGGCGATCGATCCCGATCCCGATCCCGCCGGTGGGCGGCATGCCGTGCTCGAGCGCCTGCACGAAGGCCTCGTCGTAGGGCTGGGCCTCCTGGTCGCCGGCGGCGGCCAGGCGGCGTTGCCCCTCGAAGCGGCGGCGCTGCTCGTCGGGATCGTTGAGCTCGGTGAAGGCGTTGGCGATCTCCATGCCGCCGATGTAGGCCTCGAAGCGCTCGACCAGCCCCGGTTGCGAGCGGTGGTCCTTGGCCAGGGGGGAGATCTCAACCGGGTAGTCGAGCAGGAACGTGGGCTGCATCAGGGTCGGCTCGACATGCTTGGTGACCAGGTCGTCGACCAGCTGCGCCCAGGTGTCGTCGGGCGCGGGCGCCCACCCGCGCCCGCGCATCGCCGCGGCCAGCTCGTCTCGGTCACGCACGGTGTCGATGTCGATCCCGGTGCGTTCCCGGATCGCCCGCGCCAACGTCTCCCGCCGCCACGGGGGCTTCAGATCGAACTCGCCCTCGTAGCCAACGGCCTGCGCGACCGCCCACACCAGCTGCTCGCAGCGCTCGGCGATGTCCTCATAGTCGGCATAGGCCTCGTAGAACTCGAGCACCGTGAACTCCGGGTTGTGGGTCGTGTCGACGCCCTCGTTGCGGAAGTTCTTGCCCAGCTCGTAGACCCGCTCGAGGCCGCCCACGATCAGGCGCTTGAGGTACAGCTCGGTGGCGATCCGCAGGTACAGCTCGCGGTTCAGGGCGTTGTGGTGGGTCGTGAACGGGCGCGCCATCGCCCCGCCGTACAGGGGCTGCAGGACAGGCGTCTCAACCTCGATGAACCCGTGATCGTCCAGGAAGCGACGGATCGTGGAGATGACCCGAGCGCGGGTGATGAACGTTGCCCGGCTCGCCTCGTTGGCGATCAGGTCCAGCTCGCGCTGGCGGAAGCGGGTCTCGACGTCGGTCAGCCCGTGGTGCTTCTCGGGAGGCGGTCGCAGCGACTTGGCCAACAGCGCATAGGCATCGATCCGCAGGGTCAGCTCGCCCCGCCGGGAGCTGAACGCGGTCCCGTCGACGCCGATCAGATCGCCGAGGTCGAGCGACAGGAGCCGCTCCATGGCCTCCGGCCCGAGCACGTCGACCCGCGCCTGCAGCTGGATCCGGCCCGAGCGGTCGACCAGGTCCAGAAAGGCCATCTTGCCCTGTCCGCGCCGGGCGACCAGGCGGCCGGCCACCCGGTGCTGGACGTCGGTCTCGGCGCCGGGTTCGAGCCCGGCGTGCGCGGCGCGCACGGCGGCGATCGCCTCGACGCCGGCGAACTCGTGCGGGAACGGGTCGACTCCGGCCGCCCGCAGCGATTCGAGCTTGGCCCGGCGGGCCGCGAGCAGGTCTGAGAGTTCGCCTGGAGAGTCGTCTGCGGCCACAGAGGGCCCCGCGTCAGCGGGTGGCGACGTCGATCTTGGTGATCTTCAGGCTGCGCTCGCCGCGCGGGGTGGTCACCTTGACCTCCTCACCCCGCTTGCGGCCGAGCAGCGCCTTGCCCACCGGCGACTCGTTGGAGAGCTTGGCCTCAGCCGGATTCGCCTCGGCCGAGCCGACGATCGTGTATTTGGTGGACTTGCCGCCGCCGTCCTTGACGTGAACGATCGAGCCGACGCGGACGATGTCGGTACCCAGATCAGAGGCATCGACGACGGTGGCCGAGCGCAGCTTGTCCTCCAGCGCAGCGATCCGAGCCTCGAGCATGGCCTGCTCGTTCTTGGCGTCGTCGTACTCGGCGTTCTCCGAGATGTCCCCGAACTCGCGCGCCTCCTTGATGCGCGCAGCGACCTCGCGACGACGGGTGGTGGAAAGGTGGTCGAGCTCCGCCTTCAGCGAGGCGAGACCTTCCTGAGTGAGGATGACGTCCTTGGGCATAGCGCGTTTAGACCTGTCGTAGAAGCGGACACCGCGGGTGGAGCCCCCGGTCGGCGATAAACCCCGCCTGCGCGGCGGAAAACCACGCTCAACGGCTCGGGTGGGCCGATGAGTATAGACACGCCGGATACCCGCTCGGTGACCTTTTCATACGACCGGGGCACAGCCGCGCCGGATCCCGCGCCGGGGCGCGGTTCAGGCCGCCGTCGGCAGGACCGCGAGCCCGAGCAGCTCGCGGGCCTGGGCGAGCGTCGGAGCCCGCTGCAGACCGTCTTGGAGCAGCTTGTCGGGCCCGAGTCGCTCCAGGTACCACGGGTAGAACTTGCGCAGATAGCGGGTGGCGCGCTCCTCTCCCAGGTGCTCGCAGGCCCGATCGATCACCCAATCGAGCTCGGCCAGGACCTCCGCCCGGCTCGGGGCCTCGGACCGCCCGCCGAGCAGTTCCTGGAACAGCCACGGGTTGCCGAGCGAGCCGCGGGCCAGGAGCACGCCCGCGGCGCCGGTTTCGGCGTAGGCCTGGCGGACGCGCCCGGCGTCGGCCAGCCCCCCGGAGATCAGCACGGGGACCGGCAGCTCCTCCACCAGCCTCCGGGCGAGCTCGTAATCCGGCTTGCCCTTGTGGCGCTGGGAGGCGTGACGGGGATGAATGCAGAGGCCGGCGACGGCACCGTCCTCGGCCAGCCGGTAGGCCAGCTCGGTGCCGCTGCGGTCCCCCGGGCGGACGCCCGAGCGCAGCTTGACGGTGACCGGGAGCCCGCTTCCGCGGTGCGCGGCTCGGGCCAGGGCCACGGCGAGCTCGGGATCGGCCAGCAGCGCAGCGCCGGCTCCGGTCTTGCACACCTTCGGCACCGGGCAGCCCATGTTCAGGTCGATCAGGTCGGCCCCGGCGGCGGCCACCCGCTCGGCCGCGGAGGCCATGACGTCGGGGTCGTGGCCGAACAGCTGCACCGAGACCGGGTGCTCGTCTGGGTGGATTCGCAGGAGCTCGCGGCAGGTGCGCTGGTTGCCGTGGTGCACGGCGAAGCTCGAGACCATCTCCGAGACGACCAGTCCCGCCCCGTGGCGCTTGGCCTGCAGGCGCACGAACCAATTGCCGATCCCGGCCAGAGGGGCGAGCACGACCCGGTTGGGGATCCTCACGGAGCCCAGCGTCCAGCTGTCGGTGAGCTTGGCGGCCATCCGTTCATGGTACGAATCTGAGCATGGACCTTCCCTCCCTGATCCAGCCCTGGTTCGCGGCGATCCAGGAGCAGGTGCCCGGCCTGGAGCTGTTCGACGCCCATACCCACCTGGGCCAGAACGATCCCGACGGGATGAGCCAGACCCCCGGACAGCTGCTGGATGCCCTTCACGCGGCCGGCGCTCGCGGCGCGTTCGTGTTCCCCATGCACGAGCCCGACGGATACCCGCCGGCCAACGACATGGTCCTGGCCGCCGCTGGGCAGGCAGCGGGAATGCTGACTCCCTTCTGCCGGGTGAGGCCCGGCGAGGATGCCGTCGCCGAGGCCGAGCGGGCGCTGGACGCCGGAGCCAGAGGGATCAAGCTTCACCCGCGCGCCGAGCGATTCACGCTCGACCATCCGGAGGTTCGCTCACTGGTCGCGCTGGCCCACGAGCGCGGGCTGCCGATGCTGATCCACGCCGGCCGGGGGATTCCGGCCCTCGGCGCGCACGCCGTGCAATTCGCCAGCGAGTTTCCGAGCGCTCGGCTGATCCTGGCGCACGCCGGCGTGTCCGACCTGTCCTGGATCTGGCGGGCCGCGGCGGATTTGCCCAACCTGCTGTTCGACACCTCATGGTGGATGCCGGCGGATCTCGAGGCGCTGTTCTCGCTGGTGCCGCCGGGCCAGATCCTGTTCGCCTCCGATGCCCCGTATGGCCATCCGGCGGCGTCGGCCGCGTTCCAGCTCCGGGTCGCCCTCCAGATCGGCCTGAGCCCGGAGCGGATTCGCCTGATCGCCGCTGAGCAGGCGCTGCGGATCGTCGCCGGCGAGCCGCTGCTGCCCGCCGGTCCCGCCCCCGGCGAGCGCGAGCGACCGCCGCGGGTGCTGCTCGAGCGCGTCTGCCAGTACCTGCTGCTGGGCGCGATCGCCACGATGCGCGGCAACGAGGCGGGTCCCGAGCAACTGGCCCTGGCCCGTCTGGCCTGCGATGTTCCCGACGAGATCGACGATGCTCCGGTGTTCCACGCCGTGCGGAGCCTGCTCGACGCCTTCGATCACGCGACCGCGATCGATCCGGATGACCGCCGGCGCCTGGTCCTGCTGATCCTGGCGGCCAACGTCGCCCGCACCCCCGACGTTCCGGTTCCGGCGCTGGCCGCGGCCGCAGAGGCCCACGATCAGACGGGCGGCGAGCCGCGCCCCTGAGGTGGCCGGGGCGGCGCTACGAGGCGTCGGCCGCGGTGTTGCGCTCCCAGATCAGGCGCAGCCCGGTCAGGGTGAGAAGGTCATCGACCTCGTCGATCGTCTCGTGCACGGCGGGAACCAGCGCCCCGGCCAGGCCGCCGGTGGCCAGCACCTTGGTGTCGGGGCCGAGCTCGTCGCGCAGCCGGTGGACGATGCCGTCGACCTGGGCGGCGAAGCCGAACACGATCCCGCTGCGGATCGCGTCGACGGTCGACTTCCCGATCAGCGAGCGTGGCTCGGCCAGCTCCACCTTGGGCAGCTTCGCCGCCCGCTCGTAGAGGGCGTCGATCGAGATCTCGGCCCCGGGAGTGATGATGCCGCCCAGGTACTCACCGGCTGAGGAGACGACGTCATAGGTGATCGCGGTCCCGAAGTCGACCACCACGCAGGCGTCCCGAACCCGGGCGTAGGCGGCCACGGCGTTGACCAGCCGGTCGGCCCCGACCTCCCGGGGATTGTCCATCCGGATCGGCATGCCGGTGCGCAGCGACGGGCCCACCACCAGCATCGTGTGCATCAGGTAACGGGAGGCCATCGCGGTCCACTGCTCGGAGAGCTGCGGCACCGTGGAGGAGACGATCGATGCGTCGATGTCCTCGAAGTGCAGGCCGCGCAGGGCGAGCAGGTTGGAAAGGGCCGCGCCGAGCTCGTCCGAGGTCGACTCGCGCACCGTGGCAAAGCGCCAGTGCTCGGAGATCTCGATCGCGCCGGTCGGGAAGACGCCGAAGTGAGTCTGCGTGTTGCCTACGTCGACGACGAGCAGCATCCGCGCATTACAGCAGCGGCGCGCCCACGCGGCGCACCGCCTGCCCCGCCGGGAGCGCCGCCAGCCGCTCGGCCAGAGGCTCACCCCCGGGCAGGGTCAGCTCGGGAGCCAGCTCGAGCAGGGGCACGAGCACGAAGCGGCGCTCCGCCAGGTCGGCGTGAGGCAGCGTCAGCCGGGGCGAACGGTGGCTGAGATCGCCGAGCAGGAGCACGTCGACGTCGATCACCCGGGGACCGTGGCGAACGCCGTCGGGCGCCCGCCCCACGTATCGCTCGACCGCCTTGGCGGCGTCGAGCAGCTCCTCCGGACCGAGCTCGGTGCGCACCCGCAGGCAGGCGTTGAGAAAGTCGCGCTGATCGAGCACCGCGCCGACCGGCTCGGTCTCATACACGGAGGAGGACGCCCGGACCTCGATCCCGTGCCTCCCGAGTGCGGACACCGCCGCCTCGAGGTGGGCCCGGCGCTCACCGACGTTCGAGCCCAGCCCCAGGAACCCGTCGCTCAACCGCCGGCCTCGCGCCACACCTCGACCGAGACCTCGCCCACGGGCAGGGCCAGCGGCGGCTCGGGTTTGGCCGCCTTGACCCACACGGCACCGGCGTCGTACTGGTCGAGCAGGCGCTCGGCGATCGCCGCGCACAGCCGTTCGAGTGTCTTGTAGGTTCGCTGCTGGGCGACCAGGTTGGCCACCTCGCAGACCTGCGCGTAGTCGACCGTGTCCTCGATCCGATCGGTGATCGTGGCGTCGCACTCGCCGATGTCGAGGCGCAGGTCGAGCAGCAGACGCTGGCCGATCTCGCGCTCCGCCGCGGTCACACCGACGTGGGTGTAGAGCGACAGGCCGCTGACCTCGATCGTGACCTCGGGCTCGGTCCCGCCCTCCTCGTCCTCTACGTCGCCTGAATCGTCGAACTCGTCGGCGTCGTAGTCGTCGGGCATGGGCGCTGGACCGTAGCAGCCAGGATCGCCAGGGCGTCATGGACCGGACCCGCGTCGTGGACGCGGAAGATCCGTGCGCCACCGATGTAGGCCAGCACGTTGGTGGCGATCGTGGCCGCGATCCGATCCTCCACGGGGCGGGCGGTGATCTTGCCCAGGAAGGACTTGCGGGACGTGCCGATCGCCACGGGCCGGCCCAGCACCAGGAGCTCATCGAGCCGCCGCAGGAGCTCGAGGTTGTGCGCTGTGGTCTTGCCGAAGCCGATCCCCGGGTCGAGCACGATCCGCTGCTCGGCGACACCGTGGGCGACCGCGAACGCCAGGCGCTCCTCGAGGAAGGCGCGGATCTCGTCGACGACGTCCACGTAGCGCGGGTCGCGCTGCATCGTGCGTGGCTCCCCGAGCATGTGCATGAGGCAGCAGTCGGCACCGGTCCCGGCGACCACCTCCACCATCGCCGGATCGCCACGCAGCGCGGTCACGTCGTTGATCAGCGTCGCCCCGGCCCGGACGGCCTCGGCGGCCACCCGCGCCTTGGAGGTGTCGATCGAGATCTGGGCCCGGGTGCCGGCGTCGCGCAGGCCCTCGATCACGCCGATCACCCGGCGCAGCTCCTCATCGACCGCCACCGGCTGGGCCCCGGGACGGGTTGACTCGCCCCCGATGTCGAGGATCATCGATCCGTCGCGCTCGAGCTCGAGCCCGTGCTCGATGGCCGCTGCATGGTTCATGTACAGACCGCCGTCCGAGAACGAGTCCGGGGTGACGTTGACGATCCCCATGATCTGGAACTCCCCGGCCGCAGCCGCGCTCACGGGCCCAGAGCTCATCCCGAACCCTCATCGGGCCAGTGGCCGTGGCGATCGAAGTACTGGCGGGCCTCCTCCTCGACCTCGCGCTCACGGTTGCTCTGGACGCTCATCCGGAACATCCAGTTGACCATCCAGACGATGATCGCGACGATCAGCAACCCGACGCCGGAGCCGGCCTCGAGCGCGTGCCCGCCGGCCTGCTGGGAGAGGCTGGCGTGACCGAGGACGATCAGCACCACGCCGGCCGCGGCGATCACCAGCGGCAGCCAGATCCGCGTGGCGGCCAGGATCACGCGGCCCGGCGTGACGGGGGCATCGTCCTTCATCTCCGGGATGACGTTACCGCCCCCGGCGCTGGGGTTCTCGCCGCCGGCTGGCGGCGGGCGCCGGCGCTGACGCAGGGCCTGAAGCGTGCTCCGCAGGCGGGTTGCCCGAGAACACCGGCAGCGTCGTCCAGGCGCCGAGCGTCAGTCGGCGGCGCCGCCGGCCAGCCCCGGACGGGGCAGCGGGCGGGGGGCATCCCGCCCGGCACGCTCCGCGGGGGTACCGGTGACCGACGGGACCTCGGGCGGCGCCGGAGCCTCGGAGCCGAACACGCCCTCCTCGGTTCCGCCGGCCAGGAGCGCCTCGAACTGCTCCTTCTCGATCGTCTCGCGCTTGATCAGGATCTCGGACAGCCGGCCGAGCGCCTCGCGCTTTTCGGTCAGGATCTGCTTGGCCTGGACGTGCGCGGACTCGACGATGCGGCGGACCTCGTCATCGATCTCGCGCGCGATCTCGTCTGAGTAGTCGGGCTCGCTGCTGAACTCGCGGCCCAGGAACGGCTGACCGTGGTCGTGGCCGAAGACACGAGGCCCGAGCTTGTCGCTCATCCCGAAGCGCATGACCATCTGCTTGGCGGTCGCGGTCACCTTCTCGAGGTCGTTCGAGGCGCCCGTGGTGATCTCGTCGAAGCAGATCTCCTCAGCGGCGCGGCCACCCAGGGTCATGGCCATCTGGTCCTGAAGCTCGGCGCGCGTGGTCAGGAACTTGTCCTCGGTGGGCAGCGAGATCGTGTAGCCGAGCGCCTGGCCGCGGGAGATGACCGAGATCTTGTGGACCGGATCGGAGTTGGGCAGGTAGTGCCCGACGATCGCGTGGCCCATCTCGTGATAGGCGGTGATCTTGCGCTCCTTGTTGCTCATCACCCGGGTCTTCTTCTCGGGACCCGCGATCACGCGCATGATCCCCTCTTCCAGCTCGATCTGGGTGATCTCGCGCTTGCCGTTGCGGGCGGCGAGGAGGGCGGCCTCGTTGACGAGATTGGACAGGTCGGCACCGGTGAAGCCCGGTGTCTGGCCGGCCAGCGCGTCGACATCGATCTCGCGGGCGAGCGGCTTGCCGCGGGTGTGGACCTCGAGGATCTTCTTGCGGCCCAGTCGATCGGGCCGGTCGACGACGATCTGGCGGTCGAAGCGGCCGGGCCGGAGCAGCGCGGGGTCGAGGATGTCCGGGCGGTTGGTGGCGGCGATGAGGATGATGTTGTCCTTCATCTCGAAGCCGTCCATCTCCACCAGGAGCTGGTTCAGCGTCTGCTCGCGCTCGTCGTGCCCGCCGCCCAGGCCGGCGCCGCGATGGCGACCGACGGCGTCGATCTCATCCATGAAGATGATGCAGGGACTGTTCTGCTTGGCCTGCTCGAACAGGTCACGCACGCGCGAGGCGCCGACGCCGACGAACATCTCCACGAAGTCCGAGCCGGAGATGGAGAAGAACGGCACGCCGGCCTCGCCCGCGACCGCGCGCGCCAGCAGCGTCTTGCCGGTGCCGGGAGGGCCGTACAGGAGGACGCCCTTGGGAATCCGGGCCCCGAGGGCCTGGAACTTCTTGGGGTTCTCCAGGAACTCCTTGATCTCGTGCAGCTCCTCGACCGCCTCATCCACCCCGGCCACGTCACGGAAGGTGATCTTGGGCGAGTCGACCGACATTCGCTTGGCTCGCGACTTGCCGAAGGACATGACCTTCGACCCGCCGCCCTGAACCTGGTTCATGAGGAAGATCCAGAACCCCAGGAAGATCACGAACGGCAGGATGTAGGTCAGCAGCGAGAGCCACCCGCTGGAGGACTTGCTCTGGACGTCGAGGCCGTTGGCGCCGGTGGGCAGATCCTTCTGCGCCGTCGCGATCAGCGTCGGTGCGTAGGAGTCGGGATAGCCGACGGAGTAGCGCTGGTTGTTGGTGGTGAGGACCGAGGCGCTGTTGTCCTTCTGGTCCAGGGAGAGGCTCTTGACCTGATGGTTATCGAGCTGGTAGAGCAGGTTCCCGAACGTGTAGCGCGGCCCGTGGTTCGAGCTCCCGATCAGCTTCTGGGCGAAGAACGCCAGGACGACGACGATCAGGATCGGAAACGCGGCGCTCTTGAAGAACCTGCTCATAAACGGTAATTCCCCTACTCAGGAGGCCCGGCGCTCGGTGCGCGTGTTGGCCTTGACGCTCGGCCGGGGACTAGCAAGCGTAGCATCTGCTAATCAGCCCGGCCGGGCCTAAAAGCCGCTGCATGGCGCGCTTCACTGCTTCAGTGCGGCCACGTAGGGAAGGTTGCGGTACCGCTCGGCGTGGTCCAGGCCGTAGCCGATCGCGAACTCGTCCGGAATCTCGAAGCCGACGTAGCGGGTCTCGAGATCGACCTTGCGCCGCTCGGGTTTGATCAGGAGCGCGCAGACCTCCAGCGAGCGGGGGTTGCGGCCGGCCAGATTGCGCAGCAGGTACTGCAGCGTGAGGCCCGAGTCGACGATGTCCTCGACGATCAGGACATCGCGGCCCTCGATCGCCGCGTCGAGGTCCTTGAGGATGCGCACGACGCCTGAGGACTTGGTCGCCGAGCCATAGGAGGCGACAGCCATGAAGTCCACCTCGACCGGGATGTCGAGATGGCGCATGAGGTCCGAGAGGAAGAACACCGCGCCCTTGAGCACGCCGATCAGCAGCAGATCCTTGCCGGCATAGTCCTTCGAGACCTGTTCGGCCAGCTCGCGCACACGGCGCTCGAGGTCCTCGGCCGGGACCAGGATCTCGCCGATGGCTCCGTTGTCTCTCACTGGGGCCAGTCTATTTGGCCGGCGTGCGACCGAATCTGAGCCGGCCCGAGGTGGCCGTGGCCCGGACGCCGTGGGGCAGGTCGACGGAGGCGGTTCCATGCTCGGACAGCGCGGCGATCTCCCCCGCCCGGCGGGCAACGCCGGCCGCCGGCTCACCGGCCGCCTCGTCCGCCAGCCGCTGGACGACCAGGCGCTGCAGAGCCGGTCCCAGCTCGCGCAGGCGCGAGAGCGCGATCTCGCTGCCGTTCTCGAGCACGGTGTCGACCATCGCGTCGAGGACGTCGGCCTCATCGCGCAGGACCTCGGCCAGGGCGAGCAGGTTGTCCTGGGCGGCCGGGTGGATCCGCTCGAACGCCGGGACGACGTCCCGGCGGATCCGGTTGCGGGCGAAGGCGGCCGACTCGTTTGACTCGTCCTCGCGCCAGGCCAGCTCGCGCTCGGTGCAGTAGGCGGCGGTCTCCTCGCGCGTGAAGGAGATCAGCGGCCGGACCAGCGCCCCCTCCCGGGGCCGCATCCCGAGCACCGCGCGCCGGCTCGGCGAGGAGGCAAGCCGGTAGAGGATCGTCTCCACCTGGTCGGAGCGGGTGTGGCCGGCGGCCACGTCCGCGTCGCGGGCGATGGCCAGCTCGGCCGCGGCCCGGTAGCGCTCACCGCGGGCCCAGGCCTGCAGATTCCCGCTCTCCCCGGGACGGACCGGTCGCCGCACATCGAGCTGTACGCCCAGCCGTTCGCACTGCTCCGCGCAGAAGCGCTCGTCGGCGTCAGCGGCTGCTCGCAGTCCGTAGTTGGCATGGACCGCGCTGACCGCCTCGACCCCGGCGATCCGCACCGCCAGGTCCAGCAGACAGGTCGAGTCCCGCCCGCCGGAGTACATGACCACGACCGGACGGCCGGGCGTCAGGAGCCCCTCTGCCCGGACCCGCGCGAGCATCTCAGCCTCGGTCATCGTTCCTCCCTCTGCCGGGCGACGAATATCTCCGTGGGATCGCTGAAGCCCTTGAGCGTCACTTCGGCGATCCGCTGAAATTCCAGGTGGGGCGCGTGTGAGGACTCGACCACGGGCCGGGTGACGAGGACCTCGCCCGCCGCCGAGCGCGCGGCGACGCGAGAGGCGATGTTGACCTCGCGGCCGTAATAGTCACCGTCGCGATACAGGGCGACGCCGTAGTGGATGGCGATCCGGGGCAGGGGCCGCTCGGCCTGCAGGCGCTGGAACCCGACGGCCCAGTCGGTCAGAGCGGCCGGGTCGGGTCCGACGATCATGGCCTCGTCGCCGATCGTCTTGATCACCCGAGCCTCGTCGGGCAGGGTCAGCTCGACCGCCTCCACGAATCGCTCGACAGCGTCGACCGCGGTCAGCTCGCCCTCCTCCTCGGTCAGGCGCGTGTATCCCGCCAGATCGGCAAAGGCGATCGCGACGCGCATGCGCCCGAGGTCGATCGGCGAGTCCCCGAGGTCGGCCTCCATGTGTCCGACCACATCCTGCTCGATGAAGTGCTGGAGATAGCGCTGGTGCAGAGAGTCCAGCACCGGACCGGCCAGCGGCAGCACCTCACGGGAGATCGCGTGCATCTGCTCGGCGGTCTCCATGCCGGGCGCACCTGAGCGGATGAGCGGCTCATGGACGTAGAGATGGAACAGCCTGACCTCGGCGTCGGCGATCTGGGCCATGGCCTGGCTGTAGACCCGCACCAGCTGCAGCAGGGCGACGAGCGGGAAGCCCGCTTCCAGCACCGCCGCCACGTAGCCCAGCAGCTGGAGGTCGTCGTCGGTGACGCTGTCGGCGTGCTCGGGGCTCAGGCCCAGCCCGCTGATCAGACGCTCCACCAGGGACTTCTCCAAACCCGTCTCCCGCGCGGCGTCGCGGAGGCTGATCCGCTCCTGCACGGTCGGGAAGAGATCATCGAGGAAGCCGAAGGCCAGGCGTCCCTCCTTGGTCGCCGCCTCTATCTCGGACAGCGAATGCCCGCGTTCCCGCATACGCGCGACGACCCGGGCGGTGCCGACCGCCGACGGCGTCCATTCCCCCTCGTAGGCCGGGATCACACCGCGCTTGACCCAGCGCTGGAGCGTCGCAGGCTTGACGCCGACGCGGTCGGCCGCCTCGGCCAGAGTCAAGATGCCCCAGCCGGATGGGGGGCGTGAATCAGTTGGCGACGGGGTCTCGGTGAGGTCGAGGCCCCGTCGCCCGCGGGCGTTACGGCCCGCTGCGTCGGCCGTCGGCGCTCGTCACGTATCCGGCGGCGCCTCGCGCCCGCGCACTGTGACGTGAGCACGATCCGGCCTGTTGCCTGGTTCAGTGTCTTAGGTCTACTCCGCATCAGGCGCCATGTCAATCGGGCAAGCCACGGAAATCGGGTCCCATCCCCGCGCTGAATCAGAGCTCGAGGTGCGGGTAGTCGGCGGCGACCATCTCCCGGTAACGAGGGAACAGCGGCTTGGTGATCGGCATGATGGCGAGCGCCGCCCTCACGTCCCCCCCGGCCTTGATCCGGCGGCGGGCGATGGCGATGGCGACGTTCTCCTTACCCTGGAAATACTTGTTGGCGATCTCGGAGCTCATCGTCATCTTCACGCGCGGCTCCCAGTCGACCTCGTCGGACCATTCCCAGACGAGGTTGGGTTCGCCCGCGGCGCCCGCGCGGATGTTGACCACCAGGTCGAAATCGGTGAACTCGAACCGCTGCGGCGTATCCGCGTCGCGGAGCTGGGGCCCCATCTGCGGATCCTCACTCATGATCGAGAAGGTCCGGTCGATCACCTCCCGGAACTCCTTCGAGGACTTGAAGTGCGCCATCGGCGCAGGAGTCTAAGCGCTCGGGAGCAACTGCCATATCTTCCTCCATCGTGACCGACACGATCCATCTGCGGCCGACGGACGAGCTGGCCGAGCGCGTGCTGCTCCCGGGTGACCCGGGACGGGCGCTACTGCTCGCACAGTCGCTGCTCGAGAAGCCCAGGATGTTCAACCACAACCGCGGGTTGTGGGGCTACACCGGCATGGCTGCGGACGGCGCTCCGCTCACCATCCAGAGCACCGGCATGGGCGGCCCGAGCGCCGCCATCATCATCGCCGAGCTTCACCAGCTCGGCGCACGCCGGATGCTCCGCGTCGGGACGTGCGGAGGACTGCACGCGGACCTCAGGCTCGGTGGCCTGCTGCTCGCCACCGAGGCGATCGCGGAGGATGGCACCAGCCGATCACTGGGCGCCGGCCCGCGGGTGCCCTCGGGCGCCAAGCTCCTGATCTCGCTCACGGCGGCCGGCGGTGAGGGGGTGCACTCCGGTCCGGTCGTCTCGACCGACCTGTTCTACGACACGCCCCCCGGGACCGAGCAGGGCTGGCTGGCCGACGGGGCCCTGGCGGTGGAGATGGAGTCCGCGGTGCTGTTCCAGCTCGCCGCCCGCCGAGGTTTCGAGGCCGGGGCGGCGCTGATCGTCTCCGACCTGCTGCTCGGCGGGCGCCAGCGAATCGAGGCGGGGCAGCTGCGCGCGGCCGAGCACGCCATCGGCGAGCTGGCCCTGCGTGCTCTGGCGGCGTGAGCGGCTACTTGGAGGCCGGCTTGGCGCGCGGCGTCCGGGCGGCGGACCTGGCCGGAGCCGGCCTGGGTTCGGCGGCTTCGAGCCGCTCCAGCGCGGCCTCGATCTTGGCCAGGCGATCCTCAACGGAGCGGCTCGAATCAGCGCGCTCGATGCGCTGGTCGAGGCGGTCGAGCCCGTCCTCGATCGCCTCCAGGCGCTGTGACACGCTCCGCACGCGGCGGGTGAGACGTTCCAGGTCGGCGGCCGACGGCAGGTTCAGCGCCCCGAGCGCCGCTTCCTGGGCGCGCATCGCCCGCTCGCGTGTCTCGAACGCGCGCGACAGAGCACCGCTGACGACCGGGTTCTCGATCAGCTCCTGGGCGAGCTTGCCGATCGCCTCCTCACTCTGCCGGGTCACGCGTCCGCGGAGGCTCTGCTCATCACTCATTGACCGGGCACATTAGCGGGAACCAGCCGGCCGGCCGACCGAACTCGAGCCGCCCGCCGGTGGTGGCCCCATTCATCAGCCTTCAGTCGAGGGTTAGGCTCACGCCGCCGGCGTCTCTCTTCTTCACAATCGCGACACATCTGCGCCTCCGGATGGGCCAGAATCCCCTCCCTGCCCGTGTTTTGAGTGCACCTCGGTGTGGGCAGACAACCCTTGGAATGGGCGCGACGGTTCGGAATTGCAAAGGTTCTGGGCAGTCAGTAGCGTCATTGCCAACGTCGCTGTTTGACCAACCGCTCAGGGCTGGCCACACCCGTGTTCACTGGGAGAAGGACAACGTTGCTGATCAGGCGTAGAGGACCGTTGATGCTCGGGCTGCTGGCCGCGGCGCTGATCCTGCTCGGTCTGGCCGCCGTGCCGAACGCCTCGGCTGACACCTGCACGGTCACAGTCAGCGCAGGCGGTCAGACACTCACGTTCTACAACGTGGCTCCCGGCACGCCCGCTTCCGCGCTCACCCCGCTCCCAGGCGCGGTGATCACGAGTCAGTCGTGCACGACCAGCTCCTCGTCCACGACGACCCCGACCGTCCCCCTCCCGACCGTGACCTCGTCGTCGTCGAGCACCACCTCCTCGAGCCCCACCTCCCCAAGCTCCACCTCCTCAAGCACGACGGGCTCGAGCCCCAAGCCGGGATCGAGCTCAGCCTCGACCACAACTTCACAGTCCAGCACCAGCCCGACGCCGAACCGGCCGGGCCAGGGCCAGAAGTCCTCCTCGCGCCCCGGGCCGGCCGCCACCGCCCCCTCCAGGCATCACCAGAAGGCCGCCCGGCCGCAGTCCTCCCTGCCCTCGGGCAAGGGTGTGCCATCGCCGTCGAATCCGTCGTTCTCGCTGTCGCTGCCGGGACCGGCGCCGATCGGGGTGCCGAACTTCTTCATCGACTCATTCCGGATTCCGCCGTTCCTGATTCCGATCTACCAGGCGGCCGGGATCGAATACCAGGTGCCGTGGCAGGTGCTGGCGGCGATCAACGAGATCGAGACCGACTACGGGCGCAACCTGTCCGTTTCCACGGCCGGCGCCGTCGGGTGGATGCAGTTCCTGCCTTCGACCTTCAAGCGGTACGCGGTGGACGCCAATGGCGACGGCGTCGCGGATCCCTACAACCCGGTGGATGCGATCTTCACCGCGGCCCGGTACCTGCACGCGGCCGGCGCGTCGACGAACCTGGCACAGGCAATCTTCGCCTACAACCATGCCGACTGGTACGTCCAGTCGGTGCTGCTGCGCGCCAAGCTGATCGGGGGGATCCCGTCGCAGCTGGTCGGCGCACTGACCGGTCTGGTGCAGGGTCACTTCCCGGTCGCGGCTCCGGCCAAGTACGCGGACGCCTCGGTGCTGAGCCTGGCCAAGCGGCGGGTCACCACAGCCAACGCCGCACAGGTGATCACCTCGGGCGCCTCCCAGGGAACATCGATCTTCGCCAAGTCGGGCTCGCCGGTGATCGCCGTCAACGACGGCCGGATCCTGCACGTGGGTGAGAACGCGACCCTCGGGCGCTACATCCAGCTGCAGGACGCGACGGGCAACATCTACACCTATTCGCAGCTGGGTTCGATCCCGCGGAAGTACCCGGTCCCCAGGCCGGTGCGGATCACCGCCAAGGACATCGCCCGCGAACTCGCCGCGACGGCGGGCAAGCCGCCCAAGGGGGCGGCCAGCGCAGGGCAGCAGACCCCGGGTGTCCCGGCCACGCTGTCCGCGCACCGGGCGGGGATCCACAAGCTGGCCAAGGTCAGCCACCCGGCGCTACCGGCTCCCGCGACCCCCGCGTCGGCGCCGATCACCGTGCTGGTCAAGCCGGCCCCGGCGGCGGCAAGCGGTGGTTCGGTGTCGGTGCCGATGGTCAAGGAGCGGCTGTTCGCCAACCCGTCCCGGTCGGGCTCCTACGCCGCCGGCGGCGATCTGCAGATCAAGAACTCGGCCCAGCAGATCCAGAGCTTCCAGAACTACTTCTCCGACGCGCTTCACCTGGGTCGCAACCAGTACACGCTCAAGCCGCTGCGCAAGGGCGCGATCGTGGTCGCGGGCACGATCCTGGGTCGGATCGGTGGACCCTCCCAGCACGTCTCCCCGCACCTGTACTTCACGATCCGCCCGGCCGGGCGCAACGCGCCGCTGATCGATCCCAAGCCGATCCTGGATGGCTGGAAGCTCCTCGAGGCCACCGCCGTCTATCGCGCGGCCGGGATGGACCCGTTCTTCGGGCCCGGCGCCAAGAACCCGTCGGTCGGACAGGTCCTGTTGATGAGCAAGGAGCAGCTCACCCAGCGCGTGCTCGCCGACCCGCATGTGCGGATCTACACCTGCGGCCGGCGTGATATCCAGGCCGGGTCGATCGACCGGCGGGTGCTGGCCACGATCGAGTTCCTGTCCGCGTCCGGACTTGACCCGGACGTGACCGGGCTGGCATGCGGCCACAGCCTGACCGGCTCCACCGGCACCGACGCCGCCGGCGCCACGGGAGCCAGCGTCGATATCTCCCAGATCAACAACATCCCGATCCAGGGCCACCAGGGACCCGGGTCGATCACCGACATCACGATCCGCCGGCTGCTCACCCTCCAGGGCAGCATGCGACCGGATCAGATCATCAGCGACATGAGCTACCGCGGCCAGCCGAACACGCTCGCCCTCCCCGACCACCAGAACCGGCTGCAGATCACCTTCACCCCCGAGTTCGGCACCAACCGCAGGCTCTCGGCCCAGGTCAAGGCCCTGCTACAACCGGGCCAGTGGGTCCAGCTGATCAACCACATCAGCCAGATCCCCGAGCCGATCGTCCCGATCGCGCCCAGCAAGTACGCCCTCAAGCTCAGCCACCCCTGAGCGACTCGCGCCCGCCTCGGGCAGCGTCGGGCTCGCGGTGAGCGCGCCGGGCCACATCTTCCGCTTCGTCCAGGTCGAGGTGCCGTGGGCGCTCGGCCCCCCCGACGGGCGCTACCTGCTCCGTCCCGACTCGTCGGATGGGCCACCGACGCACGTGCTGGTGCTGACCACGCTGGGCGCGCCGGAGCGGCGCCGCCTCGTCGCCCGCCGGCGCCCCCACCCCGCTCCCCGCTCGCCCGAGCCGGCTGCGGTCAGCACCGGCCGCGCGACGATCATCGATGTCGGCGATCCGCTGGCCGACGCCGGACGGGCGCGATCCTGGCTCGAGCACGCCGGCGAGCCCGAGCTCGCGGCCGGGCTGGCCATCCTCAACCGGGCCCTGCACAGCTTCCGCCTGGTCAGCGCCGACCCGTACCTGAACACGGTCGGCCGCCGCCGGACGCTCGTGGCGCGGGTCGGGTACGGCGGGGGCGAGCAGGTCGCGGACGGTCTCTGGACCGACGCCCGGGAGCTCCCCCTGCCGGAACGCCGCGAACGCCGTACTCGGGCGCTGGCCCCCCAATCCCGCCTGGCCGCCGTGCTCGGGGCACGGCAGAAGCTGCTGGCCTGTGAGGACCTCGTGCTGCGGGCGCGGCTGGACCTCGATCAGGGTCACGACCGCGAGGCCGCCCTCCAGCTCCTGGTGGCCCTCGACGCCGCCCTGGCCGAGCTCCCCGCCGACCCCACCGGGATCGCCCTCGCCGACCGGCTGCAGGAGCTGCGCGCACAGCGCACAGCGGCGACAACCGCCGCCCAGGCGGCGCTCGACGGGACGCTGACTCCGGAGCAGCGGGAGACGGTCGCGTTCACGGTGGGCCGGATTGAGGCGGCGCTGCGCGCCCGAGCCGCTCAGAGCGACTGACCCGGGCGCGGCCGAACCCCCTCAGGCGATCCCGAGCAACTCGAGCACGGCCCCGAGCTCGTCGACCACATCGCCGGTGGCCCGCACGGCGGCATCAGCGTCGAACGGCGTCCGGCCCTGCGTGATGATGGCCAGCCGGCCACCGCCGGCCAGGGTCAGAGCCGGGAGCTGCCCGACCGGATAGACCTCGAGCGAGGAGCCGATGCAGAGCAGCAGGTCCGCGCCGGCGGCCAGGGTCTGGGCCCGGCGCAGGGCGGCCTCGGGCAGATACTCCCCGAACAGGACCACGTCGGGCTTGAGCGGGTGCCCGCAGTCACAGCGCGGGACACCAGCCCGATCATCGCGCTGGCGCGAGCGGACTTCGGCGATCGGAAAGCGAGCGTGGCAGTCCGGGCAGGAGGAATGATCGATCGTGCCGTGCACCTCCACCAGCTCCCGGGTCCCGGCGCGGGCGTGCAGCCGATCGATGTTCTGGGTGATGACCGCCGACAGCTGCCCCGCCGCCTCGAGCCGGGCCAGCGCATGGTGAGCGCCGTTCGGGCGCTTGTCCTCGAGCGTCTGGAAGCGGTCGCCGTAGAAATGCCAGAAGCGCTCCGGGTCGCGCCGGAACACGTCGATGTGGGCCACCTCCATCGGATCGACGTTCTCCCACAGGCCGGTTCCCGGCGTGCGGAAGTCCGGAATGCCCGAGGGCACGGAGATCCCCGCGCCGGTCAGCGCGACGACGACGTTGGCGGCGCTGATCAGCTCGGCCAAAGGCATCGCCTCGGCCAGCGCGGCGTCTCCGATCGCGCTCACGCGCCGCGAAAACGCGCGGGGCGCTTCTCCAGAAAGGCCGAGATCCCCTCCCGGGCATCTTCGGAGCTGAAGACGGCCGCGAAGCCCTGCTGCTCGGCCTCGATGCCGGCGTCGAGCTCGCCGGCGCCCGACACCCGCTTGATCTGGCCCACGGCCAGCGGAGCCTGGCCGGCGAGCTTGCGAGCCCAGGCCAGGGCGGTGTCGAGCAACTCGTGGTCGGGGACGACCTGCGTGGCCAGCCCCCATTCCAGCGCCTCCTCGGCGCCGACCGGGTCCCCGGTCAGGTTCAGCTCCAGAGCCTTCCCCTCGCCCACCAGGCGCGGGAGGCGCTGGGTGCCCCCGAAGCCGGGGATGATGCCCAGGTTGATCTCGGGCTGACCGAAGCTGGCTGATTCGGCGGCGATGCGAAAGTCGCAGGCCATGGCCAGCTCGCAGCCGCCGCCGAAGGCGAGCGCGTTCACGGCGGCGACCGTCACCACGCTCGAGCGCTCCATGTCCCGCAGCAGCCCGTGCATCTGCTCGAGCAGCTCGCGGCCCGCGGCCGCGTCCATCTTGGTGAACGCCTTGATGTCGGCGCCGGCACAGAACAGCATCGGGTTGGCCGAGGCGATCACCAGCGCACGGATGCGCCCCGAAGCGAGCACGGCGTCCCAGGCGCTGCGCAGAGCCGCGACGACCGGGGGAGAAATCGAGTTCGCCGGCGGCCGATCGAGCCACGCAATAGCCAGCTCGTCACGGGTCTCGAGCTTGACCGGACCGTCCTCCCACCCGGCATCGGGTCGCGGATAGGGATAGAAGCCCTGCCCCGACTTGACTCCCAGCCGGCCCTGCACGACGAGACGGCGGAGGATCGCCGGCGGCTCGAATCGCTCCCCCCATTCGGCCTGCGCGCGCTCGAGCCGGTGGAGCACCGTGTCGAGACCGAGCTGGTCGGCGCGCTGGAACGGCGGCGGCATTATCCCGGCCCCGGCCATCATGCCCAGGTCGATGTCCTTGAGGGCGGCCACGCCCTCCTCGAGGACCAGGCAGCTCTCGACCAGTGCCTTGAGCGTGAAGCGCTCGACCAGATCGGCGGTCTCGGGACTAGTTCCCGTGCTCATAGAAACCCTTTCCGGTCTTAGCCCCGAGGTGGCCGGCCGCGACCAGCCGGCGCATCTCGCCGTGGACATGGAAGCGCTCGCCGAACGATTCCTGAAGGTGCTCGGCGACGTGCAGGACGGTGTCCAGCCCGAGCAGGTCAACCAGATAGAACGGGCCCATCGGCGCCGCCTTGGACTCGGCGACGACACGATCGAGCTCGGCCACCGGGGTGCCCGTCTCCTCCTGGTAGCGCCACAGCTCGGAGACACTCGAGTTGAGGATCCGGTTGACCACGAAGCCGGGGGCCTCCGCACAGCGGATCGGCGTCTTGCGGATCGCCTGGGCGAAGTTGACCGCGGTCCGGACCGTCTGCACCGACGTGTCCTCCCCCTCGACGACCTCGATCAGGCGCATCACCGAGGCCGGATAGAAGAAGTGAAAGCCGACCACCTTGTCGGGGCGGCTGGTGGCCTCCCCCATCTCGGTGACCGACAGCGCCGAGGTGTTGGAGGCCAGCACCGCATGTCCCGGCGTGACCTCGTCCAACTCGGCGAACACGATCTGCTTGAGCTCCATGCGCTCGGGGACCGCCTCGATCACCAAGTCCACGTCACCGAAGTTCTCATAACCGGTGGTGCCGGTGATCAGACCGAGCTTGCGCTCGAGCTCGGCGGCGTCGAGCTTGCCCGCCTTGACTCGCTCCTCCCACAGGGAGCGGGCCTTGGCCAGCCCTTGATCGACAAACTTCTGGTCGACGTCCTTGAGCACGACGGGGATGTCGGCCGAGGCGATCGTCTGCGCGATCTCCCCGCCCATCGTGCCGGCGCCGACCACGGCGGCTTTGAAGACGAACATGAGCCTCTGATCTGTCTCGGGGTCGGAAAGTGGCCGCGATGACCGCGGGCAAGTCTAACCCCGCACGGCCTATGGCTCGCGCCGCGCGACCCGCAGCTCGACGCCGAAGCGGTGCAGCGTGCTGGCCAGCGACGCCGCCATCGCACGGCGGATGAACAGCAGGTCGATCAGTGGCGAGAGCAGTGACCGGCGCTCGAGACGATAGGTCAGCGCCAGTTCGACCCTGACCTGGTCGCCGTCAGGCACGAAGGCCACCGTCTGGCGGCCCCGGATCGAGTCGTCGACCACCTCGGCGGTCATGCCCCGGAGCGGTTCGTGGGCGAGCACGCGCTCGCGCACCCGCCCGCGCCCGGCGGGCCCGGACTCCCAGCCCACGACCGCCCCGGCGCGTGGCCAGCCGCGGTCGAGGCTGATGATCCGCTCGCAGCCCTCCACCCATCGGGGCCAGCCCGCCGCGTCATACCAGCACCGCTCGGCCTCGGCGACCGTGCCCGGGAAGCACTCAGAGACCTCGACCGGACGCATGGCCGACATTCTCCCCGGCGCCGCCGCCACAGGAGTAGGGTCGCTCACGGTCATGCCCGAAAACCTGCCGGAGACGCTGGCGCCGTACCCGGAGATCTCCTCCAAGGCCTATGAGCACCCGGCCGACCGGGCGGCGACCGCCGCGCTGAAGGCCGTGCCGATGCTCGACGTGGTGGTGCGCAAGCTGATCGAGTTTCGCTACGAGCGGGCGCTGCGACAGTTCTATCTCGGCAACTCGATCAAGGTCTCCGAGCGCCAGCTGCCCGGACTGCACGCCTCCTACCGGGGTGTCAGTCACGTGCTCGACATGCCGGGCGAGTACGACCTGTACGTCAGCTCCTCACCGCTGCTGGGTTTCAACGCCCTGACGATCGGGTCCCAGAACCCGATGATCGTGATCGGCTCGCCGCTGGCCCGCGAGCTCGGGAGCGCCGAGCAGCGCGGGGTGATCGCGCACGAGCTCGGGCACATCCTGTCCGACCACGTCGTCTACATGACGGCGCTCAGCATCCTGCTGCGCGGCGTCAACCTGCCGGGGATCGTCGGCCTGCCCCTGCGGGCCGTGCGCGCCGTGCTGCTGGAATGGTTCCGGGCCGCCGAGCTCAGCTGTGACCGCGCGGCCACGCTGGCCGTGCGTGACCCCCAGATCATCTGCCGCACGCTGATGGTCGTGGCCGCCGGCCTCCCCGCCGAGCAGCTCGACCTGGACGCGTTCATGGCCCAGGCGATGGAGTACGAGAGCTGGGAGGATCCGCACGACCGCGTGCGCCGCTTCTTCCTCGAGCTCGGCGTCAGCCATCCGAACGCGGTCCGCCGCGTGTCCGAGGTCATGCGCTGGGTGCAGAGCGGCGAGTACGACCGCATCCAGCGTGGCGAATACCGCCGCCGCGGCGAGGTGCACGACGTGCGGGAGGAGGCCGGCGACGCGGTGGAGTTCTATGCCGCTCGCTTCCGCGCCCTGTTCCAGGAGCTGGGCGAGAACGTCACCAGCCTCGGCTCGCAGGTCGGCGACGTCAGCCAGCAGCTCGCCGAGTGGCTGCGGTCCCGCGGCTCCGGCTCCGGCCGGCCCCAGTAGCCCCAGCCGGACCGACCGCCCTCCCGGCCGGCGCCGGGGAGGGCACCCTCGAGGGGTCCGCAGGCAGGGCTTGCTCGGTGATGGCGTTCACCTGCCCAGAGGGCGGGATCTCGGCCCGCGGCCGGACCCGAGCCTTGACAAGCGACATGTCTCGATATATCGTTGATGCATCGTTATAGATCTACTCGAGAGGTATTGCATGTCCACCTGTTCATTCACAGACGAAATGCCCGGGCCTCGCGCCTGGGGACATCACAAGCCGCACCACCGTCATGCGCGGCGTCGAGCCCTGGCCGCGCTGCTGGAGGCCCGAGCCGGCGGTCCGGGACCGTGGGGGGAGGGCCCCAAGGGCGGTCCGTTCGGACGCGGCGGCTTCGGGGGCTTCGGCCCTGGGCCCCGGGGCCGGGGGCGGGGACGGGCCCGGCGCGGCGACGTTCGCCTGGCTCTGCTGAGGCTGCTCGGTGAGGAGCCGGCCAACGGTTATCAGCTCATGCAGACGATCGAGCAGCGCAGCGAGGGCAACTGGCGGCCCAGTCCGGGGTCGGTCTATCCAACGCTCGCCCAGCTCGAGGACGAGGGGCTGGTGCGCTCGGTCGAGGCCGAGGGGCAGCGGCGGTTCGAGCTCACCGACGCCGGTCGCGAGCACCTGGCGACGCGCTCCGAGGAGCCGGCCCCCTGGGACATTCCCGAGGAGCACGGGCCGTCCGGCCGCGATGCCAAGCGCCTCATCGGGGCCGTCGCCCAGGCGGCCATGCAGGTGGCGATCGCCGGCGACGATACGCAGAAGGCTCAGGCCATGGAGCTGCTGGCCGAGACCCAGCGCGGCCTGTACCGGATCCTCGCCTCGGATCCGGAGGAGTGAGCGCGTAACGTATCTGCCCGTGCCCGATCGGTTGGTTGAAACGCCCCCTGCGCCGCCCGCCATCGCCGTCCAGGACCTGGTCAAGACCTTCGACCAGGTCCAGGCGGTGCGGGGGGTCAGCTTTCAGGTGGCGACCGGGGAGGTGTTCGGTTTCCTCGGCCCCAACGGGGCCGGCAAGACGACCACCATCAACATGCTCTGCACCCTGGCCAAGCCGACCTCCGGCCACGCCCGCGTGGCCGGGCACGACGTCGTGCGCGAGCGCGACGAGGTGCGGCGCAACATCGGCCTGGTCTTCCAGGACCCAACGCTCGACGGCTACCTGACCGCGGCCCAGAACCTGCGGCTGCACGCCGACCTGTACGGCGTCCAGGGCTCTCTGGTCGCGCCCCGCATGCGGCAGGTGCTGGAGATGGTCGGCCTGTGGGAGCGGCGCGACGCGGTGGTCGGCACGTTCTCGGGGGGGATGCGCCGGCGGCTCGAGATCGCCCGCGGCCTCATGCACTCGCCGCGGGTCCTGTTCCTGGATGAGCCAACGATCGGCCTCGACCCGCAGACCCGCCGCTCGATCTGGACCTATATCCGCGAGCTCAAGGAGCGCGAGGAGATCACGATCTTCATGACCACCCACTACATGGATGAGGCCGAGTGGTGCGACCGGATCGCGATCATGGATCACGGCCAGATCGTCGCCCTGGACACGCCCGAGGCCCTGAAGGCGCAGGTCGGGCAGGACCGCGTCACGCTTCACACCGACGACGACGAGCAGGCGATCCCCGTGCTCGCCGAGCGCTTCGGGATCGAGGCCCGGCGGGCCGAAGGAGCGGTCGTGTTCGGCGTGGCCGCGGGAGCCGAGTTCGTGCCTCGGCTGTTCACGGAATGGGACTCCGCCGACGCCCCGATCCGGTCGGTCAGCGTTTCCCGGCCGACCCTCGACGACGTCTTCATGTCCTACACCGGCACCACGATCCGGGACGCCGAGGAGGATGAGTCCAAGTACCGCAACCGGGTGATGATGCAGATGATGGGTGGGGGCCGCCGGTGAGCACGACCACCTCCCCAGCCTCCGGGCCACAGGCGCCCCCGGCCGCCCCGGGCGACATCGTCCGGGTCAGCGTCCCGCAACGGAGCCTGAGCTCCGAGCTGCGAGCGATCAGGATCGTGTGGCGACGTGAGCTGATCCGCTTCAAGGCCGACCGCCTGCGCATGATCACCTCGCTGATCCAGCCGCTGCTGTTCCTGTTCGTGCTCGGCGCGGGACTGCAGCGCCTGTCCAGCGCCGGCACCCACGGGGTCGAGCTGAAGACGTTCATCTATCCCGGGATCCTCTGCATCTCAGTGATGTTCACGGCCATGTTCTCGGCCGCGTCGATCGTCTGGGACAGGGAATTCGGGTTCCTGCGCGAGATGATGGTCGCGCCCGTCCGGCGGAGCTCGATCGTGATCGGAAAGTGCCTGGGTGGGGCCACTGTGGCCAGCTTCCAGGGCGTGATCGTCATCTGCCTGGCCGGCCTGGTCCACGTGCCCTACGACCCGGCGCTGATCCTGGGTGTGTTCGGGCTGCAGCTGCTGCTGGCCTTCTCGATCACGGCCTTCGGGATCATGGTCGCCGTCCGCATCACGCAGATGCAGTCGTTCATGGGCGTGATGCAGATGATCGTGATGCCGATGTTCTTCATCTCCGGCGCCCTGTTCCCGGCCTCGGGCCTGCCCGGCTGGCTGACCGTCCTGAACCGGCTCGACCCGCTCACTTATGCCGTCGATCCGATGCGGCGGCTGGTCTTCAACCATCTCAGCATCTCGCCCCTGGCCCGCCAGGCGCTGGACCCCGGGGTGAGCTGGTGGGGCTGGCACGTGCCGGCGCTGCTCGAGGCGGGCGTGATCCTCGCCCTCGGGCTGGTCATGCTCGGCGTGGCCATCTGGGAGTTCAGCACCACCGAGTAGGGCACCGCGGCGCCCCTAGAGCCGGACGGCGAGCAGCCCGGCGGCCAACAGCACGAGGGCGAGCCAGAGCGACGACAGCGCCCCCTCGAGCGGCGCGCGCATCGTGCCGGTGTCCAGGGGACGGACCGTCCCGTCGTCGAGCCGCTGCTCGCCCGTCAGGGCGAGGGTATGGCGCCGCAGCTCGCGCACCGGCGTGCTCAACCCCCGCTGGGCGACGCTGAGCACCGCACAGGCGGCGGCGACGAGCACGCCCGCGGGGCGAACCTCGAGGCCGTTGACGAAGTACCCCGTGAAGGCGGGAAACGCTCCCCAGGCCAGGGCGAAGGTCAGGTCGGTGTGAAAGCGGCCCCCGGCCAGCTCGAGGTTGTAGGCCGGGACCAGGAGCGCCCCGGCCAGCACCAGCGGGATCAGCAGCGGGGAGACGATCACGATCCCGGCCACACCCACGGCGAGCGCGCCGAGCAGACCGGACACCCCCAGGCCGGTGAGAGCGCCCCGGCTGAGCCCGGTCTGCAGCGGACGGCCGTTGAGCTCATCCAGGGCGTGAGCACTGACACCCACCGCGAGTGCGAACGCTCCGAGCGCCGCCGCCAGCCGGCCCGCATGCAGCTGCGGTGCGGCGGCCGCCCCCAGCGCGACGTAGCTCAGATGCCAGGCGGTGTAGGGCGGGTGCAGGAGAGTGATCAGATCACGCCAGCCGCCCGGGCGCAGCGCGTAGAAGGCGGGCCGCTCGGCGCTCACGGCCCGGCGTCTGGCCCGTTCGCTCCCACGTCCCGGGTCCGCTTGGTCCCCCACATGACCAGCCCGGCCCCGAAGCTGAGCCGGCGCTCGCGCACGTCGGTGATCCCCGCCTCTCGCCACAGGCCGGGGAGGTCGGGCTCTGCCCGGTGAAACTGCTCGATGTTGGGACCCAGGAAGCGGCCCACCTCGTACCAGGCCGGCGAGACGATCCGCCCCAGCAGCGGCAGGCCGACGCGCGTGTGCACCCGCCACAGCGTCCGCAGCGCGGGCTGCCTGGGCACACCGAACTCGAGCATCCCGATCCGGCCGCCTGGCCTGACCACGCGCACCAGCTCCCGGAGCGTCGCCGCCGGGTCGTCCACGTAGCGCAGCAGGTAGGTGAAGCTCAGCGCGTCGAACTCGTCATCAGCGAACGGCAACCGCTCCGCCTCGCCGGCGACGTAGCTGATGCGGGCGGCGAGCTCGGGACTGCGGACCAGGCGCCGGCGAGCCGCACCGAGCATGTCCTCACTCTGATCGAGCCCGACGACACTGCCGGCCCCCTGCCGGACGAGCTCGCGCGCGACCAGACCGGTGCCCGTGGCGACGTCGAGAATCCGCTCCTGCGCCCGGGGGGCGATGGCGTCCACCAGGGCCCGGCGCCAGCGCGGGTCCTGGCCGAAGCTGAGGAGCGCCCCCATCGACCCGTACCGGGCGGGCAGCCCGGCGAACAGCTTGAGCGCGTGGAGCTTGCGGTCAGAGCTGGAAACGGCCATCGCGGGGGGTTCAGGAACCCGTCGCGGGGCCGGTTCCCATACCGGCAAGGCTAACAGCCGGCGGCCCCTCGGCGGGGTCTCTGATCAGCCCCAGCGCCGGTACGCGCTCACCCAGTCACGGGCGATGGCCAGCTGGGCCGCGGTCAGGCTCATCAGCCCGTGGCACACGCGGGCGTGCAGGCGACCCTCGAGCGAGTCCTTGGGATTGGGAGCCCGTCCCGGCTCGGGCCACAGGTTGCGGGCGTCGTTGGGCGCCCCGCCCAGCTCGAGGGAGACTAGGTGGTCGTACTCGTAGGCGCGGAGCGGCTGGCGATCACCGTAGGCACGCATGCTGGCGCGCTTCTCGCGCTCGGTGACGGACTCGGGCGGGCGGACGCGGGCGCTGTACCCCGAGCGGCAGATGGTCCGCGCCAGGTTGCCCTGCGTGACCGCCGGGTCGATCGCTCCCGGCGTGCAGCGGGGATCGGGCAGCGAGTACAGCCCGCGGCCGCGGGCGTGGCAGGAGCCGGGGGGCGGCTGAGGCTGGACCACGTGCACGCTCGCGCGGCTGGCAGGCAGGGCGCCCGCCGCGCGACCGCCCGGCGACCCCGCCCCGGCGGCGGCAGCCGTCGCGCATCCCGACACCGCCAGCGCGACGAGGAAGCTCCACCGAGCACGTCCCATGACCCGAGTCAAGCACCGCGGGCAGACGCGTCCCGGAAGGCACGAAAAAGGGGCCGCCTTCAGGCGGCCCCTTTGCCAAAGGCGGGTGATGCGCCGGATCAGACCGACGCCGTGGCCGGCTCCTCGACGCGGCAGCCGGATGACCCCCGCAGCGAGCTTTTAGGCGACGCCGGATGCGGAGCGCTCGCGCTCGCGGGGGAGCAGGGTCTCGCGGGCGATGACCAGTCGCTGGATCTGGGCCGTCCCCTCGTACAGCTGCAGGATCTTGGCGTCGCGCATGAGCTTCTCGACCTTGTACTCCTTGATGAAGCCATAACCACCGTAGACCTGGACGGCGTCGGTGGTCACCTCCATCGCGGTGTCGGCGGCGAAGCGCTTGGCGTGCGAGGACTCGAGCGTGTTGCGCCGGCCCTGGTCGAGCAGCACGGCCGAGTTCCAGGTCGCCAGGCGAGCCAGATGAACCTTCGTGGCCATGTCGGCGATGATGAACTGGATCGCCTGGTGCATGGCGATCGGCACGCCGAACTGGACGCGCTCCTTGGAGTACTCGATCGCGAACTCCATCGCTGCCCGGGCCACGCCGACGCCCATGGCGGCGACGCCGGGACGGGTGCGGTCGAGCGTCATCATGGCGATCTTGAAGCCCTTGTTCTCCTCGCCGACCAGGTGGTTGGCCGGGATCTCGACATCGTTGAAGGAGATCGTGGCCGTGTTCGAAGCCCGCTGGCCCATCTTGTCCTCGTGCTTGTCGACGACGACGCCGGCGTCACGGGGGACGATGAAGCAGGAGATGCCGCGATGGCCGGCCTCCTTGTCGGTCTTGGCGTAGACCGTGTACCAGTTGGCGTACTCGCCGTTGGTGATGAAGCACTTGGAGCCGTTGATGACCCACTTGTCGCCCTTGCGGACCGCGGTGGTCTTCATGCCCGACACGTCAGAGCCGGCGTCCGGCTCGGTCAGGCAGAACGAGGCCAGCAGCGGCGCCTCCGCGAGGCGGCCGAGGTACTCCTTCTTGAGCTCCTCCGAGGCGGCCAGGATGACCGGCGCGGTGGCCAGACCGTTGCACGACAGCGAGGTGCCGATGCCCGAGCAACCCCAGGCGATCTCCTCCTCGATCACGGCGCCGTCCAGGAAGCCGAGGCCGGGACCGCCGTACTCGGCCGGCAAATGATTGTTCATCAGCCCGAGCTCCCAGGCCTTCTCCAGGATCTCGCCGGGCCACGTGCCGTCCCGATCGTATTCCCAGGCGACGGGGCGCATCTCCTTCTCAGCGAAGTCGTGCGCCATCTCGCGCATGCTCTTCTGCTCGTCGGTGAGCGTGAAATCAACCACGATGGGTTTCTCCTTGCATCTCTCTCGATTGACTAGTCAGTCAACTGTGGATAAGGGTACCCCATAACCCCCGGGGCGGATACATCGGCGTGGGAAGGTACGCGCCCGGCCGAACCGGTTCCGGCCCCTCGGCGCGCCCCACCCCTCGCGCGGGGCAGGTAGGCACCTCCCCAGCGCCCAGCCGGTGACCGCGGGGACCGGTGGCCGTCCGCGATGCTCATCGCAGAGTTGGTAGCGACCGGAGGCGACGGGTGCGCAACACTTACCAGGGTGCAGAGCGCGTTCGGCACGGTCGTATGGGTGGTCGCCGGGGTGGGCGTCATCGGCGCGCTCGTGGCGCTGCTGATCAGCGGCCGGACCTGGGCGGACTATGGCAAGAACCACCTGACGCTCGACACCGAGAGCGAGCGCGCCTCGCAGGGCTCGGCCGCCGCCGCCGTCGAGCGCGAGCTCGAGATCCGCCAGCTGCTCGAGGCGCGCAACGCGCGCCGGCGCCGCCGCGGAGAGCCGGAGGTCGATATCGAACAGGAGCTGGCCCGGCTGAGCGCCCCGGTCATCGATCCGGAGCTGCGCCAGGAGATCCGGGAGCTGGTCGTGGCGCGCAACCACCGCCGCGCCCGCCAGGGCAAGCCGCCGCTCGACATCGAGCGCGAGATCGAGCGGGAGATAGCCGGCCTGCACGGAGTCTGAAGCAGCCTGGAGGTCGGCCGGTCCGGTCGCGTTGGCGCGGTCGTGCCCGACCGACTAGGCTGGCGCTCGATGGCCGATCCTCGCCTGATTCAGCTCGACGAGCTCGTGAACCGCCCGGGCACGTACTTCAACCCGACGACCGAAATCCTGCTCGTCGTCGATGACTCTCCCCACCTCGACACCGAGATCCTGGCCAAGGACAGCTACGAGGCGGACGACTGGATCCTCGTCTCCGATGAGGTACCGATCGACGAGCACGAGCGCGACGCGCTGCTCGAGCGCTTCCAGATCGGTCACGAGGCGAGCGCCGAGGAAGAGGACGAGGACGCCAACGAGGTCCTCGAGCCCGATCCCGATCCGGATGAGGAATAGCCCTACCGCCCGCGGGCGACCGGGCTAGCCGCCGCCGCTGAGCAGGGACGCGCAGCGCTGCATCCGGACCACGTCACCGCCCGACTGCTGCAGGCAGCGCGCATAGCCCCTGGCGGGGAGCGCACCGCCAGCCGGGGTGCTCGGCGAGCCGGCGCCGGCTGCGCCCGAGGTTGAACTTCCGCCGAGCGCGCCGCTGCCGAACGCGCCCTGCAGCGCGCTGACGATGCCCCTGATGCGATTGGTGAATTCCGTGAACGGCCGCACGCGGGACGGCGCCCTGATCGTCTGGGGCTGGTTGAGCTCTGCGTACTGGAGGGTCAGGTTGATCGCGGCGAAGCTGAGACCGCCGAGCAGGCTCGAGAGCCGGCCGGTGATCGGGACCTCGAGGTTCACGGACAGCTTGCGCAATGCCCTGTCGCTGCTGCCCGTCCAGACGTCGACGGTGGCGTGCCGGACCGCCGCCGCGACCTTCTGCCGCGTGGCGGCCGAGATCGTGCCCGGGAGCGACCCGCTTCCCGTCGCCCCCGTGACTGCGGCCTTGTGCAGAAAGGCGTTCAGGTCATCCAGCAGCGCGGCGACATCGACGTGAGCGTGGACATGGGTCGTCGCCGCACCACTGACGGTGTCCTGGCCCACGATCGTCGGCTGGGTCAGCCAGTGCAGGGGGTTGATGCCGAGCTTGGCCAGGCCGCCCGGGCCTCCCCCGGCCGCCGCGCTCGAGAAGCTCGACGCGAGCCGCTGGAAGTCACCCGCCGGGAGCCGGTAGGCGGCGCCGCCGAGCGTCACGTATCCCCTCGAGCCGGTGGAGATGATGCCCAGCTGGCCGCGATGCCCCAGCGCACCGACCGTGAACTCGAGATTCGAGGCGGGCAGCCGTCCCGCTCCACGGCTCTGAAACGGACCGGCCAGCCCGACCGTGATCGGACCGGTGATGGTGCTCGACCCGGACGGAGTCAGCGCCAGGCTGAAGCCGAGCACCCCGCTGCGCACGGTGTGAGTTCCGCTGAAGGTCTGCCGCAGGAGGCTCCGGGCGGCGCCCGACCCCGCAGCGCCCGGCCCTGAGACGGCCGTGCCGCACGCGGACACCAGGCCCAGGCTGATCATCACGACGCCGACCGCGGCGAATCGCCAGGGCCCGCCGCACGCTCGGCGACTTCCTATCCGGCGCCGCACCAGCATCAGCGCGAATGTACCATCGGCCCGGTGCGCAGGAGCCTGGGTGCCCTGCTCGCGCTGCTTGCCTGGCCCGGCACCGCCGCCGCCCGGCACGCTGACCATCTCGCGCTGAGGGGCGCGTCCCGAGTCGGTCACCGTGCCTGGCCGGCCAGCCACCCGAGTCCCGGGCCCGCGCGCGGCGCGACCCAGGCGGCTGCTGTCCTGATCTCGGACGCGCGACACTAGACTCGGCCCGCCATGACGCCCCGCACGATTCTCTACACGGGAAAGGGCGGCGTCGGCAAGACGTCGGTGGCCGCCTGCACCGCCCGGCGCTGCGCCGCCGCGGGTCTGCGGACGCTGATCATCTCGACCGACCCCGCGCACAGCCTGTCCGATTCGCTGGGCGTGGAGCTCGGTGGCGAGCCGTCCGAGGTCGCCGACCACCTGTGGGGCCAGGAGGTCAAGGCCCAGGAGGAGATGGAGCGCCACTGGTCCGGAGTCCAGGAATGGCTCGCGGAGCTGTTCATCGAGCGTGGCGTGGACCGGATCTCGGCTGAGGAGCTGACCGTGCCACCGGGGATGGATGAGCTGTTCGCGCTCCTGCGCCTGCAGGCCCACAACCAGTCCGGGCGCTGGGACGCGATCGTGGTCGACTGTGCTCCCACGGGCGAGACGCTGCGCCTGCTCTCGTTTCCCGACGTCGCCCGCTGGTGGATCGAGAAGGTCTTCCCCTTTGAGAGGCAGATCCTGGCCGCGGCCCGCCCGATCGCGCGCTCGCTGCTGGACATCTCGCTGCCCAGCTCGGCCGCGTTCGCCGACGTGCGGCGCCTCTCAGAGCACCTGATCACGATGAACGAGATCCTCCGCGATCGCTCGCGGTGCAGCATCCGCCTGGTCATGAACCCGGACAGGATGGTCATCGGCGAGGCGATGCGGACCTTCACGTACCTGAATCTGTACGGCTATCTGACCGATGCGGTGATCGTCAACCGCCTGTTTCCCGCGGGCGTGGGCGATTACTTCTCCGCCTGGCGGCGCGTCCAGGAGGAGCACCTGGAGCTGGTCCACTCCGCCTTCGCGCCGGTTCCCGTGCTGAGCGCTCCGTTCTATGAGCAGGAGGTGATCGGGCCGGAGATGCTCGATCGACTGGCCGAGTCGCTGTTCAGCGACCGGAATGCCGCGGACGTCCTGTACGCGGGGATAACCCAGCAGCTCGACGTGGACGAGGACGGGGCGCGGCTGCGGCTGACGTTGCCGTTCGCCAGCAAGGGCGACATCTCGCTCAAGAAGATCGGGCTCGAGCTGATCGTCGGCGTCGATGGGCAGCGCCGCACGATCATGTTGCCCCCGGCGCTGGCCGGCTTCCGGCCGAGCTCGGCCAGCTTTGCCGACGGGGCGCTGGAGGTGCGCTTCGATGGGTAGCGGCGACAGCGGCCGGAGCGCCGGCCGCAGTGCGGCTGAAGACGCGCTGCACGGCCTGGAGCAGCGGATCGAGCGGGCCTCGCAGTCGGCCGAGCGGCTGATCGCCGAGGCCGCCGGTGCCGCCCTGCGCCGCCCGCCGCCGGCGGGCTGGCAGGCGTCCGACTCCGGAGAGGACGACGGCGCGGCGGCCGGGGTCGGCGAGATCGAGCTCCTGCTCGAGGCGATCAGGTCGCTGCGTGACCGGATCCCGCCGGACCTTCAGCGCCGTCTTGGCGAGGCCCTGCGCGAGCTGCTGCTGGCCATCCGCGCCCTGATCGACTGGTATCTCGAGCGAACCGAGCGCGCCCCGCGCGAACCCGCGGACGTGCAGGACATCCCGATCAGCTGAGCCGATGCCCGGAGCCGGTAGCCGCCCGGTCCGAGGCATACAATCGTGACGTGGCCCGACCCCCAGACGCTCACGGCCCAGCGGCCACTCCTGGCCGTCGCCCGGAGGCCGCGAACGGCTCGGCCGGTCAGCGCCGGCGGCGGGGTGGAACCCCGCCGGAACGCCTGCGGACGGTATGGCTGTCCCTGCCCCGCGAGCGGCGGCTGGCCGCCATCGCCGCCTTCGGGCTGATCTTCACCCTGTTCCTGCCCTGGTATCAGGAGACCGTGATCGCCCAGGGCACGACGAACCTGAGCTCGGTCAGCGCCTCGCTGACCGGCTGGGGCGCATTCTCATTCGTGGAGGCGGCCGTCCTGCTCGTCGCCGCCGCGGTGCTCGCCCTCCTGTTCATTCGCGCGGAGGGCGCCGCCTTCCACGTTCCCGGTGGCGATGGCGGCGTGATCACGGCCGCCGGCGTCTGGACCTGCCTGCTGATCGTGTGGCGCATGTTCGATAAGGAGGGGACCACCGGTCACGGCCTGTACGACACCGCCTCCGGAATCGAGTGGGGCATCTTCATCGCCCTCGGCGTGGCTGCGCTGCTGACCTACGCCGGCTCCCGGATCAAACTCGCGCACGAGCCCGAGCCGCCCCTGCCCGGCGAGGGTGTCCCACCGGGCCCGCGTCCCAGCCGCCCCACGTCCGTCTCGGACCGAGTCGCCGCTCGCCGCAGCCGGCCGGTGGCTGCCCCGGATGCCCCCGAGACCCCCGAGGCCCGGCAGGCCGCCCAGCCCGCGCGGCGACGGGTCCGCCCCTCGAGCCTGGCCGAACCGCGTGGCGCGCGCCCGCCGGCGAGCGGGCACGAGGGTGCTCAGACCCGGCTCTTCCCCGAAACGCCTGATCCCGAGCGGCGAGCGCCCGCCCGAGACACCCGCCCGCCCCGCGGGCTTGACTTCCGCGAGCTCGAGCAGATCGAGCTGGACGAGCCGCCCGAGGCTCCGACGGTGCAGCGCCGCGCGCCCGATCCCGAGGATCCCCTGACGACGCGGCTCAACCGTCCGGACTGAGACCGCGGTCATCCCCGGGTAGACGCGCGGCCCACGGCACTCATTCTCGGTCGCCACGGCGCACGCGCTCGGCCTCATCACCGCCGCGGGGCACTAGTGCCCGCCGGGCTGAAGCACGAACGAGAAGTACGCGCTGGCCAGGCCGATGACGAGGATCCCGGTCAGGATCAGGGTGCGCGAGCGGGCGATATGGCCGAGCACGCCGACCACCAGGCCGAACACGAGCACGGCCACGAAGGCGTGGACCTGTGACTGCTGGGAGGCGAGCACGAGGATCACGGCTCGGCGAACCCTATATTTGACCCCAGCGGCGTACGCCGGTCCCACCCGGCCGCCGCTCGCACAGACCCGACCCGGCCGACACTAGGAAAGCTGCCCTGAGCGATCAAGACCATCTGCCGACATCGGCCCAGGCCGTAGCTGAGGGCCTGCGTCAGGTCGGTTACCTCCCCGGCGAGAGCACCGCTCTGGTCGCCTTTCTGGCCGCCAAGCTGGGCAAGCCGGTGCTGGTCGAGGGACCGGCCGGCGTGGGCAAGACCGAGCTGGCCAAGGCCCTGTCGCGCTACCTGGGGCGGACCCTGGTGCGGCTGCAGTGCTACGAGGGCCTCGACGAGGCCAAGGCGCTGTACGAGTGGAACTACCGCAAGCAGCTGCTGCGCATCCAGGTCGAGTCGGGCGACAGCGGCTGGGAGGACGTGCAGGGCGACATCTTCGGGGAGGAGTTCCTGCTCGCCCGCCCGCTGATGACGGCGATCGCCTCCCCCGAGCCGGTCGTCCTGCTGATTGACGAGATCGACAAGACCGATCAGGAGTTCGAGGCCATGCTGCTCGAGCTGCTGAGCGACTTTCAGATCTCGATCCCCGAGCTGGGGCGGATCGAGGCCCGCACGCAACCGGTCGTGCTGCTGACCTCCAACAACACGCGCGAGCTGACCGAGGCCCTCAAGCGACGCTGCCTGTACCTGTGGCTCGACTACCCCGAGCTCGAGCACGAGCTCGAGATCGTGCGCCTGCATTCCCCGGGCCTGGACGAGACGGTGGCCCGCAAGCTGGTCGAGATCGTTCAGCAGGTACGGGAGCTCGATCTCAAGAAGCCGCCCAGCATCGCCGAGTCAATCGACTGGGCGCGCGCGCTGCTGCTGCTCGGGGCCGATGACATCGATGCCGACACCTTCCGCTCCACGATGAGCGTGATCGTCAAGCACCGCACCGACCTCGATACGGTCGCCGCCCGCGTCGGCGTGAAGCTCGAGCGCCCGGCCGAGGACGGCGCCCGGCCCGCCGCCTAGAGGGGCGGCACGGCGACGATCCACGTGCCCGAGCCCAGGCGCTACGCGAAGATCCCGGACCGCGGTCCGGGCGGGTTCGACGGCCAGCTGCTGGCCTTCGCCGAGGAGCTGCGCGAGGAGGGCATGGCGCTCGGCACCTCCGAGCTGCTCGACGCGTTCGCCGCGCTCGAGCAGGTGCCCTGGACCCACCCGGCCGACTTCCGGGGGGCGCTGTCGGCCACGCTGGCCAAGTCCCCGGAGGACGCGCGCGTTTTCGATCTGGTGTTTGAACGGTTCTTCTTCCGCGCGGCCGAGGCCGAGGCGGCGCGTCAGCAGATCAGCGAGTCCGCGAGCCACCCCGGCGCGCTCGAGGTCGACCTCGAGGCCCTGCGCCAGCAGATCGCCGCCGCGCTGCGCGACGGCTCCGAAGCCGCGATGCGCGATCTCGCCCGACTGGCCATCGCGGCCTTCGGCAAGGGCGAGGGCTCAGGGGTCCTCGGGGTCGACGTGCAGCGGATCCGGCGAGCGCTCGGGCTGCGCTCGGAGCCGCAGCCCGAGCTGGCTCCGGACGACCCCCGCCGCGACGGCGTGCCCCGCGAGCAGCTGCGGCGCTTCGAGCAGCAGCTGCGCCGGGAGCTGGAGCGCGCGCTGATCGAACGCACCTCGAGCCTCCCGCCCAAACGGCCACTGACCGAGCTCGACCGGGCGCTGCCCACCGGCCCGATCTCCGACCTGGCCGCCGTGCATCGCGTCGTGGCCCAGCTCAAGCGACGGCTGGCCACCCAGGGCCACGAGCACCGGGGCCGCAAGCGCCACGCCCACGTCGACGTGCGGCGCACGATGCGGGCCTCGCTGCAGTCCGGGGGCGTACCGGTCGAGCTCAAGTACCGCCCGCAGCGCCCGCGCCGGCCCGAGATCTTCGTGCTCTGTGACGTGTCGACCAGCGTGACCAGCGCCAGCACCTTCTTCCTGTCGGTCCTCCACGCGCTGCACGACTCGTTTCGCAAGCTGCGCTCGTTCGTGTTCATCGAACGCATCTCCGAGGTCACCGAGGTGTTCGAGCGCGAGCGGGACTTCCGCGCCGCCAGCGAGGCGGTGTCCAAGAACGCCGGGGTGGCCGACATCTCCGGCTACACCGACTACGGCCGCGTGTGGACGGAGTTCCTGGCCGAGATCGAGGATGAGCTTCATCCGCGAGCCACGGTGATCGTGCTCGGCGATGCCCGCACCAACGGCCGGCCGCCCCGCGACGAGGTGTTCGCGGCCATCACCGCCCGCGCCGGCCGTACCTTCTGGCTGAATCCGGAGCCGCGGCTGTACTGGAACTACGGAGACTCGGTGATCGCCGCCTACGAGCAGCACTGCACGGCGTTCGAGTGCTGGCGCACCGATCAGCTCGAGGAGTTCGTCAAGGCGCTGGCCCAGCCCATCCGGACCTGAGGCGCGCGGGCAGGGCTCGCCGGGCCCGATCGGAAGCGGTGACGTTCGGGCGGCCCGATCCACTACCATCCGGGCTTCAGATCTGGAAACCAGGGGGGCTGGCGGGTCCGCCGGCTGAGATAGCGCCCCCCGCAGGCTCGCCCAAGAGCCCGCGCCTGGCGCTGACCCTTTGAACCTGTGGGGTAATGCCCGCGGAGGGAGTGACACAGCGATGATCGAGGCTCCGGCCGAGGAGCCCCGCGGACGGGAACGCACCGGCGGGGTGCGCGTGGAGTCCGTCCGCCGCACGTTCGACACCAAGAACGGTCCCGTGGCGGCGCTGGACGGCATGTCGCTGCGCGCCGGGCCCGACGAGATTGTGACCGTCGTCGGTCCCAGCGGCTGCGGCAAGACGACCCTGCTCGAGCTGATCTGCGGCCTGCAGCGCCCCGACCAGGGCGTGCTCGAATCGGCGCCCGCCGCGCTGATGCCCCAGCGCGATCTGCTGCTTCCCTGGCTGGGGGCGCTCGACAACGCCGCCCTGGCACTGCGGGCCCGGGGCATCCCCCGGACGCAGGCCCAGGCGCAGGCCCGGCCGTGGCTCGAGCGCTTCGGTCTCCACGAGTTCGCCCACACCCGTCCGGCAGAGCTCTCAGGCGGAATGCGCCAGCGGGTCTCGTTCCTGCGCTCGCTGCTGGCCGGCAAGCCCGTCCTGGCCCTGGATGAACCGTTCGCAGCGCTCGATGCCCTCACCCGCGCCGAGATGCAATCGTGGCTGGCGCACACGCTCCAGGAGGAACCGCGCACGGTCGTGCTGGTCACCCACGACGTCGAGGAGGCGGTCGTCCTCGGAGACCGGGTCGTCGTCATGTCGCCCCGGCCGGGGCGCGCCGTGGCCGACATCGCGGTTCCCCTCCCCCGGCCGCGCCGCCGCACGGATCCCGAGCTGACCGCGTTGCGCGAGCACGTCTACCGAGCCCTGGGCGTCCCCGAATGAGGCGCGCGCTCAGCTGGTGGCGAGCGGCGATCCTGCTCTTGGCGCTGCTTGGGATCTGGGAGCTGTACGTCGACGCCGGCGGTGCCGACTCGCTGATTCTGCCCGCCCCGCACTCCGTCGCCGCCTCCCTGTACGACGACCGGAGCCTGCTGTGGTCCAACTTCCTGGTCACCGCCGAGGAGATCCTGCTCGGCATCATCGTGGCCGCCGCCGGGGCCCTGCTGACGGCCAGCCTGATGCACTTCTTCCTCACCGTCCGCCGGGCCTCGCTGCCTCTGCTGATCGCCTCGCAGACGATCCCGATCCCGATGATCGCTCCGGTGCTGGTCCTGTGGCTCGGATTCGGCCTCGTGCCCAAGGTGGTCGTCGTGGCGCTGGTCTCCTTCTTCTCGATCGTGGTCACCACCCTGGCCGCGTTTGCCGGGGTCGACCCCGACCTGATCAAGCTGATGCGGACATTCGACGCCTCGCGCTGGCGGACGTTCCGCCACGTGGAGCTGCCGGCGGCGCTGCCCGGCGTCTTCACCGGCACCAAGATCGCCGTGATCGTGGCCGTGATCGGCGCCGTGTTCGCCGAGTGGGCGGGGGCGAATGCCGGACTCGGCTACCTGTTCGAGCAGTCGATCCCTCAGCTCCTCACCGCCCGCGCCTACGCCACGGTGGTGATCCTGTCCCTGTTCGCGATCGCTCTGTTCGCGGTCCTCAACCTGGCCGAGCGGCTGACCCTGCCCTGGGCCCACCGACCGATTGGAGACTCGTTCCGATGAGACGTCCGCCTCTGCTCCTGCCCGTGCTGGCCACCGCCCTGGCGCTGACCCTGACCGCCTGCGGAGCCAAGAAGGACCGCACCGCCCCGGCCGTGAACAGCACCCAGCCCATCGCGCTGATGCTCGACTGGTTCCCGAACGCCGACCACGTCGGGCTGTACAGCGCGCTGTCGGCCGGCTACTTCCGGCAGGCCGGTCTGGAGGTGCAGGTGCACGTTCCCACCGATCCGGCCACGCCGCTGCAGCTGCTGGCGGCGGGCAAGATCGACGTGGCCGTCTCCTATGAACCCGAGGTCCTGCTGGCCCGCGACAAGGGGCTGCCGGTGGTCTCGATCGGCGCCCTCGTGCAGCGGCCCTTGACCTCGATCGTGTCCTTGGCCCGCCAGCACATCACCAGTCCCGGGCAGCTGCGCGGGAAGACGGTCGGCGACGCCGGGATCCCCTACCAGCACGCCTACCTGCAGTCGATCCTCCAGCACGCCGGGGTGCCGTCGGGCTCGGTCAAGGAGGTCAACGTGGGCTCGAACCTGGTCCCGGCCATGCTGTCCGGCCGGGTGGCGGCCACCCTGGGTGCCTACTGGAACTACGAGGCGATCCAGATGCGCCAGCTGGGCCGTCGCGTGAACGTGATCCACGTCGAGAACGCCGGCGTGCCCAACTACGACGAGCTGGTGCTGGTCGCGCGGGAGAGCGAGCTTGCGCAGCGGGGCAACCTCCTGCGCCGGTTCGTTCAGGCGCTGGGCCGCGGCTACCAGTCGGTGCGCAGCAACCCCTCGGCGGGCGTCGATGCCCTGCTCAGCGCGAACCCCTCGCTCAGCCGCAAGCTCCAGCTGGCCAGCGTCGAGGCCACCCTGCCCGCCTACTTCCCGTCCGGAACGAGCCGGCCGTGGGGCTGGCAGGACACGGCCCAGTGGACGGCCTACGGGCAGTGGATGCTCAGCCACCATCTGATCTCCAACCCGGCCTCGATCGTCGCCGCGGAGACCAACCAGTTCCTGGCCGGCCAGGGCCCGTAGGGCGGTCGGGCCCGTAGGCGGTCGGGCCGGGGTGGGATCCTCCGGGATGCCGTCACAGACCGAAACGTGGGCCGACAAAGGCAGCCACGAGAGGAAGGGATGGGGCCGCTCAGCGGCCGTGACGGGGCGGCACGCTCTGCGCCGCCTGTGAAGACGTCCACTCCTGCGCGCACCTGGCCCCCGCCAGCGAGGTGCGCGCCAGATTGCCCGGAAACCGCCCAAACCTGCGCGCACCCCAGCGAAATGACGGAGGTGCGCGCAGGATTGCCCGTTTTTCGCGTGCCCTTCGCTTGGTCCGGAGCCACGCTGCGCGGGCATCGCCTCCGTCCTCTCCCTCGTGGCTGCCCGCTCTCCCTCGTGGCTGCCCTCGCTCGGGGCAGCCGAGTCCGCTCAGGCCGCCAGCCGCAACACCCCGCCCGAACCTCCGGAGCGCAGCGCGTGCAAGCCGGCCAGTCCAGCCCAGGGCGCGAAGCGAGCGAAGAACTCGTTGACCTCGTCCTCACTTGAACGCGACCGCGGGTCGTCGTTCAGAAGTCGCCCCACGAGCTTGATGTAGGCCAGGTCACCGGCCGGGAGCTGGTCCAGGCGGCCCTGGCCGGTCAGGGCGAGCATCTGCAGCGTCCAGCTGCCGATGCCCGGGATGCGGCGCAGCCGTCGCCAGCCGCGCTCGTGGTCGGCGGCGAGCAGGTCAACCCGCCCACTGGCCACCTCGCGGGCGGCCCGGATCAGGGTCATCGACCGGCCCGGACTGAGATCCATGGAGGCGAGCAGCGCGGGGGCCTGGAGCGCGAGCACCGCGGCGTCCGGCGAGTCCCGCAGTCCCGTCTGCGGGCAGCGGCGACCCAGCCGGTGGGTCAGCCGGCGCTCGATCAGCGCCGCCCGCTCGTATTCGATCAGCTGCTCGCAGATGGCCCAGGTGAGCGCCTCGAACGGATCCGGGCGAGCCGAGACGCGCAGTCCGGGGTTGGCGCGGACCGAGCGGCCGATCAGGGGGTCGAAGCGAAAGCGCTCGTAGAACTCGCTCAGGTCCTGATCGACGCCGAGCGCGAGGCGCATCCGCTCGAGACCCCACTCGGCCACCTCCCGGCGCGGGGCCCGGGCGCCGAACAGGACCCGATCCGGGCCGAGCTGTGCCACCCGGATCGAAACCGCCTCCTGGCCGAGGTGGAGCAGCCGGTGCAGCACGCCGCCCCGGACCTGGGCGACGCCGTCGAGGCCGGTGCGGCGCGAGAGCCGGAAGGGCCACCGGGGTCGGACCTCGATCCGGACCTCCACCGAGTGCGGCTCGCTCACTCCCCGGGCTTGGCCAGCAGGTGAACGTCGACCAGGAACGAGCGGCTGGCCACCACGGGCAGCCCGACGGGCGTGCGGCGCGGCACGCGGGCGCGCGCCGATCTGCGGGCGCTGTGGCGGCGCAGCAGGGCCAGCGTGGCCGCTCCGGCCACAAAGCCCGTGGCGGCCGCGGCCGCGGCCTGAACCGCGGGCAGGGCCGCGGCGACGGCCGGCTCCAGCATCCGGGTCTCGGCCAGGACGGGCAGGCCGTCGATGACCTCCTCCTGGTCGTCCTCGGTCACGTAGTCCGGCTCGGCCGGAATCTCCTCCGTCTTCTCACCGCTCATCAGCACGCATGGTGACACCGTTGGCGGTCGTTAGCATGACTGCCCCATGCCGACTTCGATCGATGTCTTTGCCAAGGCCCGTGAGCACGAGCGCCTCGAGCAGCTCCGGGTGGCCCGCGAACTGGACGCGCTGCCCTATTTCCGCGTGCTCGAGGGGCCGACGCTGCCCGTGGTGGAGATGGAGGGCGCCCAGCGGATCATGCTGGGCTCCAACAACTACCTCGGGCTGACCGGCGATCCGCGCGTGCGCCAGGGTGCCGCTGACGCGCTGGCCAAGTACGGGACGGGCCTCACCGGGTCGCGGTTCCTGAACGGGACGATCGACCTCCATCTCGAGCTCGAGCAGGAGCTGGCCGACTGGATGGGCACGGAGGCGGCGATTGTGTTCACCACCGGCCATCAGGCGAACCTGGGCGCGCTGGGCACGATCCTGGGACCCGGCGACACGGTGATCGCCGACTCGGGCGATCACGCCTCGATCCTCGACGGCTGCATCCTGTCCCGCGCCAAGCTGCGCCCGTTCCGCCACAACCGCCTCGACCGGCTCGAGTACACGCTTCAGAAGGCGGCCGGCGACGGTGGCGGCGTGCTGGTCGTCGTCGACGGCGTCTTCTCCATGGAGGGCGACGTCGCACCGCTGCCGGAGATCGTCGAGCTGTGCCGCCGTTACGGCGCTCGGCTGATGGTCGACGAGGCGCACGCGCTCGGCGTGCTCGGCGCACGCGGCGCGGGCACCTCAGAGCTGTTCGGGGTGGAGGACGAGGTCGACCTGCGAATGGCCACCTTCTCCAAGTCCCTGGCCTCGTGCGGGGGCGTGATCGCCGGTCCGGCCGACGTGGTCGAATTCCTGCGCATCCAGTCGCGGCCGTTCATGTTCACCGCCGCCGGGGTGCCGGCTGCGGTCGGTGCCGCGCTGGCCGCGGTGCGGATCTGCCGCTCGGAGGAGGGGCCGCAGCTGTTCGCCCGCGCGCTCGAGAACGCCCGGTACCTGCACACCGGCCTGCACCAGCTCGGCTTCAAGGTCGTTGCGCCGACCCGGCTTTCCGACGGAACCGAGATCGTGACCACCGTCGTTCCCGTGGTCGTCGGTGACGACTGGAAGGCGGCCTTCCTGTGGAAGGCGTTGTATGACGCCGGCGTGTTCGTCAATGTCGCCCTGCACCCGGCGGTCCCACCGGCGGGCGCGCTGCTGCGCACGAGCGTCATGGCCACCCACGACCGTCAGACCCTGGACCGTGCGCTGGAGACCTTCGCGCGCGTCAAGCGGGAGTTCGAGGCCGAGCACGGCCCGCTGCCCACCGGCCGAGTCGCGCCCGGCGCGGCCGCCGGCGCCTGAGCGAGCCGCGGCTCGCCCGAGACGGGCTCGCGTGGACGGATGTTCGGGCCGTCGGCGGATGCCGTCCCAGGCGGGGGCGGCTTTTTCTCTTGTACCGGACTGCACAAACACTTTGGCGGAGAAAAAGTGCGCTCTAAGCGCGTCCTGTGCAACTTGTGACGTTGCTGTGACCTCTCTGGTGTTCTAGGTTTAGGACGTCACCGGCCGTGAGCGCCGGGGGCGATTTGAGGGAAGCGACCGACGGGCGGGGCCACCAGTCCCGGAGGCACATTGGAGCTTTGGGCTCCGTCCGAATAACGCAGACGCAGTGAGGCTGATGACGCGCGGCCACAGAACCGCGCGCCACGACCGGTAAATCGTCAACGTCCGCTCCGGGGGGAGCGGACCGATCATGAGCGGAGTGAGAGACCTAATGACGCAGCTGACCGCCTTGGACACCCCCGAGCCGCAGCGTCTTCGCGCCCTCGAGCGCGCCAACGAGATCCGATTGGCCCGTGCCGGGCTGAAACGGCGTATCGCGCTCGGTCAGGTGTCCGCCGCGGACGTCCTGCTCACGTGCCCCCAGGAGGCGAGCAGCTGGCCGGTGAGCGACCTGCTGATGAGCCAGCGACGGTGGGGCACGACCCGGTGCCGCAAGTTCCTGTTCCGCAACCAGATCGCCGAGACCAAGCCGATCGGGAAGCTCACCGAGCGTCAGCGCCAACTGCTGGCGGGCGCGCTGCAGCAGCGGGTCGAGACGCCGGTCGCCGACCTGGGCGCCCCGCTGGCCGGCGAGCGCGAGCTGGCCTACGCCTGAGCGCAGTTCGACCGTGGGCCGCCGCCCCGAACTGACGAGTTCGCGGCCCACGTCGCCCGGTCGTGCCCGATCCTGCCCCCAGGTCGGGCACGACCGCGGCGCCGGGGCTGACTCCGATGACCGGCATCCGGGCGGCGCCGTCGGGGCACCACAGCCGGAACTAGAGGTGGATGCCCACCGGCACCGGGCTGGCGCCGGCGAACAGGAAGAACCAGACCACGAACACGGTGATCGTCAGGCCGGCGCTGACCACAAGCACGGCCTCGAGCACGAAATGACCCGGGTCGCCGTGACCGCGGGCCACGCAGTTGGCGCGGTAGACGTCGCTGAGCTTGGCCAGGAGCGAGCCGACGATCACCACCTGGAGGACGACGCCCACGAACATGGCGGCGATCGCGGTCCCGACCGACTCCGTCGCCCCCTGCACCTGTGACCCCACCCACAGCCAGAGCAGCGGGGTTCCCACCCACAGCCCAAGGCTGCCGATGAACATGATCAGGGTGATCAGCACGGCGCCGACGCCGTCTCTCAGCAAACGCATCTGTTGGTCGGCTCCCCCGGGAGGACAGAGCCGAAACCGGCCGCGGACGGACCGAGGGCGGCGATCAGATCGTGCTCAGGGCCGCGGCGCGAGGTCCGCGACCCGCGGCTAACGGACAGCCCGAGGACAGTTTGACCTGCCACCAGCCCATCAGCATCCCGATCAGGCCCAGCCGGGGCCTGACCTGCCACACGCCGCAGCCCGGCTCCCCGAGCTCGGCGCGCGCGATGCGAACGAACCGGTACTTACCCGGCTCGAGCAGCATGCGCTCGAGGATGCGACGCTTCTCCTCCTGCTCGTCGGCGCGCTCGGCGATCAACGCGCGCGAGGCGGACAGCCGTGCGGCCAGCTCATCTCGCACGCACTCGAGCTCCCCCAGGCCGAGCAGGCGCGGAGCCGCGGCGACCGCGGCGGGCTGAGGCAGTCCCCCCATCGGGAAGGAGGTGACGAAGGCGTCGGCCAGATCGCGCTCCAGACGCGCGATCTGCTGACGCAGACTGCGGCGGGCCGCCCGCTCGTCACCTTCGGCGACGCGAGCCGAGGGCCGGCTCGGCCCCGCCGGTGGCGGAATCTGGGTAGCCGGATAGGCATAGCTCCCACCCATGTGCCCACCTTACCAATTTGCGGGGCTCGCTCAACCCGGTTCGGTCCCCCGGTCCGGGAGCGACTCGGCGAGCACCTCGGCGCACATCCACAGGGCCTCCTCGACATGAATGTCGGGAACCCCCTCGACGGCCACGGCGAACAGGGCCGCGCGCGCGGTGCGCGGGCTCACCCGGTGGGCTGGGTCGGGCTCGGTGAACAGCAGCGCGTGCATTGCCCGGGCATCGGCGACGACCAGCGCCCCCGGCTCCACGTATCCACCCAACCCCTCGCCCCGCTCACGATCCGCCGCGGTGACGGCCCGGATCCCCAGCCCACCGACGTCGACATGATCGGCGTCCAGAGCCCAGACCGCGACGCCGGTCTCGAGCAGGGCCAGCAGCCGCGCGTCGGTGATCAGATCCACGGAGCGAAAGCCGCCGTGCAGCAGCCGCTGGACGGCCGCGCCCTCGCTCGGGATCCGCCGCACGTCCGGGTCGAGTCCGATCTGGCGGAAGAAGGCGCGGTAGGCCTGGGGTATCGCCTGGGTGCGCATCGCGACGACCTGCGCGCCCCGGTAGCGATTGGACAGAGAGCGCAACCGGCCCACGAGCGCAGGTGGACTGGCGCGGCGCGCCGCTCCGGCGGGGGCGGTTATCCAGGACAGGCGCAGGCCCGGGAGCTCGGCCCGGACGCGGTCCTCGACGAAGCCCGGAGCCGGGCTCAGAGGGAGCTCAGCACTCACCGCCCGATCCCGCGGTCAGGGCCGGCACGCTCACCGCCCGCCGGCGCCGGCGGCGAGCAGGGCCTGAACGCGCGGGGCGAGCGCCTGGCTCGAGCTCCACCGGTCGCCGATCAGGCGGTCACGGACGATTCCGCCGCGGGCGGCCAGCTCGGCCATCGGGCATACCGCCACCCCGTACAGGCCTCCGACGGCGCCGCCCTCGTCGTAGGCGACCGGGATCGTCCAGTGGTGAGCGCGGATCGCCGCCCGCGTGCTGGCCCGATCGGCGTTGACAGCCACGGCGGCGAACTGGACCCCGGAGCGGCTGAAGCGGGCCGAGAGGGTCTGCAGCGCGTCGACCTGGTGCTCGCACTGAGACGATCCGGTGACGAACAACGACAGCACCAGCGGTCCGCGCCGTACCAGCAGGCAGATGTTCAGGGCGCGGGGATCATGCCGCGCCACGGTGCACGGCGGCGAGAGGTTGGCCGAACCGCTCAGCGTGGTGGCGGCCAGCGGGGCGGCGAAGTAATGCAGGCGCTGGCCGGGGGGAACACCGGTCCGCCCCAGCCCCCGGGAGGCGAACAGATAGACGGAGAAGATGGCGACCAGGGTCAGCCCGATGATCCCGATCATCCACCGGTAGCGCCGCGTATCCACGGCCGGCGCACTGGACAGGGTGACCATCGAGGGGCGCGGACGGTGGGCGGTGTGGCCGGAACCCGCGCGGCCACGGTCGGGATCGAGCCGGCCGAGAAGCTCCGGGGGATCCTCCGGCGGCTCTCCCGGGCCGGTTTCGGAGCTCACGCCACCCGGGGCCGGCGGCGCCGACGCAGGCGCGAGCCGGCACTGGCCGCGGCCCACCGGACTCCGGCCAGCGCGTCATCGCGCTCGGACACGGCCAGCACCGCCGGCAGGACGAGCAGGACCCCGCCGAGCGACACGGTCAGATCGACCAGCGTGACGAAGCCGAAGTCCCGCAACATGGTGATGTTCGAGAAGACGAGCACGCCGAAGCCGAAGATCGCCGTCACCCCGGAGGCGATGACGGCCGTCCCGGTCGAGCGATAGGTTCGCGCCAGCGCGGCGTTCAGATCGTGCCCGGCCTGCCGCTCCTGGCGGAACCGTTCGGCCAGCAGCACGCTGAACTCGGTCGAGATCGCGATGACCAGCGTTCCCAGCGTGGCCGACATCGGGTTCAGCGGTATCCCGATCAGGAACAGGATCAGGGCCGACCAGCCCGTGGCCAGCGCGATCGGGACCATCGGCACGAGCGCCCGCTGCAGGCCGCGGAACACGGCCGCCAGGACGAGACCGACGGCCAGCAGCCCTGCCAGCAGGGTGAGCAGACGGCGTGAGGATGAGGACAGCGCCTTATCGGCCTGGGCGGCCAGGACGGGCAGGCCGGTCAGGCTCGCGCGGACTCCCGCCGGAGGGTTCAGCTGCGATTGCATGTACTCGATCACCCGCTCCTGGCGGGCCAGCGGCATCAGCCGGATCCCGAAGGCGAGGGTGGCGTGCCGGCGATCGGGCGTGATCACCGCCTGCGAGAAGTAGGGCGGCACGGCCGACAGCAGCGCATTGATCTGGCCCTGCGTGAGCTGTGGGCTCTGATTGGCCGCCTGCGCCCCGGTGGAGAACAGGTCGGGCAGCGACAACGCCGGGCACAGCGTCGAGTACGCACAGCCCCGCGTCTCCAGGTAGCCATAGTGGGTCAGGAGCCGGTTCTCGTAGCGGATCATCCAGCCCACCGTGGCCGGACTGGCCACGTTGGCCCCGTTGACGGTCACGTCGATCTCGCCCGAGACCCCGGTCACGTGCTCGAGCGTGCGCAGGTTGTGCAGCGCGGGCATCCCGGCGGGCACGAGCTTGGTCACGTCGGACTGCACGCCGGTCTGCGTGTCGGCCACCCAGCCGAGCAGCGCCAGCAGCCCGGCCACGGCCAGGACCCGACCCGGCTGGCGCATGACCGCGGCCACCAGGCGTCCACCCACCGGACCCGCGGCCGGGCCGCGCGGTGCGCGCCCGACGGGGGCGCCGAGTGGGGAGCGACGCGAGTCTCGCCGCAGTGGCGCCGAGAGCCCGCGACCGGCACCGCTCAGGATCTCCCCGGCGCCCCGCGCCGCGGCGCTCAACGCGCCGCCCGCGGCTCCGAGCGGACGGGCCATGCGAGCGCCGAAGCCGCCCGCCAGGGTTGCGGCCCCCCGCAGCGACGCGCCGACGAAGCCGAGCTCGCGTTCGGCCAGCACGAGCGCCGCCGAGCCGGCGGTCAACGCACACAGCAGGGCCACGGCAATCCCCGCCACGAGCACGAGACCAAAGCCCTGCACCATCGGCACCGGTGACAGGAGCAGCACGAGGAACCCGGTGGCCGTGGCCAGCGCCGCCGTGGCGATCGTCGGCGCGGCGCGTCCGGCGGCGGCGGCCACGGCGCG
>DASVYO010000022.1:0-17804 GCA_036392135.1 Solirubrobacteraceae bacterium
GTCGATGCAGGACGAGAAGTCCCAGCTGCAGAACCGGGAGCGGGCCATGCGCGTGCTGCGGGCCCGGCTCTACGAAGCCGCCCTGGCCGAGCAGCAGGCGGAGATCGGCGCCAGCCGTCTGGCCCAGGTGGGCACCGGCGAGCGGGCCGAGAAGATCCGGACCTACAACTACGGCGAGCGTCGGGTCAAGGACCACCGCATCAACCTGCTCGTGCACAACCTCGACGAGATCCTGATGGGCGAGCTCGACGAGCTGACCGACGCCCTCCAGGATGATGAGAAGCGCCGCCGTTTGAGCGTGCCCGGCTCGGCATCCGGCCACGCCTGACATGGGGCACGCTCAAACCCATCCAGCTGAGGAGAAGGCGGTTGGCTGAGCCCGCCGAGGCTCCGACGGCCGTCCTCACCGTCGCCGCGGCACTGACCGAGGCGGCCGCACGGCTGCGCGAGGCGGGCTGCGAGTCACCGCGGCTCGACGCTGAGCTGCTGCTGGCCGAGGTGCTGGGGGTGGGGCGGGAGCGGCTCGTGCTCGACCGAGCGGCGCCGCTGTCGGCCTCCCACGCCCTCGCCTTCGGAACGCTGGTCGACCGGCGGGCTGCCCGTGAGCCGGTGGCCTACATCCTCGGCCGGCGCGCGTTCCGCTACCTGACCCTGTCCGTCGACCCGCGCGTGCTGGTCCCGCGCCCCGAGACCGAGCTGCTCGTGGAGGTCGGGCTCGGGCTGCCGGCCGGCTCGCGGGTGGCGGATGTCGGGACGGGCAGCGGGGCGGTCGCGCTGGCGCTCGCCTCCGAGCGACCGGATCTGTCGGTCACCGGAACCGACATCTCGGCGGATGCGCTGGCGGTCGCCCGTGGCAACGCCGCGCGCCTCGGGCTCCCGGCCCGGTTTCTCGAGTCCGACCTGCTGGCCGCGGGGGCGCCGTTCGACGCGGTCCTGGCCAACCTGCCCTACGTGGCCGAGGGGGCGTCGCTGGGGCCCGAGATCACGCGGTACGAGCCGGCGGGCGCGCTGTTCGCGGGGCCGGACGGCCTGTCGCTCGTGCGGCGGCTGGTGGCTCAGATCGCGGGCGCGCCCGAGGTCATGACGCTGGCGCTGGAGATCGGGGCCGAGCAGGCCGCGGCCGTGTCCGAGCTCCTGAGGGCAGCCGGCTTTGGCGCGGTTGAGGTACGGCGCGACCTCGCCGGGCTCGACCGGGTCGTCGTCGGGCGCCGGGCATGAGCGTCGTCGCCGAAGGGTCTGAGGCGGCGGCCTTCGAGCGCTGCATGTCCGTGGGCGGCGTCGCCGTGTTCCCGGCCGACACGGTCTACGGGCTGGCCTGCGACGCGCACAACCGGGTGGCCGTCGAGCGGCTCTACGGCCTCAAGCGCCGTCCGCTCAGCAAGCCCTCGGCGGTCATGTTCTTTGACGTCGAGCTGGCGCGGGCCGCACTGCCCGAGCTCGGACCCCGGACCCGCGATGCGCTGAGCCGCCTGCTGCCCGGCCCGGTCACCGCGATCCTGCCCAACCCGGCCCGGCGCTTCCCCCTGGCCTGCGGCGAGGACCCCGAGACGCTCGGCCTTCGGGTCCCGATCGTGCCGCTCCTGGACGGGGTGCGCTGGCCGATCCTCCAGTCGAGCGCCAACCTGGCCGGCGGCGAGGAGGCGCGACGGCTGGCCGATGTGCCCGAGATGATCCGCCGCCGGGCCGACATGCTCCTTGACGGGGGTGAGCTGCCGGGCACGGCGTCGACCGTCGTCGACCTGCGGGCCTACGAGGACGGGGGACAGTGGACGGTGATCCGGGAGGGAGCCTTGCCCGCGGCCGAGCTGGCCGTCGCGCTTGACGTCCGGGGCGGTCGTCCTTGAACCGCCCGGGGTCACCGCTACCATCGCTCGCGTGAGCTCCGAGTTGCCGCCGGACTTCTTCAATCGCCCCCTGGCGGAGGTCGATCCCGAGATCGCGGAGGTCCTCAACCTCGAGCTCGAGCGCCAGCAGCGCACGCTGGAGATGATCGCCTCGGAGAACTTCGCTCCGGTCTCGGTGCTCGAGGCCCAGGGCTCGGTGCTCAACAACAAGTACGCCGAGGGCTACCCCGGACGGCGCTACTACGGCGGCTGCGAATACGTGGACATCGCCGAGCAGCTGGCCATCGATCGCGCCAAGGCCCTGTTCGGCGCCGAGCACGCCAACGTTCAGCCGCACGCCGGCGCGCAGGCCAACACGGCCGTCTACCACGCGCTGCTGCAGCCGGGCGACACGCTGATGGGCCTGGAGCTGGCCCACGGCGGCCACCTCTCGCACGGGATGAAGATCAACGTCTCCGGCCGCCTGTACGACATCGTCGCCTACCACGTCGACCGCGCCTCGAGCCTGATCGACATGGACGAGGTCCAGCGCCTGGCCGAGGAGCACCGGCCGAAGATGATCGTGGCCGGCTGGTCGGCCTACCCGCGCCAGCTCGACTTCCCGCGCTTCCGGGAGATCGCCGACTCGGTCGGCGCCTACCTGATGGTCGACATGGCCCACTTCGCCGGCCTGGTCGCGGCCGGCGTGCACCCCAGCCCGGTGCCGCACGCCGACGTCGTCACGACCACGATCCACAAGACGATCGGCGGCGGTCGCGGTGGGATGATCCTGTGCCGGGCCGAGTACGCCAAGAAGATCGACTCGGCTGTGTTCCCGGGCCAGCAGGGCGGACCGCTCGAGCACATCATCGCCGGCAAGGCGGTGGCGCTGAAGATCGCCGCTTCCGAGGCCTTCCGCGAACGTCAGGAACGCACCCTGGCCGGGGCCCGCGCGGTGGCTCGTGAGCTCCTCTCCGCCGGCGGCGGCGTGTCGGTCCTGACCGGTGGAACCGACGTTCATCTGGTGCTGTGCGACCTGCGAGAGTCCGAGCTCGACGGCCGGCAGGCCGAGGATCGGCTGCACTCGATCGGCATCACCGTCAACCGCAACGCGGTGCCGTTCGACCCTCGCCCGCCCGCGGTCTCATCCGGCCTGCGCATCGGCACCCCGGCCCTGGCCACGCGCGGCCTGCAGGTCGACGACTTCATCGAGGTGGGCGGCCTGATCGCCCAGACCCTCAATCCGGACGGTCCGTTCGAGTCCGTCCAGGACGAGCTGGCCCAGCGCGTGAGCGCTGTCGCCGAGCGCTATCCGCTGTACGCGGGCCTCGGCGCCACCTCGCTGGCCTGAGGCGCTGGGGTCGCCGGCCCGAGGCGGCCTGGGACTCCCCGGCGCGGGCACGCAAAGCAGCTTGGGGGGGTTTTCGGGTCCCCGGTGGCTCATGCGGACATGAGCTCATCCCGTCGCGCACCCATTACGAGAAAAGCCGAATTCGCTCCGCAGCTTTTCTCCGTACGTCGCGCTGAGGAGCCGGTTGATGGAAAAGCCGGCGCGGGAATTCGGGTTTTCTCCGTTGTGCGGCCCGCAGGGCAGGGCGAGGCGGCGCTGGCGGCAATCGCGGCCGCTCAAAGCGGGAACGTCCACCGTCGTCAGCTCAGGGCGATCGGGTTCAGCCGCTCGGGCATCGCGCGCCGTGTCGGCGACGGCCGGCTCATTCCTCGCCTTCCGGGCGTGTTTGCCGTCGCCTATGTGCGAAGCGATCTGGCGGCCAGGCTGGTCGCCGCCCTCCTGTACGCCGGCGATGACAGCGTCATCAGCCATGGCTCCGGGGCCGCGCTCTGGGGGCTGGCGCCACCTCCGGAGCAGGTGGACATCACACGACAAGGACGCTATGTGCATCCGCAGCCCGGAATCTGTGCCCGGCGGGTCACCGCCCTCGACATCCGTGACGTTCGCCTGCACCGCGGCCTGCCCGTGACCGCTCCGGCTCGGTGCCTGCTCGACCACGCCGCAGACGCTGACGACGGCGAGATCGAGCGTGCGCTCGCCGAAGCGCGGATGCGGCGGCTGGTGAAGGACGCAGATCTCCACGCAACCCTCGAGCGCACCCCGACCCGACCGGGGGCTCGGCGCCTGGCCCGGGTCATGCGCGGAGTCAGCGGCGGCGTTATCACGCGATCGAAGGCCGAGCGGCTGGTCCTCCGTCTCATCGCCGATGCGCAGCTGCCCCTGCCCGAGGTCAACGCGAAGCTGCTCGGGCTCGAGGTCGACTTCCTCTGGCGGGCGCAGAACCTCGTGCTGGAGTTCGACGGCTTCGAGTTTCACCGTCATCGCCATCAGTTCGAGGCCGACCGGCATCGCGTCCAGGTGCTGACCGCGGCCGGGTACCGAGTCATTCAGGTGACGTGGCGCCAGCTCACCGGACAGCCGATGGCGGTGGCGGTGCGGATCGGGCAGGCGCTGGTGCGGGGGTAGTCCGGACCGACGGCCTGGAGAGGCAACGTGATGCGCGGAGTGCCCGCTGGCCCGGGGCGACCGCGGTGGACGCTGTTCACGGCACAGTGATGGAGTCGGCCGGGGCTGCCATGCTTCGCGGGCATGCCGTACTGGGACGCCGTCCTCTCGTTCGTGGTCGCGCTCGCGGTGTCCGCGGCGGTCACGCCCCTGGCCGCTCGGCTGGCCCGGCGGCTGAACGCCGTCGATGTGCCCCGAGACCGGGGTCTCGCCCGGCGTGAGACTCCGCTGCTGGGCGGCCTGGCGATCCTGTTCGCGGTGCTCGTGGCCGGGGCGATCTGGCTGCACCCGGAGATCAAGCTGCCCCACGTCGCCCATGGCCCGCGCGGGTCCGGGGGGACCGTGTACGTGTGGTGGGTGATCGGCGGCGCCTGCCTGATCACCCTGGTCGGCGCGGTCGATGACGTGCGGGACCTGCACCCGGCCGTGAAGCTGGTCGGTCAGATCGCCGCCGCGGTCGTGGCGGTGGAGGCGGGAGCCGTGGTCACCGACGTCACCATCCCGTTCCTGGGCGCGTTCCAGTTCCCCAACGCGGGCGGGGCGCTGACCGTTATCTGGCTGGTCGGGATGATGAACGTGGTCAACTTCTCCGACGGGGTGGACGGCCTGGCCGCCGGGGTGTGCACGATCGACGGCATCGCCTTCTCGGTCATCGCCTTCAGCCTCGATGTCAGCGGCGCCGCGGTGCTCGCGGCCCTGACCGCCGGGGCCGCGCTCGGATTCCTGTTTCACAACTACCACCCGGCGTCGGTGTTCATGGGCGACGCCGGCGCCAACCTGCTCGGCTATCTGCTGGGCGTCGTGGCGGTGGTGGGCTCGCTCAAGACCAACGCCGTCGTGGCCCTGGTCGTGCCGCTGGTGATCCTTGCCGTGCCCTTCCTGGACACCGGCTTCGTGATCGCCAAGCGCCTGAAGTACCGTCGCAAGCCGTGGTCGGCCGACGCCAACCACTTTCACCATCGCATGGCCCGGATCGGCTTCTCGCAGCGCAAGACGGTCGCCTACCTGTACGCGTGGACGGCGCTGATGGCCGGCCTGGCGGTGGCGCTGCGCATGATTCCCCACTACGAGCGGCATTCGACCGGCTGGCTGATCGTGCTGATCATGCTGATCGTGCTGTGCGGGGCGGCCAGCGTGTATCTCGTGTACGTGCTCGAGATCTTCAAGTTCAAGCGGCTGCGAGCGGTGGAGCTCCGCCAGACCGATCCCACCACCACCGAGCACCAGATCGAGCAACAGGTCCAGCGCGACCTCGAGACCGGCGAGTTCGAGAGGGTGAGATAGTCCCCGGGGTGAGCACAACCACTGGGGCCACGACGCGGTGCTGACGGGCGGTTAGAGGCTGCTCGCAGGTCTCACACGGCTGGAGCGGGCCGGCGTGGCGGTCGTCGCCGTGCTGACGGTGCTGGCCGGGCTGACGCGCTATCTGGGCGGCGTCTCGCACGTGGTCGCGTTCGTGGTCGCCGGCCTGGCCCTGGCTGGCGGCGCGTGGATCGTGTCCTTCGCCACCGAGCAGGTCGGTCAGCGGTTCGGGACCGCCACCACCGGGCTGCTGCAATCCACGCTCGGGAACCTGCCCGAGTTCTTCGTGGTCATCTTCGCGCTGAACGCGGGCCAGCGGGTCGTCGCCCAGACGGCGATCCTGGGCTCGATCCTGGTCAACGCCCTGCTCGTCCTCGGCCTGGTGATCGTGGTCGGATCGCTGCGCGAGCGCGACAACATCATGCGCTTCAGCGTGCGGCTGCCGAACGACGCCACCACGCTGCTGATGATCTCGAGCTTCATCATCGTGCTCGTCCGCCTGGCCGACTCGGCGCATGACTCGGCCAGCCATCACATCACCACGATCTCGATCGTCGGCGCCGTGGCCATCCTGTTCGTCTACGCCTTCTGGGTGCGCCAGTACCTGACCACCGAGACCGCCCAGGACGCCAAGGACGCCGACCTGCGCATCTCGACCGCCGGCGCGATGTTCCTGCTGCTGGTCGCGGGGGTGGCGGCAGGCTTCGTGTCCGACTGGTTCGTGCACGCGCTCGAGCCGACGATCCACACGCTGGGCATATCCCAGTCATTCGCCGGTCTGATCATCGTGGCCACGGCCGGCAACGCCGTCGAGCATGCCGTCGGTGTCGTGCTGGCCTACAAGGGCTATCCCGAGCTGGCCATCGCCGTGGTCAAGAACTCCACCGCCCAGGTGGCGGCGTTCCTGTTCCCGCTGCTGGTGCTCGTCTCGCTGCTGACCGCGACCACGCTCACCTTCTCGCTCGCGCCCGTGTTCACCGGCGCGCTGCTGGGCACCGCGGTGATCGTCTGGCAGATCACCGGAGATGGCGAGGCGACCCCGTTCGAGGGGGCGGCCCTGATCGCCGCGTTCGTGATCCTGGGCACCGTGGCCGCCTTCGAAACCTGACCGGGTCCCCGACCAGCCGAACGCGGACCCGGGTCCCCGGACCGAGCCGGACCCTGACCGACTCCCCGGACCGAGCCGGGCCCCACGGCGAGTGCTATTTTGACGTTTACGTAAGAATCAGATTTCGTCCGAAGGAGAGTGGTGGCTTGAGCTCGGTCTCAGCTCCGCCGGCCAGTGGGAAGGACCGCAACCGCCGGCTCGGCGTGCACGCCGAACATGACGCCTACAAGTGGTGGGCTCTGTCCTGCACGTCGCTGGGCATGCTGCTGGCCACGATCAACTCGGGCACGCTGATCATCGCCCTGCCTGATCTCGAGCGCAGTCTGCACACCAGCCTGCTCGAGCTGGTGTGGGTGATCCTCGTGTACATGATCGCCTCGACCGTGCTGGTGCTGAGCGCCGGCCGCCTGTCGGACCAGTTCGGGCGCAAGAAGGCCTACGTGGGTGGATTCGTGCTGTTCGCGCTGGCCTCGCTCGGGGCGGGCTTCGCGGCCACCGGCACGGAGCTCATCCTGTGGCGCATCCTGCAGGGGATCGGCGGCGCCTTCCTGTTCGCCAACTCAGCCGCGATCGTCACCGACGCGTTTCCCCGCGAGCAGCTCGGGCTGGCGATGGGCACCAACACGATGGTCGCGGCCGTCGGTCTGGTCATCGGGCCGGTGCTCGGCGGCGCGCTCGTGGCGATCAGCTGGCCCTGGGTGTTCTGGTTCAACGTCCCCTTCGGACTGGCCGGCGCGCTGTGGGGCGCCCTGGTCCTGCATGAGGTGACCGGGCGCTCGGAGGATCGCTCGTTCGACCTCCTGGGCACGGTCACCTTCCTGATCGGCCTCACCGGGCTCGTGTACGGGATCTCCAAGGGCGGGATCCAGGGCTGGGGCTCGACCCTGGTCATCGGCGGGCTGGTCCTGGCCGCGGTCCTGCTGCCGCTGTTCGTGCTCATCGAGAGCCGCCACCGGGCGCCGATGCTGGACCTGACGATCTTCCGGCAGCGACTGTTCTCAACCGCTGCCGCGGCCGCCTTCACCAACGGCCTGGCTCGGTTCGCGCTGATGTTCGTGTTCGTCTTCTACTTCCAGGGCGTGCAGGGCAACTCGCCGATCCTGGCCGGGGTCAAGCTGGCCCCGCTGGCGCTGGGCATGCTGATCGCCTCCCCGGCGGCGGGCGTGTGGGCCGACCGGCGCGGCTCCCGCACACTGGCCGTCCTGGGCATGTTGGTCACCGCCGTCGGCCTGGCCCTGATGACGACGCTCGGCCGTGACACCAGCTACGTCTGGCCCGGCCTCTACATGTTCGTCGTCGGCATCGGGTCGGGGATGTTCAACTCCCCCAACACGGCCGCCATGATGGGCGCCGTGGCCCCGCACCGGCGCGGGATCGCGGCCGGTGCGCGGGTGCTCGTCCAGAACACGGGCGCCGTCATCTCGATCGCCTTCGTGCTCGCCGTCGTAACCTCGGCCGTGCCCAAGCGGGTGCTGTTCAGCGTCTTCTCGGGCCTGGCCAACCACATCTCGACCGCGCAGCTGACGCCCTTCATCTCGAACATGCACACCGCGCTGTGGTGCCTGGCCGCGGTCTCCCTGGTCGGGGCGCTCATCTCCGCCGCGCGGCCCAAGGAGATCAGCTCACCCTCGACGGCCGAGCGGCCGCCGGCCCAGCAGCCGGTGATGTCCTCATGAGCGCCACCGCGGCCCGCACCCTGCGCATCGGCGAGGTGGCCGAGCTGACCGGCGTGACCGCGCGCACGATCCGCTACTACGAGGAGTTCGGACTGCTCGGCAGCGAGGCCGACCGCGCCCAGGGCAAGCATCGCGTCTACACCGAGGCGGACGTCGAGCGCCTGCGGGAGATCGTTCGCCTCAAGGAGCTGCTGGGCCTCTCGCTGGAGCAGCTTTCGCAGCTGGTCGAGGCCGAGAGCGCGCGGGCCCATCTGCGCCGCGAGTATCACCAGACCGAGGCGCCGGCTGAGCGGTTGCGGATCCTGGCCCAGCTTCAGGAGCACATCGGCAGCCAGCTCTCGCTGGTGCGGAGCCGCCTGGCGGAGCTGAGCGAGCTCGCCGCCGAGCTCGAGGCCAAGCAGAAGATGGTCAAGCAGCGGATCCGCGAGAACTCGTGACGGGGTCCGCCCGCGTCGACCGACGGGCGATGGCCGTGCTGTCGGCCGGTCATCTGTTCACCGATGTCGGGCAGGGGTCGGTGCCCGCGCTGTTGCCGTTCCTGATCTCCCGTGATCACCTCAGCTATGCCGGCGTATCGGCCCTGATCCTGGCCGCGACGATCTCGAGCTCGGTCATCCAGCCGCTGTTCGGCCATCTGTCGGATCGGCGTTCGCTGCCGTGGCTGATGCCGCTGGGACCGACGCTGGGCGGGATCGGCGTGGGGCTGGTGGGGATCAGCCCCAGCTACTGGCTCACCTTCGCGGCCGTCGTGCTGAGCGGCATGGGGGTGGCCGCCTTCCATCCTGAGGCCTCGCGCTTCGCCAACTACGTATCCGGTGCGCGCCGCTCCTCCGGGATGAGCCTGTTCAGCGTCGGGGGCAACATCGGCTTTGCCCTGGGCCCGGTGCTGGTCACGCCGCTGGTGCTGGCCTTCGGCCTACCCGGAACGCTGCTGGTGATCGTGCCCACCGCGATCATGGGGGCGATCCTGGCCCGCGAGCTGCCCCGCCTGACCCCGTTCCGCGCCCAGGCTCAGAGCATGCCCGATGCGGCCGAGGCGACGCGCGAGCAGTGGCGCCCGTTCCTGCTGCTGGCCGTCGTCATCGCGCTGCGCTCGTTCGTGTACTTCGGGCTCGTCACCTTCATCCCGCTCTACTACGTCCGCGATCTGCATACCAGCACGGCGCTCGGCGGGACCGCGCTGTCGGTGATGCTCCTGGGCGGCGCCGTGGGGACGCTGGTCGGCGGCCGGCTGGCCGATCGCTTCGGACGGCGCGCCGTCCTGCGCGCCTCCATGCTGCTGCTGCCGGTGTTGGTGCTCGGCTTCCTCGTCTCCGGGCCGGTGCTCGCGCTCCTGTTCGCCGGCCTGGCCGGGGCGGCCACGATCGCCACCTTCGCGGTCACCATCGTGATGGGCCAGGAGTACCTGCCCCGGCGGATCGGGGTGGCCTCCGGGGTCACGATCGGCCTGTCGATCGGGCTCGGCGGCGTGGGCGCGCCGCTGCTCGGCCTGCTCGCCGACGCCAGCGGCCTGCGCGCCGTTTTCGAGCTGGTCGCGGTGTTCCCGCTGCTGGCCCTGGCCGTGGCGCAGCTGCTGCCCGAGCCGCTGCCGCCGGACCCGGAGCTGATCAGCCCGCGGCTGACCCCGGCGTAGGCCCGGTCCGGGCCGCGGCGTGCTCCCGGGAGAGCCGCCCGGGGGAAGCGGGTAGGCTTGAGGGACGCACCGGCGGCGCTCGCCGCCGGCAGGAAAGTGCCGGTCCGCGCCGTAACCAGCGCCCGGCGGGCCCGTAGATCTTGTCAGGGCCGTGGCGCAGATCCTCACACCCCCGGCGCCGGTGATTTCCCCGCCTGACCCGTCCTAATGACCGTCTTGACCAAACAACGCACGACCAGGTGGACGCCGCGCATGGCGGCCCTGGCCGCCGCGGTCGTCGGTCTCATCAATGTCGCGGCGGCGCTGACGCCCGGGATCCGCTGGCGCGGGCATCTGCTGCTCAACTTCGAGCCGGTCGAGGCGATCCGGATCTTCCACGCCTTCGCGCTGCCGATCGGCATGGCCCTGCTGCTGGTCGCCCCGTACATGGCCCGCCGGCGCCGGCGGGCGTGGCGGGTGGCGATCGCGCTGATGCTCCTGCTGGGCCTGCTCGACCTGCTGCGCGGCCTGGAGTTCGAGGAGACGCTGGTGACCTGGGGCGCGGCGGCTGTGCTGTGGTGGTCAAAGCCCTCGTTCACGGTCCACCACGACGACCTGACCCTGCGCTCGGCGATCTGGCGCGTGCCGCTGCTCGGCGCCCTGGCCCTCGGGGTCACCGCCGTGGCCGCCTGGGCCTCGGAGGGACATCCCTCGTGGAGCTCGGTGGCGCGCGAGACAGGGGACCTGCTGCTGTGGCGCAGCGGCCCGATCCACTTCCACCACCGGGCCGATGTGCTGCATCACCACTTCCTGTGGCTGCCCCTCAGCGTGCACCTGGTGGAGCTGGGGACGCTGCTGGCGATGGCCTATGTCGTCTTCCGGCCGCTGACCGGGCCGCGCGCGCTGCCCGGCCCCACCTCGCGGCGGGCCGCCGCCGACCTGGTCCGCGCCCACGGCTCGGACACGCTGTCGTTCTTCAAGCTCCGGGCCGACCAGCACTACTTCTTCGCCCCCGATCGCCGGGCCTTCGTCGGTTACCGGATCGAGAACCGAGTGCTGCTCCTGTCCGGAGATCCGGTCGGTCCCGAATCCGCCTTCCGCGGGCTGCTGACCGAGCTGCAGGCCTTCGCCGTCGCTCGCGGCCTGAAGCTGGGGGCGGTCGGGGCCTCCGAGCACATGCGCCCGCTCTACGACGAACTCGGGCTGCACACGATCTATCTCGGCGACGAGGCGATCCTCGATCTGGAGACCTTCTCGCTCGAGGGGCGCAAGATCCGCAAGATCCGCCAGTCGGTCAGCCGCCTGAGCAAGGCCGGCTACACGTGTGAGCTGCACCGCGTGTCCGACCTGCCTGCGGACATGGCCGCGGAGGTCGAGGCGGTGCTGGAACGCGGTCGCGAGGGCGCGCCCGAGCGCGGCTTCTCAATGGCCATGGACACGATCGACGGCCCGCACGGCGCGGAGACCGTGGTCGTGCTGGCCCGCGACGGGTCGGACCCCGAACGCCCGGTGCGCGGCGTGCTGCACTTCGTGCCCTGCTACGGGCGCGACGCGGCCTCCCTGTCCTTCATGCGGCATGACCCCGGCACTCCCAACGGACTGACCGAGTTCATGGTCGTGAAGGCGACCGAGCTGTTGCGCGAGCGCGGCGTGCGGGAGATGTCACTCAACTTCGCCGCCTTCGCCCGGTGGATGCACAGCCCCTCGGGCCGTGTCGAGCGGACTCTCGGCAAGCTCATCGCGCTCGGCAACCCCTACTTCCAGATCGAGAGCCTGTACCGCTTCAACGCCAAGTTCTTCCCCCGCTGGGAGCCGCGCTATCTGGTCTACGAGGGACGCCTGGGCCTGGCCCGGGCCGGAGTGGCGGCGATGTGGGCCGAGGGGCAGCTCTACAAGCCGCCCTGGCTGCGTGAGCCGCAAGATGCTCCGCGCGGCGGGCGTCGGGGCGAGCGCGCTAACCTCCGGTTAACCTAAGCCGGGAGCCCACTTCCTTCACGGAGGCGGGGGCCGGAAGCGCTGCCGCGGGCCGCCCAGCGACGCTTGCGCTGCCGCGCCGTTACCCTGAACGGCCTCCGGGCCGTCCCCTTGCCTTTCAATGTCCAGCTTCAGCGCAAAGCATCACGACCAGTCGCCCGCACGCAGCGGTTATGGCGGCCCCGCCCGGGAAGCACCTTGTCTGTGAGCGTCGCCGCCTCCCATGAGCGCAACATGCCCGTGCTCCGCTACCTCGACATCGTCCTGATCGTCGTGGCGGCGCCGATCCTGCTGTTGATCGGCGCCTCGGCGACCGGGTACTTGGCCGGTGCCGGGGCCTGGACCGTGCTGCGCGTGCTCGGCCTGGGGGCCGAGCGCCTCGCCGAGGGGACCGGCGACGCCGGGCGCGCGATCGGCATCCGCCTCGGCTTTATGCTCGCCCGGCTGTTCCTGCTCGCCCTGACGGTGATCCTGGTCCGGAAGTCCTCCGGGCAGGACGCGGGACTGGCCGCCCTGCTGGTGGTCGTGGGCGCGTTCACGCTCTACATGGGCATCTCTGCCGCGTTTCGACCGAGGACTCGATGAGCCAGACCAAGAAGACCCTGTACACGCTGGCCGGCATCTGGCTCGTCGGCACGATCCTGCTCGTCGTCCTCTTCGGGTTCGGCCACAAGAACAACGCCTTCAAGATCCAGAACGAGTTCAAGCTCACCAACTGGATCGAGCTCGGCGTGCTGAGCATCAACCGGGCGGTCGTCTACCTGTTCATCGCCTCGATCCTCACGGTCGTGACGATGGTCTGGATCTCGCGCCGGATGCAGGCCCGGCCGAACAAGGTCCAAACCGCGGTCGAGGTGCTGTTCAGCTTCATGCGCGACAACATCACGCGCGGCAACCTCGATGACTCGATGGCCGCCAAGTGGTTCCCGTTCATCGGTGCCCTGTTCCTGTTCATCGAGTTCTGCAACCTGATCGGATACCTCCCGCTGCCCACCAACAGCGAGGAGAAGTTCAACCTGTTCGGGGCCCATATCCCGGGCTTCGCCCTGTACGCGGCGACGGCCAACATCTCCGTCCCGCTGGTGCTGGCGCTGGTCGTGTTCGTGGTCTTCAACTGGGAGGGCATCCGGACCCAGGGCGTCGGCGGCTACATCAAGAGCCTGATCCCGGCCGGCGTGCACGGGCCGATCCTGTTCCTGATCTTCCCGCTCGAGGTCATCTCGACCATCATGCGCCTGCTGTCGCTGACCATCCGGTTGTTCGCCAACATCCTGGCCGGCCACATGATCATCCTGTTCATGGCCGGTGGACTGGCCGTGATCCTGGGCCTCACCTTCCTGGGCTGGGCCGTGCTGCCGTTCGGGATCGCCGTCTACATATTCGAGCTCGGCCTGGTGGCCACGCTCCAGGCCTTCATCTTCGCCACCCTCGCCGCGATCTACATCGGCGGCGCGGTCACTCATCACTAAAGAACAAAGGAGCTGAGCTCAAGTGCTTACCACCATCATCTCGTTCGCTGCCTCATCCGGGGTTGGAGCGGGACTCGGGATCGGGATCGGCGGCGGCCTCGGTGCCGTCGGCGCCGGTGTCGGCATCGGGATCATCTTCGGCAAGGTCATCGAGGCGGTCACCCGCCAGCCGGAGATGCGCGATGAGATCACCAGCATCCAGTGGCTCGGGTTCGCGCTGACCGAGGCCTGTTTCTTCTACGGTCTCGTCGCCGGCCTCCTCTCCTACGTGCTCAAGTAATGCCCGTCGTAGCTTCCTCATCCGGGTCGTTCCTGATCTCGCCCAATGTCGGGCTGATGATCTGGACGCTGCTGCTGTTCGGAATCTCGATGTACGCCCTGGCCAAGCTGGCCTTCCCGCGTATCTCCGAGGCCCTGGACAAGCGCCAGAAGGCGATCGAGGACTCGATCGACGCCGCCGACCGGACCCGCCAGGAGGCCGACGCCCTCCTGGCCGACTACCGCGAGCGCCTCAAGGAGGCGCGCCAGCAGGCGGAGGAGATCGTCGGCCGAGCCCGCAAGGCGGCCGAGACGCACGAGCGGGATGCCTCCGAGGAGGCCAAGGCGACGCGGGAGCAGCTGATGGAGCAGACGCGGCGCGACATCGAGACCGAGACCCGGCGGGCGATCCAGGAGATCCGGCGCGAGGTGGCCGACCTGACGGTCATGGCCACCGAGAAGGTGACGCGCAAGACGCTCACCGCGGAGGATCAGCGCCGCCTGGTCGAGGATGCCCTGTCCGAGCTCGACTTCGGAGCCCTCAGCTCCGCCGAGGGACGCTAGGGCCGTGGAGGAGATCGCCCAGGTCTACGCGCGATCGCTGTTCGAGGTCGCGCGGGAACAGGACACGCTCGACGAGGTCCACGAGGAGCTCATGGGGTTCGCCGATGCCATGCACGAGAACCGCGACCTGGCGGTCTTCTTCTTCTCGCCCTACTTCTCGGTCGATGAGAAGAAGGCCGGGCTGCACAAGGCGGTGACCGACGCCAGCCCGAGCCTGATCAACTTCCTGGAGGCCCTGATCGAGCGCCACCGGATGCCGGCCATCTTCCGGATCCGAACCGAGTTCGAGTCCCTGTGGTCGGAGGAGCGGCGGCTGCTGCCGGTCCGCCTGACCAGCGCGATCGAGCTCGATGACGCCATCCTGAAGGACCTCGGCCAGCGCATCGGCGAGCAGGTCGACCGCAAGATCGAGGTCTCCTCAGACGTCGACCCCGACATCCTGGGCGGGATCGTCCTGCGCGTCGGCAACGTGGTCCTCGATGCGTCGATCAAGAACCGACTTGAACAACTCAGAAAGCAAGTGGCGCAGGGCTAGCCAGCCGCGCCAATAAGGGAGCAAACGAAGCCACATGCAGATCAAGCCCGATGAGATCACCTCAATTCTCAAGAGCCGGATCGAGGGCCTGGACACCTCTGAAGCCGAGCTGACCGAGGTCGGCACGGTGCTGTCCGTGGCCGACGGCATCTGTCGTGTCCACGGCCTGGAGGACTGCATGTCCTTCGAGATGCTCGAGTTTCCGCATGACGTGACCGGCCTGGCCCTCAACCTCGAGTCCGACAACGTCGGCGCTGTGCTGTTCGGCGATTGGGAGCGCGTCGTCGAGGGCGACACGGTCAAGCGCACCAAGCGCCTGCTGGAGATCCCGGTCGGGGAGGCGCTGCTGGGTCGCATCGTGGACCCGCTCGGCAACCCGCTCGACGGCAAGGGCGAGATCCACACCTCCGAGACCCGGCCCGCCGAGCACAAGGCCCCCGGTGTGGTTCAGCGCCAGCCCGTGAAGGAGCCGATGCTGACCGGCCTGAAGGCGATCGATTCGATGATCCCGATCGGCCGCGGCCAGCGCGAGCTGATCATCGGGGACCGCCAGACCGGCAAGACCTCGATCGCGATCGACACCATCATCAACAACAAGGACCGCGACCTGATCTGCGTGTACGTGGCCATCGGCCAGCGCAAGGCCACCGTGGTCCAGCTGGCCAGCGTGCTCGAGGAGGCCGGGGCGCTCGAGAACACGATCATCGTCATGGCCGCCGCCGACGAGGCGGCGCCGATCAAGTTCCTGGCCCCGTACGCGGGTTGTGCGATGGCCGAGCACTTCCTCTACAACGGCAAGGCGGCGCTGACGGTCTACGACGACCTGACCAAGCACGCCTACGCCTACCGGCAGATGTCGCTGCTGCTGCGCCGCCCGCCGGGCCGCGAGGCCTACCCGGGCGACGTGTTCTACCTGCACTCGCGGCTGCTCGAGCGCGCGGTCAAGCTCAACGACGAGCTCGGTGGCGGCAGCCTGACCTCGCTGCCGGTCATCGAGACCCAGGCCGGCGACGTCTCGGCCTACATCCCCACCAACGTGATCTCGATCACCGACGGCCAGATCTTCCTGGAGCCGAAGCTGTTCTACTCGGGGGTCCGGCCGGCCATCAACGTCGGCATCTCGGTCTCCCGGGTGGGTGGCAACGCCCAGATCGGCCCGATGCGCAAGGTCGCCGGCCGCCTGAAGCTCGAGCTCTCGCAGTACCGGGACCTGGAGGCCTTCGCCCAGTTCGGCTCCGACCTCGACGCCGAGACACGCCGCACGCTGGCCCGTGGCGAGCGGCTGGTCGAGGCGCTCAACCAGAACGAGCGCCACCCGATGCCGGTTGAGGATCAGGTCGTCCAGATCTATGCCGCCACCAACGGCTACCTGGATCGCATCGACGTCGAGAAGGTGACCCGCTTCCTGACCGAAGTGGTCGAGTCGGTGCGCGGCAACGAGCCCGAGCTGGTCAAGGCGATCGCCGGCGGCGACTGGAGCGACGGGACGCAGTCCGCGCTCGAGGAGGCGGTCAAGACCTTCGCCGAGGACTTCGGCTACGACCTCGACGAGGAGGGCCACCCGCTGGAGGACGAGGCGGTCGGCTCGGACTCGAGCCGCAACGGGTCGCGCTCTGCTTCGGGCTCGGAGGGCGAGGGCGAGGGTGAGGGCGAGCGCGCAGAGGCCGAGCCCGAGCCTCAGCCGGCCTGAGGTTCTGACCCCATGGCCACCTCGCAGCGAGACGTTCGCAACCGGATCAGCTCGGTCAGGAACATCCAGAAGATCACCCGGGCCATGGAGATGGTCGCCGCGGCGCGCCTGCGCCGGGCTGAGCAGCGGATCGAGGCACTCCGGCCCTACGCCGACGCCATCCGGCGCATGACCCGGCAGGCCGCCGAGGCCGCCGGAGACATCCCGCGGCTGCCGATCCTGGTCGAACACGAGCAGCTGCGGCGGGTCGGTCTGCTGGTGGTGGCCGGAGACCGCGGGCTGGCCGGCGCGTTCAACTCCAACGCCGTTCGGGCCGGTGTGGCGGCAGCCCGCGAGCACGGCGGGGAGAACCGCGAGTCGGTGTTCTTCGCCTCCGGTCGGCGGGGTGCCTCCTCGCTGACCTTCCGCGGTCTCGAGGTGGCCGAGAGCTTCACCGGCTTCACCGAGCGCCCGGCCTACGCCGACGCCCGGCGGATCGCCGAGCGCCTGATGGCGGCCTACATCGATGAAGAGGTCGATCAGGTCGAGGTCTTCTACAACGGCTACATCTCGCCCCTGTCGCAGGTCATGCGCCGCGAGACGCTGCTGCCCCTGCAGCGGGCGAGCGTGCTCAGCGACGAGGACGAGGGAGACGAGTCAGAGAGCCGCGAGCCGGGCCGGTCCGGTCCGGGCGCCCTGGTCGAGTACGAGCCTGATCCGGAGGAGATCCTCCGCCGCCTGGTGCCCGACTACGTCGAGATCTCGATCTACCGGGCGCTGCTCGAGTCAAGCGCGTCCGAGCTGGGCGCCCGCATGACGGCCATGCGCAACGCCTCGGAGAATGCCAGCTCACTGATCGATGACTACACGCTGGAGATGAACCGCGCGCGCCAGGCGGAGATCACCCAGGAGATCATGGAAGTAGTTGCCGGGGCCGAGGGTGTCTCGTAAACCGAGGGCCTAAGCTCGTTCACGGCGCGTAACAGGAGAAGAAATGTCTGCCACCACCGAAGAGACCAAGACCACCGAATCGGCCCAGAACACGGGCACGATCGAGGAGATCCAGGGCGTCGTCATCGAGGCCGTGTTTCCCGACAAGCTGCCCGAGATCAACCACGCCATCACCGTCAAGCGTCCCGATTCCGCCCGGGCCGAGGAGGATGAGGACATCGCGGCCAGCGCGTCGGACTTCCTCGTCCTCGAGGTCCAGCAGCACCTTGGCGATGACCGCGTGCGTGCGGTGGCGATGGATACCACCGACGGCCTGTCCCGCGGTGCCGAGGTGATCGACACCGGCGG
>DASVYO010000023.1:0-6516 GCA_036392135.1 Solirubrobacteraceae bacterium
CCGGAGGACCACCGGCCCACCCCTGAGACGGCACACCGGCTGCGCTCCGCCGGCCGGCCGATGGCCAACGTGCCCGTGCGCGTCGTCGACCCGGTCACGCTCGAGGACCTGCCGACCGGCGAGCGCGGGGAGGTGCTCATCGGCGGCGGCCACGTCATGCGGCGCTACTGGCGCAACCCGGAGGCCACCGCCGCTGCCATCACCCCCGACGGCTGGCTGCGCACGGGCGACGGCGGGTCGATGGACGCCGAGGGCTACCTCTTCCTCCACGACCGGCTCAAGGACATGATCGTCTCCGGCGGCGAGAACGTCTTCCCGGGCGAGATCGAGGAGCTGCTGGCCGGCCACGAGGCGATTGAGGAGGCGGCCGCGTTCGGCGTCGATGACGAGAAGTTCGGCCAGCGGCTGAAGGCGTTCGTGGTCCTGCGCAAGGGGCAGGAGCTCTCCGAGGACGACGTCAAGGCGTACGTCAAGGAGAACCTGGCCAACTACAAGGTTCCCCGCGAGGTCGTGTTCATCGACGAGCTCCCGCGCAACCCCACGGGCAAGGTCCTCAAGCGCGAGCTCAAGGAGCAGGGCAGCCAGGACGGCGCCGGCGAGAGCGCCGATGCTGACACCCCGGATGGCGCCGAGCCCAAGCCCGAACCCGAACCGGCGGCGAGCGCCGCCGGGGACGACGGATAGCCGGCCCGCGCGGGCGCCGACGCGATCGGAGCCGCGTCCCGGGGTCGTAGACTCGGGCCGATGCTGATCCTGCCCCCCGGGCACGCGCACAGCCTCGGCCAGCCGCGTGTCTTCCGTCGGCGCGAGAGGGCGATGCTCGGCGGGGTGCTGGCGGCTCTGGTCGCGCTCCTGCTCGTCCTGTTCATCTCGCTCGGCAGCGCCGATCGCCAGTCGGGGCACGGCTGTATCTCGGTGGGGCTGGCCTACTCAACGGGCGGCGCGCAGATCTACCGCTGCGGGACGGCCGCGCGGTCCATGTGCGCGGACGTTGGCCGCCCCGGAGGCCCCGTCGGAGCCACGGCCCGATCACTGCGGACCGAGTGCCGCAAGGCGGGAATTCCGGTCGGCTGAGCGGGGTCTGGTGACCGATCCGGCTCAGTTCCGCGCCCAGTTCCCGGTGCTCGCGCGCAAGGCCTACCTGAACGCGGGCACCGAGGGCCCGTTGCCGCGGGCCGCGGCCGAGGCGGTCCGGGGGCGAATCGACCTCGAGGTGGGCGAGGGTCGCTGCGGCCAGGAATACATGACCGGCGTGCGGGAGCTCTCCACCGAGCTTCGCGCCGGCTACGCCCGCGTCCTCGGCGCCGATCCCCAGGACGTCGCGATCACTGGCTCCACCACCGACGGGCTCAACACCATCCTGTCCGGGCTCGACCTGCGACCGGGCGATGAGATCCTCACCAGTGATGAGGAGCACCCTGGCCTGCTCGCGCCGCTCGGCCGCGCCCGGCAGCTCCACGGAGTGAAGGTCAAGGTCGCCCCGTTCGCCGAGCTGGCCGGCGCGGTGACGAGCGCCACGCGGCTGGTGGCCTGCTCGCACGTGTCCTGGGTGAGCGGGCGGGTGGTCGACCACGAGGCGCTTGGCGCCACTCGCGTCCCGGTTCTGCTCGATGCCGCCCAGGGGGTGGGCGCGGTGCCCGTCGACGTGGCCGCCCTGGGCTGCGCCTTCTACGCCGGCTCAGGTCAGAAGTGGCTGTGCGGTCCGGAGGGCAGCGGCTGCCTGTACGTGCGCCGCGACCAGCGCGAGGCGCTGACCGTTCCGTGGCCCGGGTACGGGTCAGTGGCCGATCCCCACGACGCCCTGCGATCGGCGCCCGCCGAGACCGCAGCGCGGTTCGATCACGGCTTCCCGCCGGGACTGCGGAGCGCCTGGGCGCTGGCCTCTCTGGGCGTGCTGGACGCGGCGGACTGGGAGTGGGTCCACGCCCGCGCGGCGGCACTGGCCGCGGAGCTGGCCGGAGCGCTGGCCGCGCGCGGACTGGAGGTTGGCCCCCGCGGTCGCTCAACGCTCGTCTCGTGGCGCGCCGAGGACCCCGAGGCCGAGGTCGCGCGCCTGGCCGGCCACGGCTTCGTGGTGCGCAGCATTCCCTCCCACAGCTACATCCGCGCCTCGGTCGGGGCGTGGTCCTCGGAGGAGGAGATCGCCGAGCTGGTCCGCCTGGCCGCGGACTGAGATCTGCTCGGCGCCCGCGCCGCGGCCCGGAGCTACACGCGGGCCGGGTCAGCGGCCGGAGATCCGCTGCTCGCCGCTGTATACGTTAACCCGCCCGCGGCGCGCGAACCCGCACAGCGTGAGGCCCCGGTCGATGGCCAGCTCGATGGCCAGCGAGCTCGGCGCCCCGACCCCGACCAGGATCGGGGCTCCCGCCACCGCCGCCTTCTGGACCAGCTCGAATGACAGCCGGCCGCTGACGCACAGGATCCGCTCGCCGAGCGGCACCAGTCCGTCGAGCAGAGCGCGTCCGATGACCTTGTCCATCGCGTTGTGGCGCCCGACATCCTCGCGCGAGCAGACGAGCCGGCCGTCGCCGCTGAACAGGCCGGTGGCGTGCAGCCCGCCGGTGCGGGCGAAGCCGGGCTGCTCGAGCCGGTCAGGCAGCCCGGCCACCAGAGCTCGCCGAACGCGCGGACCGGTTGGCAGGGGCGCGCTCAGCACCGCCACCTCCTCGAGCGCGCCCTTGCCGCACACGCCGCAGGACGAGGTGGTGTAGAAGCGCCGCACACCCGGGCTGCGCGTCAGCGGTCCCGAGACCTCGACGATGTTGGCGGCCAGATCGCCGGTGGGTCCCGCAGGCCGGGCCGCGTCGATCAGCCCCTCGCCATAGAGGAACCCGAGCGCGAGCTCCTCATCATGACCGGGGGTGCGCATCGTCACCGCCAGCGGAACCCCGTCGACGCGGATCTCGAGCGGCGCCTCGATCGCCACCGGGTCGGAGATCCCATCGTGTTCGACGGCCCTGAACATGCTCATGCCGGCCCCGGTTCCAGGTCGATGACCTCAAACCCGAATCGCTCGGCCAGCCGGCCCGCAACCAGCGATCGGTGACAGGCCTGGGCGGTCGCCTCGACGCACAGCAGCGCGCCGAGGCCGTGCACCGGAAGGCGGCGCACGAACGGCTCCAGCGGCACCAGATCGAGGATCTCCTCCGTGTACTCCCGGATGTAGTCGGGCGACAGGCGCACCCGCGAGCGCTTGCCCACGCCCTGGCGGTCGTCGTCTCGATACTGGAGGTGGCGCAGCTCGGTATCCGGTGCGAGCTCGGGGTGGTACTCATAGCCGATGCCGGCCTCGGCCAGCATCGCCTGCAGCCGTTGCGCATTGGCCCATGCGTACCGGGAGCCGCGAACCCCTCGGCGCTGGCGGATGTCCAACACCTTGCTGACGCCGGCCTCATCGAGTGCCGCCATGAACGTGCGCGCGTCGTACTCGTAGACGCCGATGGTGGCCACCCGGGGCATGGGACCATGGTGCCAGGCGCGCCGGGGGCCGGCCCGCAGATCAGCCATCCATGCGCGCCGGCGGCGCCCCGAGATCAGGCGCCCGCGGGCAGGCGCAGACCGGCGCTGATCGCCGTGTCCCCGGCCTTGACCTTGCCGGCGTCCTGGATCAGGGCCAGGGTGGCGCTGCGAGCGGTGGTGGCATCGTGCTTGGTGGCCGCGGTGGCGATCTGCTGCAGATCGCCCGCGACGGCAGTGAAGCCCGCCTGCAGACGCTTCAGGTTCGTCCTGTATTGGCTGGGGGGATTGAGCCGGCCCAGGGCGCTGGCCTGCTGCCTGGCCCGGGTGGCCAGGGCGCCGATCTCGCTGGCCAGCTGCGCGTCGGTCTTGTTCTGGGCTGTGGCGATCGCCTTCTGCAGATCGAGGCCGAGCGAATGGAAGGACCTCTTCTGGGCGGCGAATCCAGACTTGAACGCGCTCAGACTGGGGCCGCTGCTGCCGCCGCAACCGGCCACGGCTGCCGCCAGCACGACGGCGGCGACGGTCGGCTTCACGATCGGGATTCTCAGCTTCTGAGTCGACAAATCGCGGCCACTCTATATCGTCTGAAGCATGGTTCAACCCGAGCCCACACCGGAGCAGTTGAAGGTCCGCCAGCACGAGCAGGAGACCGCCGAGCATCAGGCGATCCACCAAGCTGAGACCGACGCCGAGGCCGAGAAGCACAGGCGCCGGGCGGATAAGGCGCGCTACCTGCGCGAGAGGCTTGAAGAGCAGCAGCGCGCCGACCGCGAGGACTAGCGACGGCGACCTCGGCCCGGCAGCCTGACCGGGGCCGCAGGCCGCGCTATGCGTAGGTTTGCGCAGTGATCGGAAGCCGGGTCACGCGATCGTCACGTGCCTCTTAGACCGGTCCTACGTTCCTTACACGTTCATCTTCGGGGCGGTGGGGAGGCTTCTTCCCGTCACCACAAAAGGAGCCCCGAATGACCATCCTCATCATCCTCAACGTCGTTCTTGCCGCCATCGTCTTCGGCGTCATCGTCGGAATGAAGGCCCTGGCCATCCGCGCCGAGCGCGCGGCCTACGTCGAGCCGGTCGTGGCGCGCACGCCTCGGGTCCGTGACCACGAGCGTGCCCGCGCTGCGCACGCCCGCTCCGCCCGCGCGCGCCGGCAGGTCGGGCCCGCCGGCGCCTGAGCGAACCCGTTCTCGGACGGCCGGGCTCCGCAGCCCGCATCCCCGCATGGGGGGTGCGGGCTGTTCGCCGTTCGAGGCCTCGCCCCGAGAGGGTCCCGGCTTGACACCGATGCGAACATACGTTCGTGACGAGCGACGGGAGTCCCTACGCGCGCTTCCGCCGTGCCCTGGACACCGGCAATGAGCTGCTGGTCCTGGCCGCGGCCCGCGAGCTACCTCAGATTGCCCTCGATGACGCGCTGGGCATCTGTCTGGTCCTGCGCGACGGAGATCCGACGCGCTACGAGCGCGCCGTGGTGCGCTGGCTTGGCCGGTTTGCGCTCGAGGCCCGGGCGGTGACGATCCGGGATCTCCGCAGCGCCGCGGCGGCGCTCGACGCACTGCCCAGTCGTTCGACCGAGGCGATGGAGCAGTTGCAGCAGCTGTGCCTGGCGCACGACCTGAAGATTCCTTAACCGCGCGTTCAGGCTCGGCTTAGGAACCCTGCTCAGACTCGGTTGTCCACGGGTGGTGGCCGTCTGCATGAAGCCGGCTGCCCGTTCATCCCGACCGCTGCGCCCGGTCAGACCCAGTACCGGTCCGCCCCGGCAGCGTTTACCCATACACTGCGGCCCTATGTCAACGCCCCCGATCACGCTCCCCGATGACGTCGAACCGGTAGGCAGCGAGGCCCGAGATCGGATCATCACCGGCATCGTCACGGCCCTCCCGGTGATCAGCCTGGTCTTCGTGGCCTGGCAGCTGTGGGCGGAGTGGTTGGGATGGAACGACATCTTCGTGTTCCTGGTCATGTACACGCTCACGGGGCTGGGCGTGACCGTCGGCTTCCACCGCCTGTTCACCCACCGCTCCTTTCAGACCTCGCGGGCGATCCGGGGGATGCTGGCCATCCTCGGCTCGGCGGCGATCGAGGGTCCGGTCATCTCCTGGGTGGCCGACCATCGCAAGCACCATGCGTTCTCCGATCTCGAGGGCGATCCGCACAGCCCACACGTGGGTCACGGCCACGGTTGGACCGGCGCGCTGCGCGGGCTGCTTCATGCTCACATGGGCTGGCTGTTCATTCACACCCACCGCGGTCGCCGGACGCGCTACGCCCCTGATCTGCTGGACGATCCCGTTGTCAGCTGGGTTCACGGGACCTTCCTGATCTGGGCTATCGGCGGCCTGGTGGCGGCGTTCGGGCTCGGCTGGCTGTTCGGCGGCCGACTGCGGGACGGGTTCACCGGCCTGCTCTGGGGCGGGGCGGTGCGCATGCTGGTCCTCCACCACGTGACGTACAGCATCAACTCGCTCTGTCACTTCTTCGGACGTCAGCGCTTCCGCACCGGCGACGAGTCGCGCAATCTGGCCTGGCTGGCGCCACTGTCACTGGGAGAGGCATGGCACAACAACCACCATGCCTTCCCGACATCGGCCGGGCATGGCCTGCGGCGCGGCGAAATCGATCCCTCAGCGCTGTTCATCCGCGCCTTGGAGCGACTGGGGCTGGCCTGGAATGTGGTCCGGATCAGTCCTGAGCAGCAGGCCGTGAAGCTAGTTTCCGGCACCGCGTGAGCCTCACCCGAACCACCGCGCTGCGCGAGGCCCTCGCGCAGACGTTGCCCGTTCGCCCGTTCCGGATCCAGCTCTGGGACGGGACTGAGCTCCCTTCCACCGACGGCAACGGCGGCCCCGTGTTCAGCCTTCGCTCGCCCCGGGCGCTCGGCCACGTGCTCCGGGCTCCGGGCCAGCTGGGCCTCGGGCGGGCCTACGTCAGCGGCGAGATCGACGTCGACGACATGGACGCGACGCTGGAGCTGCTTGACGGCTACTCGGTACCCCCGCTCGACACCGCCGGCAAGGCTCGGCTGGCCGCCGCGGCGGTCCGGGCCGGTGC
>DASVYO010000024.1:0-22154 GCA_036392135.1 Solirubrobacteraceae bacterium
CTCGGGTCGCGCAAGGTGGCCGTGCTCGGGCTGACCTTCAAGCGCGACACCGACGACGAGCGTGACTCGCTGTCGCCCAAGCTGATCCGGCTGCTCGAGCGCGAACTCGCCGATGTCGCGGTCTCCGATCCGCACGCCGCCACCCCGACTCAGCCGCTGGCCGACGCGCTGCGCGACGCCGACGTGGTCATCGTGGCCACCAACCACTCGGCCTTTGAAGGGGCCGCCACGCTGCGTGAGGTCCTGGCCCTGGCCGCCGATGACTGCCTGATCGTCGACCCGTGGAACTGCCTGGGCACCACACAGGTGTTCCTGTACGCCGCGGAGGCCCGCCCGATGCTCGAGGCACCGGCGACCCTGCGCGCCCGACCCGACAGCACCGCCTGATGGCCCGCGTCCTGGTGACCGGTGGCGCCGGAAACATCGGCGCCGCCGTCGTACGTCGCCTGCTCCGCGATCCCGGCTGGGAGGTGCGGATCTCCGATCACCGCCAGCCACCCGGCTGGATGCTCGAGGGCTGCGAATTCCAGCTCGGGGACCTGCGTGAGCTCGACGTGGCCCGTGAGGCGCTGGCCGGCTGCTCGCACGTGATCCACCTGGCCGCGATCGTCGGCGGCATCGCCAACTTCCACAAGCTCCCGTTCACGCTCACCGAGGTCAACAACGCCCTGACCGGCTCGATCGTGCGTGCCTGCGTCGAGCATCCGGTGGAGCGCTTCACGTACGTTTCCTCCTCCATGGTGTTCGAGCAGGCAACCGAATTCCCCACCACCGAGGCGCACATCGAGTCCTGCCCCGCCCCCCGGTCGGCCTACGGGTTCTCGAAGCTCTCCGGTGAGGTCTACACCCGGGCCGCCCACGATCAGCACGGTCTGCCGTTCACGATCTGCCGGCCGTTCAACGCCTATGGGCCCGGTGAGCTGCCTGACCCCGCAGAGCCGGGAATCGCCCACGCCGTGCCCGATCTGATCAACAAGGTCCTCTCCGGCCAGCGTCCGCTCCAGATCTTCGGCAGCGGCGAGCAGACACGAACCCTGACCCACGTGGACGACATCGCCGACGGGATCGTCACCGCCATGGGCTCGCCGGCCGGGGAGAACGAGGACTTCAACATCTCGGCCTCTGAGGAGCTGACGATCGCGGATCTGGCAGCGAGGATCTGGGACGCCTGCGGCGAGGACCCCGACGCACTGAGGCTCAGTCATCAGCCCACCTTCACCGTCGATGTCCAGCGCCGTTGGCCGTCGGTGGAGAAGGCGCGCCGGCTGCTCGGCTGGGAGGCCAAGGTCGACCTCGGCCGCGGACTGGCCGAGACGGTGGCCTGGCTGCGGGATGAGCGAGCGGCAAGGCCGGAGAGTGAGGAGACAGCGTGAGCCAACGACGAGCACTGATCACCGGCATCACCGGCCAGGACGGCTCCTACCTGGCCGAGTTGCTGCTGAGCGAGGGCTATGAGGTGCACGGCATGGTGCGCCGCTCCTCAACCGAGAAGTTCGACCGCATCGAGCACCTGCGTCGGCGCCTGCACCTGCACCAGGGGGACCTGTTGGATCACCGGTCGCTGGTCGATGCGTTGCGCGCCTCGCGCCCGGACGAGATCTACAACCTGGCCGCGATGTCCTATGTGGCGGCGTCCTGGGTCCAGCCCACGCTGACGGCTGAGTTCTCGGGCACGGGCGTGACCCGGCTGCTCGAGGCGATGCGCGAGACGTGTCCGGAGGCGCGCTTTTACCAGGCCTCCTCCTCGGAGATGTTCGGGAAGGTCCTGGAGGTCCCGCAGACGGAGCGGACGCCCTTCTACCCGCGCTCGCCGTACGGAGTGGCCAAGGCCTACGGCCACTTCATCACCGTCAACTACCGAGAGTCCTATGACCTGCACGCGACGAGCGGCATCCTGTTCAACCACGAGAGCCCCCGCCGGGGCCTGGAGTTCGTGACCCGCAAGATCACCTGGCATGCGGCCGCGATCAAGCTCGGGCTGGTCGGCGAGCTCGGCCTGGGCAATCTCGAGGCCGAGCGCGACTGGGGGTTCGCCGGTGACTACGTGCGCGCCATGTGGCTGATGCTGCAGCGGGATCAGGCCTCCGACTACGTGATCTCGACCGGCGAGGCCCACTCGGTGCGCGAGTGCGTGCAGATCGCCTTCGACCAGGCCGGCCTGCCGATCGACCAGCACGTGAAGACCGACCCGTCGATGCTGCGTCCGGCCGAGGTCGACCATCTGATCGGGGACTCGACCAAGGCCCGGACGGAGCTCGGCTGGCAGCCCGAGGTGAACTTCGAGCAGCTGATCCGGATGATGGTCGACGCCGACTACGAGATGCTCAAGCACGAAACCCGGTGAGGGCCGGCGGCTCAGCCCGAGATGCTGAAGCGGCAACCGCGCGCCTCGAGCTCGGCGAACATGTCGGCCGGCTCGATGCAGCGCTCCGGCGGGAGCGCCCCGCGAGCGGTGATCCGGCCGCGGGTTAGGAGGCGGACGCTGGCCGCGGCCGGCGCCGCCGTGGACACGATCGAGCCGCCGAGACCGAAGTGCGGGTGGGACTCGGCCCGGACCTGCAGACGGCGCCCGCCGGCGGTGCCGATGGTGACCAGGTGCACGGATACGGTCTGGTTCGACGCCGGAGCGGCATCGCGCTGAGCGGCGGCGATCTCATCCGGTGTGGCGCCGATCAGACCCTTGAGACGGTCGAGCAGAGCCGGCGCCAGCGAGAGCTGGAAGCTGGCCTCGCGGCAGCCGAAGCTCGCCCCGAACGTGGCCAGCTCGGAGTGCAGGGTGTAGATGACCCGCGCCCGGCCGATCGGATCCCCGTAGTCGACCACCCCGGCCTCGGTCAGCGGCGCGAGCTCGTGCGGCTCACCGTCGCGGAGCACGACCGGAGCCAGGGTCAGCTCGTCGATCAGCGTCTGGATCGAATACGGCGGACGCAGCCGCGCATCGCTGGCCGCGACCGGATCCCGGCCGGCGGCGGCGATGTCGATCGAGGCGATCGTCTCCCCGGCGAGCCGCCGGACGCCGTCGCGGGCCATCAGATTGGTCTTGCCCGGACTGGACCCGATCCCCAGCACGGCCAGCAGACCCGCCCGCTCGAAATCGTCATGCCGCGCCTGTTGGCGGAGGGTCATCCAGTAGAGCCCGCCGAGGTCGACGTAGTGGCAACCCGCGCTCAGACAGGCCTGCATGGCCTCGAGATTGATGCGGTACGACGCCGTGTTGACCAGCACGTCGGCGCCGGCCAGCCGGGTCGCAAGCTCATCCACTGAGCGGGCGTCGACGGCGGCCGCCCGCGCCTTGCCCGGGGCGTGCGCGGCGGCCACCGCCGCGGCGCGCTCTCCGTCCAGGTCAAGCAGCCGCAGCTGGGCCACCTCGTCGGACTCGGCCAGGTCGCGGATGATCGCCGGCGCGATGGTGCCGGCGGCGCCCAGCACGGCGACCGTGGACGGTCCGTCGAACGGCATCGTGAGCGGCACCATACCGGCGGATCCTTGTACATCGCGTATAAAGGCCGACCTCGGGGCTCGTGCATATTCGTGTTGCGCTGGACGTGGCTGCGCAATAGGTTTCGCCACCTTGGAGACATCAGCCACCCCATCCTCCGCCGTCCAGTCCGCCGATGCGGCTTTCGCCCCCGGCCACAAGGGCCTCAAGCCCGACGCGATCGGCTACATCTCGAACCTGGTCATCGCGATCGCGTCGACCGCGCCCGCCTACAGCCTGGCCGCCACCCTGGGGTTCATCGTCGCCGTTGGCGGCGTCGGGGTCCACGCCCCGGCGGTCCTGATCGTCTCCTTCATCCCGATCCTGTTCGTGTCCGTCGGCTACCGGTTCTTCAATCTGGCCGACCCCGATGCGGGCACGACGTTTGCCTGGGTCACGCGCGCCTTCGGTCCCCAACTGGGATGGATCAACGGCTGGGCGATCTTCCTGGCCGACATCATCGTCATGGCCTCCCTGTCCGTCATCGCCAGCAACTACACCTTCCTGCTCTTCGACTCCACCGCGCACCCGTCTCCCTTCCTCTTGATCGTTGGCGCGGTGGCCTGGATTGCGGTGATGACGTGGATCTGCTACCGCGGCATCGAGCTCTCGGCGCGCGTCCAGACCGTCCTCCTCAGCTTCGAGATCACCACCCTGGCCCTGTTCGCCGTCGTCGCGCTGGTCAAGGTGTATGCCAACAGCCCCACGCACTCGATCCACGTCACGGCCAGCTGGTTCAACCCGTTCGACCTCGGTTGGGGCGCTCTCGTCGACGGCGTCCTGCTCGGCATCTTCATCTACTGGGGCTGGGATTCGGGCGTGGCCGTCAATGAGGAGTCCCGCGACCGCACCCGCGGCCCGGGCAAGGCCGCCGTCCTGTCCACCGTGATCCTGCTGCTGATCTACGTGATCGTCAGCGCCGCCGCCCAGTCCTACCACGGGACGGCCTTCCTGTCCGGCAATTCCAGTGACGTGATCAACGCCCTGGGCGGCCAGGTGTTCGGCTCGCCGCTGGACAAGCTGATGATCATCGCCGTGCTCACCTCGGCTTCGGCTTCGACGCAGACGACGATCCTGCCCACCGCCCGGACGACGCTGTCGATGGCCCGCTGGGAGGCGATCCCGTCCGCCTTCGGCCGCGTCCATCCCCGCTTTCTCACCCCGAGCTTCTCGACGCTGCTGATGGGCGGCCTGTCGATCGTCTGGACAATCGGCCTGATCGCCTTCAATCCCAGCCAGAACGTGCTCGGCGACACGATCTCGGCGCTCGGCTTCGCGGTCTGCTTCTACTACGGATTCACGGGCCTGGCCTGCGCCGTCTACTTCCGGCGCGATCTGTTCAGGAGCGCGCGGAACTTCTTCCTGGCCGGCCTCATCCCGGTCGTCGGTGGCATCATGATGGCCTACGTCGCCGTCAAGGCCTTCGGCTACTACAACACCGCCGGGAACAACTACTCGAAGCCGTTTCTCGGCATCCAGACGCCGATCTTCGTCGGCATCGGCGGCCTGATCGTCGGGGTCATCCTGATGTTCGCCTCCTGGCCGTTCTTCTCCGGGTTCTTCCGGCGCCGGCCGTTCGAGGCTGCGGACCCGGACATCCTGGTCGCCGACGCCGCGCACGAACCCAGCGTGCGGGCCTTCGGCGGCCCGGACGCCCCTATCTGAGACCGCTCGGCTCCGGGCGCTCGGCAGCCCCCTAATCTGATCGCCGATGGATGCGGGAGAGCGGTGCATCGCGTTCGACCGCCAGGTGACGCTGCGCGGGGCCGGCGAACGGGTCGAGCGCCGCTGCCGCCGGCGCTGGGGCGGGGCGTCGTCTCAGCCGCGATCTCGGCCGCCCGCGAGTGGGGCGCGGACACGGTGGTAGTCCCCGCCGATGCCGACGACTGGCCCCAGGTCATGTACGCCAACCTGGGCTTTGCCACCGTTGCTCGGCATACCAGCTTCCTGCGCCGGCCTCCGTCCGGCCTCCGCGCTCCCGGGGCTCAGCCGGAGGCTTAGACTCCCCGCCATGAGCGCCGTTCCGGGCATGCCCACCGTCAAGGACTCGATCCTGGACACGATCGGGAACACCCCGCTGGTGAGGCTCTCGCGGATCGGGGCCGGCGTGACGCCACAGGTGATCGCCAAGCTCGAGGCGTTCAATCCCGGCGGCTCGATCAAGGACCGGATTGCGGTGTCCCTGATCGAGGCCGCCGAGCGGGACGGACACCTGCGCCCGGGCGGAACGATCGTCGAGCCGACCTCCGGGAACACGGGCACCGGCCTGGCCATCGCCGCGCGGCTCAAGGGCTATCGGGTGATCGCGGTCATGCCGGACAAGATGTCGCGCGAGAAGATCGATCTCCTGCGGGCGTACGGGGCCGAGGTGGTCGTCGCACCCACCGACGTGGCACCCGACTCGCCCCAGTCCTACTACCGCGTCGCCGATCGCCTGACCGCCGAGATCCCGGGCGCCTTCCAGCCCAACCAGTACGCCAATCCGGCCAACCCGCAGACCCATTACGAGCACACCGGACCCGAGCTCTGGCAGCAACTCGGCGATCGCCTCACCCATCTGGTCATCGGGGTCGGCACGGGCGGCACGATCACCGGCATGGCCCACTTCCTGCGCGAGCGCAAGCCCGACCTGGTGGTGGTCGGAGCCGATCCCGAGGGCTCGATCTACTCGGGGGGCCAGGACAACGTCCGGCCCTATCTGGTCGAGGGGGTGGGCGAGGACTTCTGGCCGCAGACCTTCGACCCCTCGGTGGTTGACCGCTGGGTCACGGTCTCCGACCGGGACTCCTTCCTCACCACCCGTCGCCTGGCCCGAGTGGAGGGCATCCTGGCCGGCGGCTCGGGGGGACTCGCACTGCACGCGGCGCTCGTCGTGGCCGCGGAGATCGACGATCCGCAGGCGGCGATCGTGGTCATCATCCCCGACGGCGGCCGCTCCTACCTGTCCAAGGTCTACTCGGACGCCTGGATGCGCCAGTACGGGTTCCTGGAGCGCGGCACCGACCTGACCGTCGGCGATGTGCTGCGTCACAAGCGCGAGGCTGGGGAGATGCCGTCGCTGGTGACGATCGAGCCCCAGTGCCGCGTTCGCGATGCCGTCGCCCTGCTGCACAAGCATCGCGTCTCGCAGCTGCCCGTGGTGAGCGCCGAGGATCCGGCCGCGATCGTCGGCGCAATCGGCGAACGCGGCCTGCTTCGCCACGCCGCCGCCGATCCCGGTCTGCTCGATGCCGACATCGCGAAGGTCATGGAGCCGCCGTTCGCCGCCGTGGCCAGTGAGGATCCGGTGCGGGAGGCCGTCGAGTTGCTGGCCGGCGATCAGCAGGCCCTGCTGGTCACCTACGAGGGGCGCGCCGAGGGCCTGGTCACCCGCACCGATCTGCTCGAGGCGCTGGCCTCGTGACGCCGGCGCCGCCATCATCCTCCGCCGATGCGTTTGCCACCCGGGCCGTTCACGCCGGCCTGACGCCGGATCCCACCTACGGCTCGGTGATCCCGGCCATCCACCAGACCTCGACTTACGCCCAGCGAGCCCCCGGGGAGTTCGTGGAGGACTACGACTACTCGCGCTCGGCCAACCCGACCCGGGCCGCACTCGAGCGGGCCCTCGGGGAGCTCGAGGGAGGCCGGGCGGTGGCCTTCGCCTCCGGCCTGGCGGCCGAGCATGCTCTGATGAGCGTGGTCTGCGCCACCGGCGACCATGCCGTGCTGCCGGCCGACCTCTACGGCGGGACGTTCCGGCTCGTGGACAAGGTGCTGGCCCGCTGGGGCCTGCGCTACGACCTGGTCGATCAGACCGACCTCGGCGCCCTCGAGCAGGCCATCGGCGCCGACACGCGGATCATCTGGGTCGAGAGCCCGACCAACCCGGCGCTGAACGTGGTCGACATCGAGTCGGTCGTGGCCCGCCGCGGAGGCGCGCTGGTCGCGGTCGACAACACCTTCGCCACTCCGGCCAACCAACGCCCGCTGGAGCTCGGCGCGGATGTCGTCGTGCACTCCACCACCAAGTACCTGGGGGGGCACTCCGACGTGGTCGGCGGCGCCGTCATCACCCGGGATCCGAAGCTCTACGAGCAGCTGCGCTTCATCCAGAACGCCGTCGGGGCGGTCCCGGGACCCCTGGATTGCTTCCTCGTGCACCGGGGTCTGCGGACGCTGCATCTGCGGATGGCCGCCCATGCCCGCAGCGCCGAGGCCGTCGTGGCGATGCTGCAGACGCACCCGGACGTCTCGGCCGTGCGCTGGCCGGGGTTCAGCGGCATGGTCTCCTTCCGGCACCCGCGCGCGACGACAGTCGCCGCATCGACGCGGCTGTTCACGCTGGCCGAGTCACTGGGCGGCGTGGAGTCCCTGATCGAGGTGCCGCAGGCGATGACCCATCAGTCGGTCGAGGGCTCGACCGCGGCCGTGCCCGCTGACCTGGTCCGGCTGAGCTGCGGGATCGAGGAGCCGGCCGACCTCGTCGCGGACCTGCGGGCCGCGCTCGGCTGAGCCGCCCGGACCGCCGTGTAGCCTCGCCCGGGTGAGTGCGAGCGCGCCAACCTCGGTGCCGTCGATTCCCGGCAGCGATAAGCCGGGACCGTTCCCGGTCGGCGCATATGCGGTCCAGCTCCGCCGCCGGCTGCAGGAATTCGCCCGCGTCCAGCTGGTCGGCGAGGTGTGGGGCCTGCGGCTGACGCGTGCCCGGGTGTATTTCGAGCTGCGGGACGCCCAGGGGGCGTTGCCCTGCTCGATGTGGCGGACCGACTTCGACGCCCTCGGCCTGGCGCTCGCCGATGGCCTGCGCGTGGTGGTGGGCGGCGGCTGCGATTACTACGTGGGCAGCGCCGCCTCCTCACCCTCCTTCAGCTTTGCCGTGCTCGAGCTGCGAGCGGCCGGCGAGGGTGACCTCCTGGTCCAGGTCGAGCGGCTGCGCCGCCGGCTTCACGCCGACGGCCTGTTCGAACCCCAGAAGCGGCTCGTCCGTCCCCTGCTGCCCCGCACGATCGGGGTGGTCACCGGCGAGCAGGGCAAGGCCCGGGACGATGTCCTGGCCGCGCTCGGGCGCCGGGGCTGGGCGGGCCGCCTGGTGTGGGCGTTCGCCCCCGTGCAGGATCGTCACGCCGCCCCCCGGGTGGCGGCCGCGCTCCGGGACCTGGCGGCGCTGGCCGCCATGGAGGTGATCATCGTGGCCCGCGGCGGCGGCAGCCTCGCCGACCTGTTCGCGTTCTGTGACGAGACCCTGTGCCGCACGGTCGCGCTACTGCGCGTTCCGGTCATCTCGTCCGTCGGCCACCACACCGACCGGACCCTGATCGACGATGTGGCCGCCGTGTGCTGCTCCACCCCCACCCACGCCGCCGAGGCGGCCGTACCGGTCGACTGCCGCCAGGGTCGGGCCGAGCTGGTGCGCCACGCTGCGCGCCTGCGCGACGGGGGGCGGCGTGCGGTCCTCGAACGCGCCCGCGCGCTGGGCTCGATGTCGCGCGCCCCGGCCGAGCATCTGGCCCGCAACCGGCGGCGCATGCACCAGCTCCTGCGTGAGCTCCGAGCCAGCGGGCGTCGCGCCGCCGAGCGCTCGCAGGCGACCCGCTCACGCCAGCTCCTGGCCCTCGAGCGCAGCTCGGCCCGGGCTCTCGGGCCGGATCGCGCCCAGCGGGCTCGAGACCTCGAACGGCTGCTGCTGGCCCTGGCCGCCCATGACCCCGAGCGCACGATGGCCCGCGGCTACGCGCTGGTCCGGGACCGCGACGGCACCCCGCTCGGATCGGCGACCGCCGCCCGCGCCGCCGTCGAGCTCGAGCTGCGCTTCCACGACGGCTCGGTGCCCGCGCGGGTCAACGATCGGCCGGCCCGATGAGCGCCGGCTCGCCGCCTCCCGAGCCGCCGGCCTCGGAGCGCAGCTATGAATCGGCCGTGGTCCGGGTCGAGGAGATCATTCGCCGGCTCGACTCCGGGCAGGCGGGCCTGCGCGAGACGCTCGACCTGGTCGCGGAGGGGCGGTCCCTGGTCGAGTACTGTGCCGCCGAGCTCGACGCGGTCAGCCAGGGTCTTGAGGAGCTGCGCCTCGAGGAGCTGGTCAGCCGGCTCGAGCGCGCCCCGAATCCGTGATGAGCACCTTCGATCTCCTCTCCGAGCTGCCGCTGAAGGTGGACGGCTATCGGCTCGAGCGCCTGCAGGCCAACGTCTCCAGCGGCTTCGAGCGACTCTCGACGGTCGTCCACCTCCAGGGGGACGGGGCCGAGGGCGTGGGCGAGGATGTCGTCTACGACGCTGAGGATCACGTTGCTCTGCAGGCCGCCGGGCCGGTTCTGGAGCTGGGCGGCACCTACACGCTGGCCGAGTTCTGCGCGCGGATCGACGGGCTCGACCTGTTCCCGGAGCCGCCCCAGCGAGGTGAGGTCTCGCGCCTCTACCGCCGCTGGACCTTCCACAGCGCCGGGTTGGATCTCGCACTGCAGCAGGCCGGCCGTCCACTGCACGAGCTGCTGGGACGCGAGCCGGCGCCGATGCGGTTCGTGGTGTCCCTGCGTCTGGGCGATCCCCCCACGCTGGCCCCACTCGAGAGCCGTCTGGCCCACTACCCGGAGCTCCGCTTCAAGCTCGACGCCACCAGCTCGTGGACGGACGAGCTGGTCGCGGCGATCGCGGCCACCGGAGCCGTGGACTCGATCGACTTCAAGGCCCTCTACAAGGGGACGGTGGTCGACGTCGAGCCCGATCCGGAGCTCTACCGGCGCGTGCTGGCCGCCTTCCCGGACGCGTGGCTCGAGGACCCCGACGTGGTCACCGAGGGCACCGCCCGCGAGCTCGCCGGCGTGCACGACCGGATCACCTGGGACGCCCCGATCCACTCGATCGAGGACATCGAGGCGCTCCCGTTCGCCCCGCGCATGGTCAACATCAAGCCATCGCGGATCGGTGGCCTGAAGCGTCTCTGCGACACCTACGACTACTGCGCCGCGCGCGGGATCGGCGCCTACGGCGGCGGCCAGTTCGAGCTCGGACCGGGCCGCGGCCAGGCCCAGTACCTGGCCTCCCTGTTTCACCCCGACACGCCCAATGACCTCGCTCCGGCGGGCTTCAATCAGCCCGAGCCGCCGCCCGGGCTGCCGGTCAGCCCACTGGCGCCGGCCGCCGAGCCCGTCGGCTTCCGCTGGTCAGCTGCCTGAGCGGCGACTCTGACCGCAAGCCTGGCGGGGCATCAGCTCAGGTCGAGCAGCAGCTTGCCCTGCACGGCCCGGTCGGTGAGGCGGTCGAAGGCCGCACCCACCTCGTCCAGGGGCAGCACCGAGTCGATCGTGATTCGCAGCTCGCCATCGCTGACCGCACGCAGGGCGGCCTCGAGCCCGGGGCGGCGCTCGTCCCGGCGGAGCTGCATCCCGCCATAGCCAGACAGCGTCAGCATCTTGCGATACAGGGTCTGAAGGTTGAAGGTCACCTCGGCCCCGGCCGAGACGCCGAACGAGACGATCCTCCCCCGCGGCTCGATGCCCTCCACCACGCTCGTGAAGAACTCTCCGCCGAGTGGGTCGAACACGACCGTGGGGGCCAGTTCCGGGAGGGCGGCCCTGAGATCCTCGGGCCCGGCGACCAGCACCCGCTCGGCGCCGTGCGCGGCGATCCCGTCCGCCTTGTCGGCGTTGCCGGTCTGACCCCAGACGGTCGCGCCGGCGGCCTGGGCCAGGGAGACGATCATGCTCCCGACCCCCCCGGAGGCACCCAGGACCAGGACCCGGTCCTCCGCCGTCACGCGGGCCAGCTCCCGCACGCAGTTGAGGGCGGTCAGACCGGCGATCCCGACCGCCGCCGCCTCCCGCGTCCCGACGCCGTGGGGCAGCGCCACCAGCGCCGCTCGCGGGACGACCGCCGCCTGGGCCCAGACGCCGTCGCGCAGCGAACCGAGCCCTTCGCCGGCCACCAGCACCGGCTCGCCGTCGACCCGGCCGGCGGCTTCGGCCCCCAGCGTCCGGGGCAGCGGGCCGCCAGGGGCCACACGGCCCTGCGCGGTGTAGCGGTCAACCGGGTTGACTCCGCCGAACTCGAGCTCCACCCGGACCTCCTCGGGACCGGGCTCGGGCAGGGTGACGGTCTGCACCTGCAGCGGCTCGCCGTGAGCGAGCAGGCGGACGGCGCGTACGGTCTCGGGCGCGGCACTCATCGGGCCTGGTTTAGCAGAGGCCCAACCGCCACCCCCGGCCAACCCGCGGTGACGAGCCGCCGATCCACTGAACCTTCACGTACTGTTCGGCCCGAGCCGGGCGTCCGGAGGGCGTCCGCGGCCCACCCCACCTAGGAGATCCCTTGCACGAAAGACTCGCCATCGCGGGTGCCGGCACGATCGCGTGCGGGCTCGCCGCCACCGCCGCCCGCCACGGGGACGTGGTCCTCTGGGCGCGTTCTGACACCTCGGCAGACCGGGCGCGGGCCTCGGTCACCAAGCTGTGCGCGAAGGCCGGCACGCCCGAGGCCGCCGAGCGGATAACCGTGGCCACCGACCAGTCGGCGCTGCACGGTGAGACGTTCATCGTCGAGGCGGTCGTCGAGGACCCCGATCACAAGGTCCCGCTGCTGGCCGAGCTTGGCGCGGCTGCGGATCCGGGCGCGATCCTGGCCACCACGACGTCCTCGCTTTCGATCGCCGAGCTGGCGCAGGCCAGCGGGCGCCCGGAGCGCTTTGTCGGTCTGCACGTGTTCAACCCCGTGCCGCGCATGGAGCTGGTCGAGCTGGTCTTCCCCGAGCAGGCCGAGCCCGAGGTCCGGGAGCGGGCCCGCGCGCTGTGCGCAGCGCTCGGCAAGACCGCCGTAGAGGTTCCCGATACGCCGGGCTTCGTGGTCAACCGCCTGCTGTTCCCCTACCTGTTCGATGCCGTCGGGCTGATGGAGCAGACGGGGCTGGACCCGGCTGACGTCGACCGCTGCATGACGCTCGGCGCGGGCATGCCGATGGGTCCGATCGCGCTGCTCGATTTCGTCGGCCTCGACGTCGCCCAGGCGATCGGGGAGACGATCGGGGCCGAAGTGCCTCCGCGGCTGCGGGCGCTGGTGCAGGAGGGCGCGCTCGGTCGCAAGGTCGGCCGCGGCTTCTACGACTACTCCTGAACGTCCCGGCGGGTGGGCCCGGCGGCGAACTTATGCTTGGCCGCTCAAGTATTTATCGACTGTTCATCTGCGGAGCCCAACATCTCTGATGCGACGTACCTCATAGCAGCACCTCCTCCCCAGAAGCACGAGACCGGCCCGTCCCCAGCGGGCCGGTTTCTTTTTGGGCCGGCAGCTCCCCTCAGTCGTCGGACGGCGTGGCGGCCGCCTCGGGCTGCGGGCCGCGGCGCCGGATCCTGACCGCCTCGATCCGGTTCTCGCGCACGGACTCGACACGAATCGAGTACCCGTCGGCGGAGACCTGGTCCCCGCGCTTGGGCAGGCGTCCCAGCTCGGCGAACACGAACCCCCCGACCGAGTTGAAGGCGTCCGTATCGACGGGGAGGTGCAGCCCGTAGTCCTCCAGGTCAGTCACGGCCACGTGCCCGCGAACGAACCAGTCCCCGTTGGCCAAGCGGCGGACGGCCCCGCCGGCGGGGTCGGTCTCATCGTCGATCTCCCCCACCACCTCCTCGATGATGTCCTCGGTGGTGACGATCCCGGTGGTGCGCCCGTACTCATCGATCACGATGGCCAGCTCGGTCCGCTCGCGCTGCAGATCGGCCAGCAGGTCATCGAGCGGCTTGGTCTCGGGCACGATCGGCGCCGCCCGGACGAGCTTGCCGAAATGCGCCTCGTAGCCGTCGGCCATCATCAGCTTCACCAGCTGGTTGACGTGGACGATTCCCTTCACGCGGTCCTGGTTGTCGTCCTCGGTCACGACCAGCCGGGAGTGTCCGGTGGAGACGCAGCGGCGCAGAGCGTCCTGGACGGTCTCCGACAGGTCGACGGTGACCACGGCCGGAATCGGCGTCATCACCTGACGGGCCTCCTGCTCATGGAGATGGAAAACGCCGGTCAGCATGTTGGCCTCCCCGATGTCGATAGCACCCCCGGAGCGAGAGTCGGCGATTATGCGCTTGAGCTCGTCGGGCGTGCCGCCCTCGGGCTCGGCGTCGGGATCTGTCCCCGTGGCGCGCACCAGCGAGTTCGAGGCCGCATTGAGGACGACGATGAAGGGGTGGAACAGGACCCGGAAGAAGCGAAGCGGCCGGGCCACCCGGCGGGCGAGGTCCTCGGCGTGCTGGATCGTGTAGAGCTTGGGGGCGATCTCCCCGACGATGCTCTGAGTGACGGTGATCAGCAGGTAGGCGATCACCACCGACACCGCGACAGCCGCCGAGTGACCGACCGTGCCGCCCAGGACAGGCTCGAAGAGATGGGCGATCGCCGGCTCGCCGAGCGCGCCGATCGCGATCGAGGCCATCGTGATCCCCACCTGGCAGGCCGCGATGTAGTCCCCGATCTGCTCCATTTCGGTCAGGGCCAGCCGGGCGCCGCGCCGGCCCTCATCCGCCATCGACTGCAGCCGAGCCCTGCGAGAGCGGACCAGCGAGTACTCAGCGATCACGAAGAACGCGTTGACGAGCACCAGCACCCCGGTGAGGATGATGAACACGGCCTTCAACGGCGGCCCTGTGTGCGTCGGCTCGGTCGGGTCGCGCGGAAGCCCCAACTCCGCGCGTGGCTACTTCGGTAGTGGTCGTCGTCGTTCATTCAGCGACGCGGCGAAAGGTAGCAGCCGGCTCCCGCGGACTCGCGCGGGGTGGGCCGCCGAGGCCGATCGCGCGGATGTCCGCGGGCCGGGTGCTCAGGACAACTCGTCGAATCGGCCGGCCATCACGAAGTCCATCTCGGTCAGCCCGCCGGCCGAGTGGTTGGTGAGCGACAACCTCACCTTGTTCCAGCCGTGCAGAAAGATGTCGGGATGGTGATTGGCATCCTCGGCCAGCTGGCCCACGCGATTCACGAACGCCAGCGCCTGGCTGAAGTCGTCAAAGCGCCACTCCCGGACGATCTCATCGCCCGCCCGCTCCCACGCGGACCGGCGTAGCCTTGAGACGATCGCCTCGTCACCCAGCAGCTCTGCCATATCGTCTCCTCGTCCGATGCTCTCGGTGTTCAGATCCCACCCATCCGGCGAGGCCAAACCGTTCTGATGCGGATCGTCAGCCTCGTCCCCTCGGCCACCGAGATGCTGTTCGCGCTCGGCCTGGGCGGAGATCTGGTCGCGGTCACCCACGAGTGCGACTTCCCACCGCCGGCGCTGGCGCTGCCCAAGGTCACTCGGGATGTCCTCCCCTCCGGCCTCGACGCGGCCCAGATCGACGCCGCGGTGAAGGAGCGAACGCTGGCCGGCGAGTCGATCTACGAACTCGATGCCGATGCCCTGCACGAACTCGCACCGGATCTGATCGTCACGCAGGCGCTGTGCGCGGTGTGCGCGGTCTCCTACAACGACGTGCGGGCGATCGCTGAGGAGATTCCCACCCGGCCGGAGGTCATCTCGCTGGACCCGCACACCGTCGGCGAGGTGCTCGGCGACGCGCGAACGCTGGCCCAGGCCACCGGCCGCAAGGACGCCGGCGTGGAGCTGATTCAGGCCGCCGCGGCCCGCATCGATCGCATCCGCGTGGCGGTCAAGGACGCCCGACGGCCCCGAGTGGCGGCGCTCGAATGGCTGGATCCGCCCTTCGCCGCCGGCCACTGGACGCCGCAGCTGATCGACTTTGCCGGTGGCGAGGATGTGCTCGGATTCGCGGGCGAGAACTCGGAGGAGCGCACCTGGGAGGAGGTCGCGGCCAGCCAGCCGGACATCGTGATCGTCATGCCCTGTGGTTATGACGCCGAGATCGCCCACCGCGAGGCGGAGATGCACCGTGACCAGCTGGCTGGGCTCGGCGCCGGGGAGGTGATCGCCGTCGACGCGTCGGCGTACTTCTCACGCCCGGGCCCGCGGATCGTCGACGGCCTCGAGCTGCTGGCCTCGATCCTGCACCCCGAACTGGTCCCGGAGACGCCGGGCCGGGCCCTGACCGTCGAGCTCTAGGTGGCCGCCCGACGAGCCTTTGAACCGCGAGGCTAGAGGCCGCCGCCACCGAAGCCGACCCCGTTCGGGGTCAGCCCGTGGCCGCCGGCCACCGCGATGGCCAGCGCCACACTGAGCGCGGCGACCGCAGCACAGCCGACCAGCGCCGCGCCCGGCATGCGGCGCCGCTCGCCGACGTTGACCAGCAGCCAGCCACAGAGGGCGCCGCCGACGACCCCGCCGAGATGGCCGCCGATCGAGATGCCGGCCACGCTGAGCGAGAACACCAGGTTGATGATCAGCGTCAACCCGAGTCCGCTCTGCCAGATCGACAGGCCGCGGTAGTGGGCGACGACGATCAGGGCCCCGAGAACACCGAAGCAGGCCCCCGATGCCCCGATCGTCAGACCGAGCGGCTGGAAGAGCAGGGCGCCGAAGGAGCCGGCCAGCAGCGAGACGCCGTACACGACGGCGAAGTTAAGCCTCCCGATCGCCGGCTCGAGCATCTGGCCCATGAAGTACAGGAAGACCATGTTGAACACGATGTGCAGGACTCCGTCATGCAAAAAGCCGGCCGTGACGAGCCGCCAGTACTCGTGCGACTGGGTGATGAACGGGCCGGCCAGCGCGCCCTTCTCGAACAGCGTGCCGGGATGGAACGCGCTCGCGCCCCCCAGCGAGGTGCCGGTGGCGGTCTCGGCAACGAACACGAGCACGTTGATCGCGATCAGCGCCTGCGTGACGCTCAGGGTGCCGGCGCTCGAGCGCATCGTCCGCACCCGCGTTCGGTCCCGGGCGCATTCCGGGCAGCGCATCCCGACCGGCGTCGGCGTCATGCAGTCAGGGCAGATCGGCCGCCCGCACGAGGAGCAGGACACCCCGGTCTCGCGCGAGGGATGGCGATAGCAGACGGCCATGGGGTCCGCTGACGGTATCAGCGCCCGCAGCGCTGTCTGCGGCGCGGCGCGGTCGAGGGCGCGGCATCAGCCGCCGCCGGCGCCGGCCCGGCTCAGCGATCGGACACGATCCGCCGGGCCTCCTCGGCGAAATCATGAACGGTCCGCTCGGCCAGCTCGAGCAGGCTGCCCGACTGCTGGCGCCGGGCGCGATGGCGCGAGCGGACCCTGAGCACGACCAGCGCCGTCCCGGCACCGGCACCCACCACCGCGGCGGCGGCCGGACGGGCCCAATTGCGCGGATCACGCATGGCCGAGAGCTCCCAGGCATCGAGCTCCTCCTGGGCGAGCTCGGTCAGGCTGACCAGCGTGCCCTCGAGTCGTGCCGCGAGGTCCTCCGGGGGATCGACGGGCCGGAGAGCCTCGCGCAGCAGGGCCTCGAAATCGGTCACCCCGGCGCTCACGGGACCGCCTCCTCCTCGGGGGCCACCATCGTCTCGAGCTGGCGGACGGCACGGTGCAACAGCACCTTGGTGGCGCCGTCGGTGCGTCCGAGCGCGCGCGCGATCTCCCGGTTATCCATCCCGAGCGCGAAGCGCATGATCAGCGCCTCGCGCCGATCGTCGGGCAGCTGGGCGACGCCTTCGAGGATGTTCTTGAGCTCCTCACGGCCCTCGACCAGCGACTCGGTCGTATGCGGCGCGGAGATCAACCCGGCATCCTCGATGGCCGACTCGGGCTTACGCGAGCGGTCACGGTAGAAGTTGGCGGCCAGGTTATGCGCGATGCGTATGAGCCACGGCCGGAGCGGGCGCCCATGTGACTCACGCAGGGCTCGTTCGAAATGACGGTAGGCCTGCAGGAACGTCTGCTCGGTGAGGTCCTCCGCGTCGTGGTGGTTGCCCACCCGGTAGTAACTGTAGGAGTAGACGTCGCGCAGATGACGGCGGTAGAGCTCCGTGAAGCGAGCATCGAGCTCGGCCTTCGACATTGGTTCCGGGCTGGCCACCGCACGGTCAAGATACCCGGCTCAGGCGGCGCGAATGGGGCGGCGCGACTTTCGGGCGGCGGGCGCCGTCACGGCAGCCGCCCATTGCTCGGGCTCGATCCGTCCCTGGACCAGCGCCGCCAGCGCGTCGAGGGCCGGCGTATCAAGACCGACCCGGCGTGCTGAATCGACCAGCAGCGGCACCGAGTCGACCGCCTCGGCGGCGTGCCCGAGAGCGACGCTGATCTCCTCCGGCGGGACTCCCTGGGCGAGCAGCTCACCGGCGCGCCGGTTACGCGACTCGCTGGCCAGGACGGTCGCCACCAGGTCGCCGGCGCCGGCCAGCCCGGCGAAGGTCTCGGGACGGCCGCCTCGCGCGGTGGCCAGAGCGTCGACTTCGGCGAACACCTTGCCGGCGGCCGCGCCGGCAATGTTCGGGCCCGCGGCACAGGCTGCGGCGGCGGCCAGGGCGGCGGCGTTCTTGGCGCAGCCGGCCAGCTCGACGCCGGTGACGTCACTGGTCAGGGTGACGTCGAGCTTGGCGGCGAGGAGGGCGTCACGCAGTTGCCGGGCGAAGCTGCGGTCCAGTGAGGCCACCACGACCGACGCGCCGTGGGCGAGCATCTCCGCCGCATGGGCGGGGCCGCCCAGCACAGCCACAGCGCGGGCGTTGCAGCGCTCGGCCGCGAATGCCGCCGGCAGCGTGCCCAGCGGGGGGACCAGGCCCTTGGACACCACGACCACCCCGACCCGGCTGCTGATGGCGCCCCCATGCGCCGCCAGCACGGCCGGGAGCGCCCGGGCCGGGACGGCCAGGCACACGAGGTCGTGGCCCTCCGGCTTCAGCTCGGCTGCGCGCAGTACACGCACCTCGTCAGGTAGCCGTACTCCGGGCAGGTAGCGCGGGTTCTCGCGCGAGCTCTGGACGGCCAAGGCCTGCTCGTGCGTCCGGCAGCCCAGGTCGACCTCGAGTCCTGCCCGAGCCAGGCAAACAGCCAGACTGGTGCCCCACGTGCCGGCCCCGATGACGGCCACTCGCCGCACCGGTGGCAGCCCGCCGAGCCACTCCCACTGCAGCATCACGCACGGCCAGATCCGATCCGTGACCGCGGCGGCCAGCGCCCTCGAGGGCTCGGGCACCTGCGGGAAGTGCAGCGCGCGGCCGGCGCGGATCCTCACCTTGTGGGGACGGATCCGCCAGCCGCGCCGGATGGCCTCGGTGCCGATCACGGCCACCGGAACGACCGGAGCGCCGGTCTCGAGGGCCAGCCTGCCCACGCCTCGCTTGGCGTGGCCGAGCGACCCGGGACGGATCCGCGTGCCCTCGGGGAAGATCAGGACGATGTCGCCGCGGGCCAGGATCGCCTTGGCCGTGGTGATCATCTCCTCATCGGCGGCGCCCCGATTGACCGGGAAGGCACCCAGCGCGTTGAGGATCCAGGCCTGCCAGGGCCGCCGGAAGAGCTCCTGCTTGGCCACGTAGTACATCGGGCGGCGCGCCATGCAGGCGATCACGAACGGATCCAGGAAGCTGCGGTGATTGGCGGCCACGATCACGGGACCGCTGGCCGGGATGTGCTCGCGGCCGATCCGGGACATGCGGAAGTAGACCATGAAGAAGGGCTGCAGGATCGCCCGGACGAGCGCGTAGACGATCGGATTCGCCCCCTGTTCCCGCGCCCGCCTGTGCAGCCGATCGTGATCCATCTCACTCTCGCTTACCCGCGGAAGCCGCGCCCGTTACAGTTGATCTCGTTGAGCCCGGGCCTTGATCGCACCCGCACGCTGAGAGGCGCCGCCTGCGGCGCTGCCGCCGCCTGGGTGTGGGCCCTGCAGCAGCCGCTCGACAAGCGCGTGTTCGACAGTCGCTACGACGACGTCGAACTGCTCGGCAAGTCGGTGACCCGCAATGACGCGTGGCTCCCTCTGGGCCTCGTCCTCCACGCCGGCAACGGCGCGCTGTTCGGAGCCATCTACGCCAACCTGGCTCCAGCCATGCCGATCCCGGCTCCGCTGCGCGGCCCGGCGGCGGCTATGGCGGAACACTTCGCGCTGTGGCCGTTGGGGGCGGTCTCTGATCGCATCCACCCGGCGCGCAAGGACCTGCCCAGGCTGCGCGGCAACCGGATCGCGTTCGCGCAGGCCGCCTGGCGGCATCTGCTCTTCGGCCTCGTCCTGGGTGAGCTCGAGCGACGCGTCAACGCCGAGCCCGAGCCGGCCCCTCCGGAGCAGCCCGCCGACTACTCGAGCAACGGCCACGGATCGCTCGCTCAGACCGTGATGGTCCAGCCGGCTCCGTGAGCCGGCGCCGGCCCGCGGGCGGTCTCCGCTGAGAGCCCTGATCACCGGCGCGTCGGGTTTCGCCGGCGGCTGGCTCGCGCGCGCCTGCGCGCGCGCCGGAGACGAGGTGACCGCGCTCTCGCGCCGGGGGACCAGCCCTGCGCCCGCGGCACGGAAGCTCGCCGTTGATCTGGGCGACGCCGACGCGGTGCGCGCCGCCGTCGCCGCCACCCGCCCCGAGGTCATCTACCACCTGGCGGCACTCAGCTCGGTCGGGCGCTCCTGGGACGCGCCCGCCCAGACCCTGACCAAGAACACCTCGAGCGCCGCGAATCTGCTCGAGGCGATCCGGCGTGACTCTCCCTCGGCACGCGTGGTCTGGGTGAGCAGCTGCGAGGTGTACGGGGTGCCCGAGACGCTCCCCATCCCCGAGTCGGCGCCCATCCATCCCGCCAACCCGTACGCGGTCTCCAAGGCGGCGGGCGAGATGCTGGCCTCGGTCTACGCCCAGGCCTATGACCTGGACCTGGTCATAGCCCGTCCGTTCAGCCACTCCGGCCCTGGCCAGCGGCCGATCTTCCTGCTCTCCTCACTGGCCAAGCAGGCCGCCGAGGGCCGGCGCGCTGGCGTAGCCCGGCTTCGGATCGTCACCGGCAATCCGGATACCCGCCGCGACTTCACCGACGTTCGCGACGTCGTCGAGGCCTACCGGCGGCTGGCCGACCTGGGAACGCGGGGCAGCTACAACGTCTGCTCGGGCCATTCAGTGTCCGCCGCCGAGCAGGTTGCCCTGCTGTCGGAGGTGATCGCCCCGATCGAGGTCGAGCACATCGTCGATCCGGGCCGGGTGCGGGCCCACGAGGTGATGGACCTGCGCGGAGATCAGGCCCGCCTGCGCAGCGACACCGGCTGGGAGCCGGTGGTGCCGCTTCGTCAGACGATGACCGATACGATCGAGTGGTGGGTGGAGCGCCTCAGCCGGCCAGACGCCGAGTGAGGATGAACGGCCGATTAACTGGTTTTCTGATCCATCGGCACAAGCGGAATGTCCACTAAAGCGTTCTCGTACATATGTCGATAGAACCGGCAGCGGAGGTACGATCCGAGACCGGACGGTCGACTGGTCTCACGGATGAGGAGAACTGCCTCGAGGTAGAGATTGGAGTTTGATGGGCTTTCTTGAAGTCAGCGAGGATGTGACCGAGGATGGCATCCGCGTGCTGCGAATCAGCGGTGACGTCGATTTCGACGTTGCTCCAGAACTGAAGCAGCGGATCGTGGGTCGCGTCGAGGCGGGCGACCGGAAGCTGATCATCGATCTCTCCGCGGTGGGTTTCATCGACTCCACAGCGATCGGGGTCCTGGTGGCCGCGCTCAAGCGCCTGCGCGACACCGGCGGAACGCTCATGGTGGTCTGCAACAACGAGGATGTGCGGAACATCTTCGCCACCGTCGGCCTCGAGAGCGTCATTCCGCTCCACCGTTCCGACGAAGATGCTTTTGCCGCCCTGGCACACGCTGGCTGAACCCGGACGCGGGCTGGCGGAGTCCGTCGCCCTGGCGCAGCTCCGGCTGCCCGCTGAATCCTCTGAGCTGCGGCGCGCGCGGGATGAGGTCGCCGCCGCGGGCACCCGCTTCGGCCTCGAACGCAAGGCGTGCTACGAGCTGGTTTTTGCCGTCAACGAGGCGGTGACGAACGCGATCCGCCACGGCAGCCCCAGCGCCGACGGGACCATCGGGTTGACCATCGAGGCCGAGGGCGACGAGCTCGTCTGCCTCGTGTCCGATTGCGGGCCGTTCGTGCCCCCGCGTCGCCGGCGGGACATGGCCACCGAGGAGGGCGGCCGCGGCTTCGCCTTCATGGCGGCACTGACCGATCAGCTGGAGCTGAGCGTCGAGCCGAACGGAACCGTGATCGAGCTCCGCAAGCGCCGTGAGGTCAAGGTACTGGTCTCGGATGCGTGAACGCCCGCTAGCCCGGCGGCTCGCCGGCGCAGGGCTGGTCACGCTGGGGCTGATCCTCGCCCCGGTGGCAACGAGCCAGGGCAAGCACCTGGCCACCCCGCCCGGCCAGGTCGGCAAGGCGATCGGCGCCCCGGCGGCCGCCCCCTCCCCCCCACCGGCCGGCCCCGCCCCGACGGCCGTCCCCGCTGTCCCCTCCCCGCCGGCTGGCCACGTGCCGCCCGGGCAGTCCAAGAAGCAGGCTCGCCTCCTGGTGACCGCGCCCAGCGGCCTGGCGCCCACCAGCACCTCCACCGCCCCAAACCCGCCGCCGGCCACCGGCGTGAGCACGGTCACCACCGCGGCCAACAAGGTTCCCCCTGGCCAGGCCAAGAAGCAGTCGGTCCCCGTCACTCCGACCCCGGCGGTCCCGGCTGTCGCCCCGGTGGCTGCGGTCAGCCCGGCCCCGGCGGCGGCTCCTCCGGCGACGGCAACTCCGCCCGCCGCCCCGTCCTCCGGCACGCCGGCCCGGACCCGGGTGCACACGCGCCCGGGGGTTCGCCGCTCGAGCACCCAGAT
>DASVYO010000025.1:0-1673 GCA_036392135.1 Solirubrobacteraceae bacterium
CGCCCGCCCATAAAGCGGGCGACTTTCGTTAAGGGGCATCGGGCCCCGGCGCTCCCGGGTCCAGGCTCACGGCGGCGCTGATCCGCGCGTACGGGATCCCGGCGATCCGGTTGGCGAGCTCGGTCGCGTGGGCCGAGGGCGACTCAAACCGGCAGAAGCAGTATTCATCCTCGGGCAGGAAGGTCGAATCGAGGTAGGCGACGTCGACGCCGCCGGCCCGCAGCTGCCTGGCCGCCGCCGCGAGGCGCTCGGGCAGCGCGCTCAGCTGCTCACGGTCGATGCCGGCCAGATAGCGCTCAACCAGGTAGATCGGCATCGGTGCGACGGTAGGCGCGCTGGTGGCCGTGATCAACCGGGGGAAACCCCGGGTTTCGGCGGACGCCCGGCCGACCGCTGGGCCCGCTCAAGCGTCGGGGCGCCGAGGCGGCAGGATCGCGGCCAGCTCGGTCCGTCCCCGAACCCCGAGCTTGCGGTAGATCTTGGAGAGGTTCCACTCGACGGTGCGCGCGCTCAGGTGCAGCGCGGCTCCGACCTCATGGTTGGTCCGGCCGGCCGCGACCAGGTCGGCGATGCTTCTCTCGGTGCCGCTCAGCCGGCCGGCGGGGCTGCCCGTGCGCCCCCCGATCCGATTCAGCTCGCGTCTGGCCCTGAGTGCCCACAGCCCGGCTCCGATCTGCTCGAAGCCGGCCGCGGCACTCTCCAGCACCTCACGCGCATCCCGCTTTTGGCGCTGGCGGCGCAGCACGCTACCGAGCAGCAGCTGGGTGCGCGCCCGCTCGGGCGCTCGGTCCTGGCGGTCGTGCTCGGCCAGAGCGGCCCGGAAGGCCGCGATCGCCCGATCGGGGTCGCCGGCGGTCTCGGCCAGGAGACCTGCGCAGCGATGCGACAGTGCGAGCGCCCACGGCGAGCCCAGCCGCCGGGCACGCCGGTCCAGCTCACGGGCCAGCTCGGCCGCCTCCTCGACCTGCCCGGTCAGCGTGAGCGCCTCGACCGACTCAGGCAGCAGAGAGATCCGGCCCAGCGCGCGCACGCCAAACGCGCCGGCCAGCTCACGGCCCCGGGCGAGCGCGGCCACGGCGGCCGCGGGACGCTCGAGCGACAGCTCGAGCAGGCCGAGCGCCCCGAGGATGCCGATCTCATACAACCGGTAACCGCTGTCGCGGGCGATCGCCAACCCGTCCTGGGCGGCGGCGCGCGCCCCGTCCTCATCGCCGAGCCACGCCGCCGCGACTGCGATGGGCCACAGAGCCGCCCCCCGCTGGGCCTCCTGCCCCGCCTCGCGGGCCAGCTTCAGGTACTCCTGCGCATGGGCGAACCCCAGCTCCAGTTCCCCGAGACCGGTGGCAATCGAGCTCAGGTACGCGCGCGCGTGCATGGCCAGCGCGGTCTCATCGCGATCTACGGCGGTCCGCAGCGCGCCTTCGATCACCGGCCGAGCGCGTTCGAGCTCTCCGACCCACAGCAGCGTGATCGCCGCAACGAACTCCGGGGTGGTCTCCGACCACTGGTCCAGCGGTGGGGCGGTGGCCGTCCCCGAGGACCCGGTGCGGCTCAGAAGCTCCTCATCGAGACGGGCGCCGCCGATCACCCCGGCCAGCCCGGCGAGGGCCGCCGCCCCGGCCTCGACCGCGGTCCGGCGGCAGGCGGCCAGACGCAGCGCCGCGCGCGCGTGG
>DASVYO010000026.1:0-67867 GCA_036392135.1 Solirubrobacteraceae bacterium
CACCGCTCAGACGCTCCGCCTCGACCACCCCCGGATCCCACTCCCGGGTGGTCGAGAAATCACTCAGATAGGCAAACACCTCCTCGCGGGGCCGCCGGACCTCGATCGATGCTCGGTAATGGGCCATCACGATCCTCCTACTCGGATTGAAGTCCGTCGCTGCTCATGGACTCACGCGCCGATACGAGCGAGTCCTGCGGGAGCCGTCAGGGCTCGAGGTCGCCGGCCAACAGGGAGAAAGCCGCGCCCTGAGGGTCGAGCACGGCGACGAAGGCCCCGCTGGGCACCGCCATAGGCTCTGTAAGTAGCCGACCCCCCAAATCGTGCACCTTCGCCTGGGCAGTCTCGAGGGACTCGACCGCGAAATAGGGCTGCCAGAAAGGTGGGATGTCCTCCGTAGGCAACGGCATCATCCCGCCGTTGGAACCGTCGGGACCCTTGATAACCCAATAGCGGCCGCCGCTCTCGGGAACAGGGGTAACGCTCCAGCCAAAGAGAGCCGAGTAGAACTCGCGCGCGCCCTCCACATCGCTGGTCAGGAGATCGTTCCAAGTCATCGCGCCCGGCTCGTTGACCACCTCGGCGCCCACCAGCTCCGCCGGCTTCCATGCGATGACCATCGCCCCCTGAGGATCCGAGATAGCTGCCATGCGACCCGCTGAGGAAACATCGAACGGACCCGCAAAGACGGTCCCGCCGAGTTCTTGCGCCCGGTGGGCCACCAAGTCAGCGTCCTCGACGGCGACGTAGTTGTTCCAATGCGGAGGTTGATCGGTGGCCTCGTGAAGCGCGGCCACCCGCGCGCCATAGCGGCGGGCGATGACGTAGTCCGGCGCATCGCCAGAATTCATGCCCTCGAACTCCCAGCCGAGCACGCCGCCATAAAAGGCCTTCGCGCTCTGAACGTCCGGCGTGGCGAGATCAGCCCAGCAGAAGGTCCCCGATGAGTAGTCCGTGCGCGCGCCCATCGCCGCACCGTAACCTAGCCGTCGCCGAGACGCCACTTTGCGCCCGGGCGCCCAGCAGCACGAACGTCCAGTCGGATGAGTGAGCGCCCTCGGCTCACCGCCCGCGCTGGCCCCCACGCGGGAGCGATCGTCGGAAGCGCTCGCCGTGCAATAGCCCGTCGTGGGGCTGTCGTTTGTGCGACGCTAGGCGGGTGGGAACAATCGCTGGAAGCTCGAGCGCTGAGATTGATGCGTCGATCGATCGGGTGTGGGCGTTGGTCGAGGACGTCGAGCGGGCGCCCGAGTGGCAGGGCGGACTGAAAGCGCTGCGGGCGCTCGACCGTGACGATCAAGGTCATGTGACGCTTTGCGAGAGCGAGTCGGATGCCAAGGTCCGTACGGTCAAGTCGACCGTACGCTTCACCTACGACGGCCCCACCCTGCTCACCTGGCGCCAGGAGAAAGGGGAGCTCAAGTCGGTTGACGGCAGCTGGAGGCTTGAGGATCTGGGTAGCGGCCGCACGCGGGCAACGTATGAGCTCGAGGTCGACCTTGGCCGGATGCTTGGAATGGTGATTCGTGGGCCGTTGGTCGACCTGTTACGTGGAACGCTCGTGAGATCGCGTGCCGCCGAGCTGAAGCGGGCGGTTGAACACGGCTGATTCGAGATGGGTGCACATTGTTCCCGACAGGCGCACGCGACTTCGTCTCCTGCCTCTTCGCCGCGATCACCGATTTGAACAGGGCGGAGGCGTCCGCCACGTACCGCGTGGTGGCCGTGACGTCGCCGCTGGCTGCGCTGACCGTGCTGGCGCCCGGATGACCGAAGTGAGGACGGCGCCGATCAGGATTGCCCCCAAGCGCGCGCGAGACCCTGCGATCCTAGCTTGGGCCGGTGCCGGCTCGCCCGGCCTGGCCCGAAAGCGCAGCACCCGAGCGGCCTGACTAGCACGGCGGATACAGGCAGGTGGTCGTCGTGCTGGTGCTCGTTGTGCCGCTCGTTGTCATCGTGGTACTCCCTGATCCTGATCCAGCCGGTCGCAACACGTGCCAGGTGCCGCCGAACCCGCGGATCCCTTCGCCCCTCGCCGCATTCTTTTGACTGTCGGGAGCAAATCGGTACAGGGGGTGACCGGCGAGGGTGACCTGTAGGAACCCGTTGCGGTGCCAGATACCGAGCTTCCCCTTGATTCCTGGTGCCTTGCTCAGCTGCTTTGCGGAGGAGACTGTGACCGGCGGCCAGAACCGGAAGCAGCCATTTGCCCTGGTGCATTCCGGGTGCTGCTTGCTGTCGCCAGTCAGGTCGTAGACGGCATGGCTACGAGAATTCACCACGATGCTCTCGTGTGTGGTCATACCCATCGTGTTCGTGACTGTGGCGTTCTTGGCGACCTCCAGGGTGAAGGTCCTTGCGACTGCGACTCCGATTAGCGCGGCGGTCGCGAAACCGGCAACCGCCGGGACCAGCAGCGCCGCGAAGCGCCCGCGACGTGCCTGAGGAATATTGGTGATGCGGAGCATGTCCCTCCCTGAAATCGTGGACGGCTGCTCGTAGAGACCCCGGCCGGCAAAATACCTTCCCGAGGTGCCAATGTTGGCTAAAGCTGTGCCGGTTACGATGGAGTCATGGCCACGTGTGGCCAGACCCACCGAGGCGCCGCCGCTGCTGTGCTGGGTTGCACCGCACTGCTTGGTGCTGGATGCGCGGCTGATCGGCTTCCCGCATCGGCGCAGGAATCCGCCTCTCGGACGGTCGCGATGAGCGCACTCGCGATCGGCTCGCCGCGACGCGCTCCGGCGGCTCGGTATCTGGTGATCGCAGCTGCCGGAAACCGGCGGCTGAATGCGGACTTCGACCGGTTGGAGGGGCACGACCGGCACGACCTCGCTCGAGCGAAGGCAGATCTGCGTGACGCCGCGGCGACTGAGCGATTGTTCGACCGCCGCCTGCTGCGAATCGCGTTCCCGTCCCAGGCGGAGCGGACCGCGCACGAGCTGGACCGCGTCAACCAGGCTCGCGCAAGGCTCACGACCATCGCAGCGGCATCCACGACCTTCCCTCGGCTGCACGCCTACGAGCGGCGGCTGAACGCCGCCAACAGGCCGGTCGAGCAGGCCGTCAAGACCATCCGGCGGCAGCTCGGCCTGCCCCCGCCGCCCACAAGCTGACCGGGCGCCAAGAACGGCTCTCGAAATCCGACAAGATGACGTCGTCTCTGCGCCTGCGGCCGGGGGTTTCCGCTGGGTCAGGGAACCCCGTTCAGGCGACTGCCTTGAGGGCGTCCAGGGCTCGACGGTACGCGAAGGAGCGGAAAATCACCGATGCCAAAGGCATCGGGAGACGGGACGCTCAAGGCATGCCGGGTCGCAGCCTGAAAGTCGCTCGGATTGCCGGTATTCCCGTCGGCATCAGCCCCTGGTGGGTGGTGATCGTTGCCCTCATCACCTGGTCGCTCGGCGCCGGCTACTACCCGGTCGAGGTGAAGGGGATCACACCGACGGCGTCCTACGGGTTGGGACTCGCGAGCGTGCTGTTGCTGTTCGCGAGCATCCTTGCGCACGAGTTCGGACATGCGCTGGTCGCCCGCCGAGGCGGCGTCCAGATCGAGGAGATCGATCTCTGGCTGCTGGGCGGCGTATCCCGGATGAGGGGTCAGCCGAGGGCGCCGGGCGACGAGCTGGCCTTCGCGCTCGCCGGCCCAGCCGTGACCGCTGTCGTGGCGGCGGTGTTCGGCATGGTATGGCTCCTGCTGCCGAGCTCCGCACCGTCGTGGCTGCACGCGCTGATCGTCTACGAGACCGAGGTCAATGGGCTGATCCTGGCCTTCAACCTGATCCCGGCCTTCCCGCTCGACGGTGGCCGCATCGCCCGGGCCTTGCTCTGGCGGCGCGGTGGCGACATCTCACGAGCCACCGAGAGCGCCGCCGGCCTCGGGCGCGTGTTCGGCTATTTGATGGTCACCCTCGGCCTGGTGATCACCTTCGAAGGAGCGTTCGGAGGTCTGTGGATCGCTCTGATCGGCATGTTCCTGGTGGCCGCCGCCAACGCCGAGCGGCTCCAGCAGGAGGTTCTCACCGAATTCACGGGCGTCCTCGCAGGAGACCTCATGTCCCATCCGGCGGTCAGCATTTCCGAGGACGCGACGCTCGTTGACGCACAGGAGCAGTTCGCTCGCTACCGGTACACCGCGTTTCCGGTCATCGATCGGGACGGGCGCGCGATCGGAGTCCTGAGCATCAAGCAGCTCGAGCGCACATCGCGTTCACGCTGGCGCCTCGAGACGACAGGCGAGCTCGCCGAGCGTGACAAAGCCCTGCTCGTCGGCGAGCAGGAGGACGTCGCCCACCTCCTCGGGGAGCCGGCGTTTGCGCACGTCGGTCGCGCTGCCGTGATCGACCGCGCCGGCCGCCCGGTCGGGCTCCTTTCGATCACCGACGTGCAGCGTGCGATCCGTGCTCGTGAACTGGGTGGCCGGACGAGCGGACGTGATGGTCTCGCCCCGCGCGCATAATCCGCGGATCACGATCCCGCAACTCGGCGCCCCCGAACGTCACGGGCGACCACTCGCAGCAACTTCTTGAGAACGGGCGAGAGTCCGAGCTTCGGGTTCGGCATCTCGATCTCGACGGTGCCAACCTCGCGATCGACGATCCGCACCGGGCCGAGGGCCTCGAACAGATCCATCATCTCCTGGTTGGTGGCGAGCATCAGCGCCGTGAAGGTCGTAATGCCCTCCTCGCGCGCGCGGGCGCTCAGCACCTCGAGCAGCAGCGTGCCGAGGCCGCGTCCCTGCCAGTCATCGATCACGGTCACGGCAACCTCCGCCACGCCTGGGCGCTGTGGGTCGCGCACGTACCGCGCAATTCCGATCCCCTCGCCGGTTCTCTCATCGAGCGCGATGATGGCCTCGTGGTCGTGGTGGTCGATCTCGGTGAGGTAGCGCACCTTCTCCTCGCTCAGCTCCGGCATCGCGGCCAGGAAGCGCCGGTAGCGGGATTCGGGGCTCAGGCGCTCAAAGCCGCGCAGCAGCAGCTGCCGGTCGGAGCTGTGGCCCTGTCGCAGGCGGACGTGGGAGCCGTCGCGCAGGACGATCGGCGCCCCAAGCGCCAAAAGCTCACCCGTCGAGGAGGTCAGGGCCATCCGTGAACTCCGGAGAGCCGTCCAAGCCGCGTCGGCGTCACCGCGCGGGCTGCCGCGCAGTCATTTTGGCTTCGTCGCGGCCGCCACCCTGTGCAGAGAGCCGGCGGCGGGGGTGTACACGCTTTCGTGTCCGTCGTCCCAGCGAATCCGGTAGCGCGGTGAGGGATCACCATGAACCACCTCTTCGATCGTCCCTGTTCTGGTCGCACGCTCCGTCGAGCGTGCCTGCTCCTCGACCTTGTCACCGACCTCCAGAGCCACGGTTCACCTCGCCTGATCGAGATACAACGGAAACGGTCACCATGATCCTCGCCGCACCGCTCGCCGACATCGGCACCTCGTCCCACCGCCGTGGGGGGTTATTACGCATCCTCGGGAGGCGATCGCTGCGGTTGCCCCGACTATCGGCTGCTCGCACATTGCCGGCGCGACAATCGCTTCGGGATGGGCTCGCTGGATACACGCGCCGGCTGTTGTGCGATGAGTAGTTGAATGCCGTCCCCCGGTCAGTCAGCCGACAACCACTCCGGCGCAATGCTCTCGCGTCAGGCCGGGAGGGATCTCGCGTCGGGGATAATGCACGGATGGCCGGTAGGGATTGCGTGAACTGTGGGAACGGCTGAGCGGTGGTCCGGCCCAGACAGGTGCATCATCCGCTCTTTGCCCGCTTCTATGCGCTGTTGACGCAGCATGAGACGGCCCAGATGGACGAGCATCGACGTGAGCTGCTGAGCGGGCTCTCCGGCCGTGTGCTGGAGGTCGGCGCTGGCGCCGGCACGAACTTCCAGCATTATCCGCCTGGGGTCAGCGAGGTGATCGCCGTCGAGCCCGAGCCGTTCCTGCGCGAGAGGGCGATAGTCGCGGCCTCGCGGGCAGCGGTGATGATCAAGGTGCTCGACGGGGTCGCGGAGCAGCTACCGGTCGAGGACGGCTGCTGCGATGCCGCCGTTGCCAGCCTGATGCTGTGTTCCGTTCCTGACCAGGCCGCGGCTCTGGCGGAGCTGCGGCGCGTGCTGCGCCCTGGTGGCGAGCTGCGCTTCTACGAGCACGTGCTCTCGCACGACCCACGGATTGCACGCACCCAACACTTCGTTGACCGCGTCTTCTGGCCCAAGGCGTTCGGCGGCTGCCACACGGCTCGTGACACCCCCGCGGCGATCGAGGCCGCCGGATTTGAGATCGAGCACGAGCGAAGGATGTGGGTGGCGCCGATTCCGATCGTGATCCCGGTCGCGACGCACGTCCTCGGAACGGCCCGCCGCCGATAAGCCCTCCGGTGAATGTTCTCTCCCGTCCGGCTCTCCGCTGTCGGTTTTGGCGAAGGATTCGCTGGGAGCGGGAAGGCTGAAGCGGAGCAGCGCAGTGCCCGACGGCGAACTACCGGTTCGGTTGGGTGGTTGTGGCTGATGCCTGGCGGCCGCCAGGCTGCTGGGATTACGCGATGTCGGAGTTCTTCGATTACTTCCGGAGGTGGGCAGTGCGGCGCGTTAGGACCGCTGAGGTTGCCGATGCGGTGTCTTCGTTCCCGATTCGTCGGACGGTCGAGCAGCGCCGGGTGGTGTTGCTGGCTGCCGTGGCGATGTTCGTAGCCGTGCTTGCGTTGCGTCAGACCAGCGCTGACTCTGCGGACGTGATCGCCCTGCTTGCCGTCGTCCCGATTGCGCTGGTGGCCCTGGAGTTCGGGCTGCTGGTCGGTGTCGCCGCCGGGATCCTGGCGCTCGGGCTCGTTGGGGTGCTGGCGCTCGACGTGCGTTCGGGCACGGTGGGCCTATACGCAGCGGCCGTCGCTTACCTTGGGATCGGTGCTGTCGCAGGGCGGTTTGGTGACCGAATGCGGGACGCCCAGGCGCGGCAGCATCTGCTGCTGAAGTCAGGTCTGGCGCTGGCTCATCTCGATGGTGCCGACGGCCTTGCGGACACGCTCGCGCAGCGAGCGCGAGAGGTCGGCGCTTCGCGCGGCGCCCGGGTTGAGCTGTCGGGTGCGCCGACCGTCGAGTCTGGAACCGTTGAGGACGACCAGGAACGCGTCCCGATCGAGTTGCATGGGATCCGTTACGGAACCCTCGTGCTGAGTGGGTCGAGACTCCTGAGCGATGAGGACCGGGCGACCCTGGCGATCCTCGCATCTCAGGCGGCGGTGGCGGCAGAGAACCGGCGACTGGTGGCGATTGAGCACGAACGAGCCGTGATTTCCGGCGAGCTCGAGGAGGCCCAGCTTCGGTTGGCTGAGCGGGGCGGTCAGCTGCGTGAGGTTCTGGCTCGACTGGAAGCCGAACGCGGCCAGGTGGCACATGAGCTCCATAACGAGGCCGCGCAGGTGCTCGCCGCCGTGCTCATGGGCCTGGGATCCCTCGAGCGGGAGCTGGGCTCCAGTCTGTCGGGGATGAAGGTGGGGGCGTTGCGCTCGAATCTCGATTCGACCCTGAAGTCACTTCGCTCGCTCGCGGTCAGCCTGCAGCCGCCTGTGCTCCGACTTGGCCTGCAGGTGGCGCTCGAAGAACTCGTCGACGGTGCGCGGGCCAACGGCTTCGGGAAGGTCAGCGTCGCCCTGGTGGGCGCGCAGAGCCTCCACGCCGATGCCGAGACGATGATCTACCGGGCCGTGGAGGAGACGCTCGAGGCGGTCGGCGCTGCGCGGGAGCTCTCCGTGCGAGTTGGCGAGGCAGGCGACCTCGTGATCGACGTGCAGGGCTCCAGGCGGCAGATCGCCCCCGAGCAGCTCACGATCCTGCGGGCGCGGATCGAGCTAATCGGCGGAAGCCTGGCGGCCACAACGGCCGCGCTGCGCGCCACGATCCCGCTGCCCACCGTCCGTGGCGAGTTCGCAGCTGCCGTCTAGTGGCTCATGTTGCTGTCTCACGCGCGGACCGTGACGCGACGGAGTGGTCGCCGCCCCTATCCGGAGGAGATCTATGGGTGGCGACGTTCCGCGACCCGGCGGGGAACGTCATCGGCGTCTGGCAACGCGGGCCGCGCGACTGAACCATGGCGCTGGATCGGGCCAGAGGGCTAGGCCAGCTGCCATGCGCGCGGCGCGATCAGGTCGTCTGCGACGCGCGGGCCCCAGGTGCCCGCGGCGTAAGGGTGCACGATCCCGGAAGCGTCGAGGATGGGGGCCACGATCTGCCATGACCGTTCGACCGCATCCTCACGCAGGAAGAGCGTCTGATCGCCGGCCATCGCGTCATACAGGAGGCGCTCGTAGGCTTCTGCGGACTGGGTCTTGAACGAACTCCCGTAGGAGAAGTCCATCGGCACGACGTCGAGCGCCATGCCGGGACCGGGCTCCTTGGCCCTGAAGACCAGGGAGATGCCCTCATCGGGCTGGATGCGCAGAGCCAGATGGTGTGCGGGAAGGCGCGCAATGCCGGCGTCCTCGAACAGCCTCCGCTGTGGCTCGCGCAGGACGATCGCCACCTCTGTCGTGCGGCGGGGCAGGCGCTTGCCCGTTCGCAGGAAGAACGGAACGTCCTTCCAGCGCGGGTTGTCGATCCAGACGCGTAGCCCCACGAACGTCTCAACGGTCGACCCAGGAGCGATCCGCTCCTCATCACGATATCCCGGCACCTCCCGCCCCGCGACCACGCCGGCGGTGTACTGGCCCTTGACGACATCGTCCGCGGAGAGCGGTCGCACGGCCTCGAGCAGCTCCACCTTGCGATCGCGCACGTCCTCCGGCGCGAGCGAGTCGGGCGGCTCCATCGCCACGAACGAGAGCACCTGGAGCAGGTGGTTCTGGACCATGTCGCGCAGCGCGCCGGACTCCTCGTAGTAGCGGCCGCGCTGCTCGATGCCGCCTGATTCGGCGACGGTGATCTGGACGTGGTCCACCACCTCGCTGCACCAAGCCCGGTCGACCATCGAGTTTGCGAACCGGAAGACGAGGATGTTCTGCACCGCCTCCTTGCCGAGGTAATGGTCGATCCGGAACACCTGCGGCTCGTCGAAGACCTCGCGTGTGATGCGATCGAGCGCGCGCGAGCTGGCCAGGTCGTGCCCGATTGGCTTCTCGACCACGATCCCCGCCTGTTCCCCGATGCCCGCCTCACCGATCCGCTGGACGATCGTCGGGAAGGCCGAAGGGGGCGTGGCACAGTAGAACAGCCGCCGGCCCCCGGCCCCGATCTGGGCGTCGAGGCTGACGAGGCGCTCCCGGAGAGCCGCGAAGGCGTGCGGCTCGTCGAGCGGTGCGGAGATGTAGGAAAGCGCTCGTGCGAACGCCTGCCAGCGTCCGTCGTCCAGCCGGTGTCGGGAGAACTGCTCGACCCCGCCGCGCGCCCGGTCGCGGAAGTCGCCATCGGCGATGCGGCTCCCACCCGAGCCGACGATCGCATAGCGCTCCGGTAGGAGGCCCTCGTAGGCGAGGTCATAGAGAGCCGGGAACAGCTTGCGGCGGGCCAGATCGCCGGACGCGCCAAAGACGATGAGCGTCTGGGGTGGCAGCGACGCGAGAGCCATGGCGCTCACCCGAGCTGGCGGTCGAGGTTGGAGGCGGCGCTGATCAGCACCAGCTGCATGAACGCCTGGGAGAAGTTGCCGAGCTGCTCGCCCGTCGGCGCGATCTGCTCGGAGTACAGCCCGACGTGGTTTGCGTAGGTGAGCATCTTCTTGAACGCTAGCCGCGCTTCATCGAGCCGGCCAGGGGGCGATGAACTTGGGGCTGTGGGCGATCACAACGGAGCGCTGGCGTTGAGCGCGTCTGCGGCCTTGTCCTATCCAGACCCTAGGGCGACCAATGCGACCGCCAGTGCTCGACGCAACTCCAGCGGGGACCGTAGGCGCAAGGTCAGTAGGCCCGGTCCTCGACCGCTTCGACGATCCTCAGCTGCGGGGCCCCCAGCAAGGCCGGCGCGGCCAGCCGCGACTTCCACAGTTCGTGCAAGGCGTCCGCGCAGGCGTGGGCTTCGGCCGTGGTGTCGAACTCGAGCTCTCCGACGACGTAGTGGGGATCGTCGAGGGGGCGGTACACGCGGTGGCGGCGGACACCGAGACCACGGCGGTCGATCGGGTCGCGGTCGAACGCCGCCTTCCACAACTCGAAGTCCTTGATCGCGTGCTCGAACTGAAGCGTGGGCATCGGCTCTCCTCTCAATTGACTACACTGTTGATGTAGTGATTAGACCGATAGAGTAGCTGAATGGCCGAACCCGTCAAGCGAACGCGTGGATACGACTCGCCGTTGCGGCGCGAGCAGGCCGCCCGCACACGTCGGCAGATCCCCTCGACGCCGCGAAGGAGCTGTTCGAGCGCGATGGGTATGCGGCGACCTCGATGGCGGCGATCGGATCCGCCGGCGGCGTGTCGCTGAAGACCGTCTACCTGGTGTTCGAGACCAAGCGCGGTCTGCTGCGCGCGCTCTGGCACCTGGTCCTGAGGGGCGAGCAGGACACCATCCCCGTCGGGGAGCAGCCCTGGTACCAGGCGGTCCTTGAGGAGCCCGACCCGGAGCGCCAGCTGCGCCTCAATGCCCGCAACTCGCTGATCGTCAAGACGCGCGCCGGCACGATCCTGGAGGTGATCCGCGACGCCGCGTCCTCCGACCCCGAGATCGCCGAGCTGTGGGCGCGGATCCAAACCGAGTTCCACGACAACCAGCACGCGATCGTGCGATCGATCGCCGGCAAGCGCGCCCTCGCCCCCGGTCTCGACGCAGCCAGCGCGACCGACATCCTGTGGGCGCTGAACCATCCGACCCTCTACTCGCTGTTGGCCGGCGAGCGGGGCTGGTCGGCGGAGCGCTACGAGCAATGGCTGGCCGACCTCTTCTGTGCCCAGCTGCTGGGCCCGCGGCGCCCAGCCGAGTAGCTCGGGCCGCTCAGCTTGACCGAGCGACGGGTCCGCCGGGCCAGGGCTACCGGGCGAGTGGTTCGGCTGGGAAGCGAACTCCGAAGCGCTGGATGAGCTCCGGCACGCTGTCGGGGTTCATGTCCAGTGCGAATCGCTGGCAGAGCTCGGCGAGTTGCTCGGGGCCGGTTTGGGCGACGCCGCCGAGGTCGACCAGCTCAGCGAAGAAGCGCTCGAAGCCTGCCGGGGAGATGATCTCGAGGATTCGGCAGGGTTCCTCCCCAGCGTTCCAGAACGTGTGCCACTGTCCGCGCGGTTTGTGGACGAAGTCCCCCGGACCCGCCTCGAGGTGCTCGTCCCCCAACAGAGCGCCCATCCGCCCCTCGATGACGAAGCTGTACTCGTCCTCGTTGTGGTGGCGGTGCAGGGGCGCGGCGAGCGCCCGGGCCGACATCGGGTGTTCCACCAGCGAGAAGCGATCGCCGGCTTCGGCACCGTCGAGCATGAAGCGCACTCCGATGCTGCCCAGAAAGCCCGCCTTACCGTCGGCGGGTCCGACGACCTTGGCTGTGTTGACACTCATGCCGTCCCCCCATTTCAATGGACAGATATGTCGCTTCAATATACGTTCATCAGGCCGGTCTGTCAAGCTTTGACCGAACGCCCATGACCGATGAAAAGCGCCCGTACCGGATGAAAGCCCGCGCGGAGCTGCAGGAGCGCACCCGGCAGCGCATCGCCGAGAGCGCCGTGGAGCTCCACCGCACGCTCGGCCCCTCACGGACGTCGCTGAGCGCCGTTGCCCAGCACGCCGGCGTGCGCCGCTCAACCCTCTACCGCCACTTCCCGGACGAGGCGGCCCTGTTCGTCGCGTGCTCCGGACAGTGGATGGCGCAGCACCCGCTGCCCGATCTGAACGAATGGGCAGCCGTGAGCGATCCGGCTGACCGCTTGGGCAGAGCGCTCACGGAGATGTACGCCTACTACGCCGAGACCGAACCGATGCTGGCCAACCTGCTCCGCGATCTTGACGTGGTGGAAGCCGTGCGCCAGCAGTTCGTCTTGTTTCTCAACTACATGGAGGCGGCCCGCGAGACGCTGATGATCGGCCGGCCGGAACGAGGACGCGCCAGGCGCATCGCGCGCGCCGCGCTCGGGCATGCGCTCGCCTTCACGACCTGGCGCTCGCTGGTGCGCGAACAAGGCTGCTCCGCGAACGAGGCCGTCGACATGCTCTGCCAGCTGGCCGGCCCAGGCACGCAGACCACGCGTCGTCGCCGCGGCTGAACACTCGGAGGCCCCCTGCCTCTCCACCTCCAGTTTACACCGAACAGAGCGCTCTCATGAGACGCTGATTCATGCCGCATAATCGCCCGCCGCGCGATGGAACCAATGACCACGAGCGAATCTGACCCGGTCAGATCCGACGGAGGTGAGCGGATGGGCTACGTGTTGGCTTTCCAGGAGATCGACCACACCCAGGTTGCGCTCGTGGGTGGCAAGGGCGCGCTCCTGGCGGAGCTTTCCCGGGTTGAAGGCATCGCCGTGCCGCCTGGAGTGTGCGTGACGACGGACGCGTTCCAGCGGATCCTTAGGGGAGCGCCGTCGATCGATGATCGGCTCGCTCGGCTCTCGCGCCTGGAGCCGGAGGCTGGGGAGGCGATCCGGGCGCTGAGCGCGGAGATCCGCCGGGTCGTTGAGGGGATCGCGATCCCGGATGATGTGGCGTTGGCGATTACGGGTGGGCTGGCCCGGCTCGGCGAGCCGGCGGCCTGGGCCGTTCGATCGAGTGCGACGGCGGAGGACCTGCCGAGCGCCTCCTTCGCGGGCCAGTACGACTCCTACCTGAACGTCGTGGGCCCGGGGGCCGTCCTCCAGCACGTGCGCCGGTGCTGGGCCTCGCTGTTCAGCGAACGGGCCGTGACCTACCGCCTGCGAAACGGGTTCGACCACCGCAAGGTCCAGATGGCCGTGGTCGTGCAGCAGATGGTCCTCCCCCAGGCGGCCGGGATCCTGTTCACGGCCGACCCCGTCACCTGCAGCCGGAAGGTTGCCTCGGTCGAGGCGAGCTTCGGTCTCGGTGAGGCGCTGGTCTCCGGCCGGGTGAACGCGGACACCTTCAAGGTGCGGGACGGCAAGGTCATCGGGAGGGCGGTCGCCACCAAGCGGCGCGCCATCCACGCCTCACCGACGGGCGGGACGGAAGAAGTGGCGGTCGCGCCGGCGCAGCAGGCGCAGCCGGCGCTCACCGACGCGCAGGCCGCGCAGCTGGTGCAGCTGGGGCGGCGGATCGAAGCGCGTTTCGGCCACCCGCAGGACATCGAATGGTGCCTGGCCGGGGACGACTTCTGGATCGTCCAGAGCCGGCCGATCACGACCCTGTTCCCGATTCCCGCCGCCGCCGACCGAGAGAACCACGTGTACGTCTCAGTCGGTCATGGCCAGATGATGACCGAGGCGATGAGGCCCCTGGGGATCTCCGTGTGGCAGCTGACGGCCATGGTGCCGATGCATGAGGCCGGGGGCAGGCTGTTCGTCGACGTCACCGGGCGACTCGCCTCCCCGAGCGCTCGGGTGGGGCTCCTGGAGGTCCTGGGAAGAGGCGATCCGCTGATCGGGGACGCGCTGCAGACGATCCTGGAACGCGGCGACTTCCTCCCCACGCTCCCAGACCCGGCCCCGCCCCACTCCGGTGGGCCGCCGGTCTGGGGGGCGCCCGCGCAGATCGAGACCGATCCGGCGATCGTCGCCGAGCTGATCGAGCGCAGCCGGGTCTCGATCGCCGCCCTCGGGCGCGACATTCAGACGAAGTCCGGGCCGGCGCTGTTCGACTTTCTGCTCGAGGCCTTCGAGGAGCACAAGCGAGTCCTCGGGGATCCGCTGAGCCACCAGGCGATCATGGCGGGGATGCAGGCCACCTGGTGGCTCAATGAGCAGCTCGAGGCGTGGCTGGGCGAGAAGAACGTGGCCGACACGCTTACGCTGTCCGCCCCCGGCAACGTCACCTCTGAGATGGGGCTGGCGCTGCTGGACGTCGCGGACGTGATCCGCCCGCATCCGCCCGTCGTGGGGTTCCTGCAGCAGGTCGGGGACGAGCGTTCCGAGGACGACGCCTTCCTGGACGAGCTGGCGAAGCTCGCGGGCGGGCGGGAAGCGCAGGAAGCGATCCGGGCCTACCTCGAGAAGTACGGCATGCGCTGCGTCGGCGAGATCGACATCACCAGGCCACGTTGGAGCGAGCGCCCCAGCACGCTCGTGCCGCTGATCCTCGACAACGTCAGGAACTTCACGCCCGGCGAGGCCGTACGGCGCCTGGAACGAGGGCGGCAAGCGGCCCGGAGCAAGGAACAGGAGCTCCTGGCGCGCCTGCGGGTCCTGCCTGACGGGCAGCACAAGGCGCAGGAGACCAAGCGGATGATCGACCGCGTCCGGACCTTCAGCGGCTACCGCGAGTATCCCAAGTACGACATCGTCAGCCGCTACTTCCTCTACCGGCAGGCGCTGCTGCAGGAAGCCGAGCGCCTCGTGCGGGCAGACGTGCTCCGGGACCGGGAGGACATCTTCTACCTCACCTTCCACGAGCTCCACGACGTCGCCCGCACCCATCGCGCGGACCCGCAGCTGATCCGCCAGCGCAAGGACGCGTTTCGCTTCCACCAGGCGCTCGCGCCGCCCCGCGTGCTCACCTCAGACGGCGAGGTCATCGCCGGCGCCTACCGACGTGACGATGTGCCCGCCGGCGCGCTGATCGGCCTACCGGTCTGCGCCGGGACGATCGAAGGCCGCGCCCGCGTCATCCGAGACATCGCGCAGGCCGGCCTCGAAGCCGGCGACATCCTGGTCACCACCTACACCGATCCCAGCTGGACACCCCTGTTCCTGGCGGTCAAAGGCCTGGTGACGGAGGTCGGGGGTCTGATGACCCACGGCGCGGTGATCGCGCGCGAGTACGGCCTGCCGGCGGTCGTGGGAGTAGAGCAGGCTACGAAGCTGATCCGGGATGGGCAGCGGATCCGCGTGCATGGAACGGACGGGTACGTCGAGATTCTGGACGACCGACCATCGCCGCTCGGTAGAACGCCGAAGGCCCAGGCCGTAGCCCACACCGAGCAGCCCTGATGCCGGCTGCTGAAGATCGAGCGGTCCGTGGCAATAGTCTGCGCGGACATGCCGCCGAGCGAGACCCCAGCTGTCCTTACGAGCGGGTGACCCCGACGCCGCGATGAGCAGCCCCCTGGGTGAAGAGCTGACGAGCGCCGGCCCGATCTTCACCCGCCCGACCACAGGCCCGGGCGGGGCACCGTCGGTTGGCGCGGGGCGAGCCTGGCTCACGGCCTGGGCCGTCGCGATGGCGGCCCTCGCCTGGGGTTTGATGACCATCGGGGCGTTCGTGCGGGCGTCCGAGTCCGGGCTTGGCTGTCCCGATTGGCCCGCATGCCACGGAAGGCTCGTCGCGGGTGGCCACCACGCGCTGATCGAGGAGATCCATCGGTGGGTCGCGTCGATCCTGGTCGTCGGCGTTGTCGGCTTGGCGCTGGTCGTGTTCCGCGGCCATCGGCATGAGCGCCGGCTGTGGCGCCCGATGCTGGTGGTCCTGGGACTGCTTGCGCTCCAGGTTGTCCTGGGCGGCGTCACCGTGCTGCTCCGCAACGTGTCCTGGACAGTGGTGCTGCACTACGCCGGGGCGGCGCTGCTGGTGGCGTCGATCACGCTCGTCGCGGTGCGACTCGCCTTCCCCGCTGCCCAGCCGACCCGACCCGACCCGTTCTCACGACTGACCGACTGGTTCGTCGTCCTGAGCCTCGGTCTGCTGCTCGCCGGCTCGACCGTCGCCAACACGGACTCCCACACCGCCTGCGGTCGAGGGTTTCCGCTGTGTAACGGAACCCCGTTCCCGTCCCTCAACCATCAAGTGGTCATCAACCTGACCCACCGCGTCTGGGCGGGAGCGATGCTCGCCCTCGCCGTCTGGGTGCTGTTCCGCAGCCGCCGTGACCGGGGGGGCGTGCGACCCATCGTCCGCGCCTCGGCTGTGGTGGCCGCGCTGTACGTGATTCAGGCCGCTCTCGGTATCGCGGTCCTCGCGGCCGGCGACAACACCGCTGTCGAGGTGGTCCACTCCTCCATCGGATCCTTGACCTGGGCGGCGCTCGCGGCCCTTTTCGCGCTGGCCAGGACCGTGCCCAGCGCTGCCGCGCGGCCCAGGAAGATCTCTGGCGACGTCGCGAACGCACCGGAAGCTCGGTCATCATGAGTCAGCGATGCCGGACCCGGTCTATCAGTCGGACCCTGCCGCGGAACCGGACGCGAACTTCGTGGGCGGGGCACTTCGTCTGGCGGTACCAGGCAACCGCGGGCGGTTGCTCGATGCGCGCCGCACACCGCTATCGCTGACCGCGGTCGACCCGGAGCGGTGCGAGATCGAGGTCCGCGTCGATGGGTTCGAGGACCGCCTCCATGGTCCCCCGGACTCGGCGCCGGGTCGCCCAGCAGCGCGCGCGGCTTCGCCTCATGCGGGGGAGCGAGGACCTGCGCGTCGATCTGCACGGCTGGGATGCGGCGATCACCGACGACGCGTGCCGCGTTCACCTCGACGGAGGATCGGTGTCGCTCGATCTCGGCCTCAGCAGCGGCATCACCTCATACATCGAGGCCGGCGTCACGGCCTGACGGCAGGCGAACGGTCACAGCTCGACTTCGACCAGCGTCGGCTCCGGACGCAGCGTTACGCCGAAGGCCTCACGAACCCCGTCTTGGATCTCGCGGGCCAGGGCAAGTAGCTCTGAGGTGCTGGCCCCGCCCCGGTTGACGAGCGCGAGGGTGTGTTTGCTCGAGATGCCGACCCGGCCTCGGCGCAAGCCACGGTGGAAGCCGGCGCGCTCGATGAGCCACGCGGCCGATGTCTTGACCCGGCCGTCCGGCTCGGGCCAGGCGGGCGGGCGGACCGTGGCACCGAGCCGTTCGGTGGCCCGGCGCTCGAGCGCGACGAACCCATCAGCAGGCAGGATCGGGTTGATGAAGAACGACCCAGCGCTGACCGAGTCGGGATCATTCGCGTCGATCACCATCCCCTTCTGGCGCCGGAGCGCCAGCACCGCCTCGCGCACCAGGCGCACCGGAACACGCGCCCCGGGCTCGACCCCGAGCGCACGGGCAAGCTCCGGGTAGCGAAGCGGTCGCCCGAGCGGAGAGCGCTCGAGCTCGAAGGTCACCTCCAGCACCACGTAGCGGGAGGACCGGCGGAACATGCTCGAGCGATAGGCAAAACCGCACTCGCTCCCCGCCAGCTGAATCACCTCGCGCCGCGAGCGGTCGTAGGCTCGGACCGAGCTGATCGTGTCGGAGACCTGCTGGCCGTAGGCGCCGACGTTCTGGATCGGCGTGGCCCCGGCCGACCCCGGGATCCCCGCCAGGCACTCGATTCCAGCCAGCCCATCGGCCACCCCGTGCGCCACCAAACCGTCCCAGGGTTCGCCGGCCGCGACCGCCAGCCGGACACGGTTGCCTTCCGTCTCACTGGCCACCCCCCGCGTGCGGACGTGAACGACGGTACCGGCAAACCCCGTGTCGGCGATCACGAGGTTGGAGCCGCCGGCGACCACGAGCACCGGCTCGCCCGTGGCGTCCGCGGCGGCCACCGCGTCAACGATCTGATCATCCCGGGTCGCTTCCACCAGCCGCCGTGCCGGGCCACCGAGGTGAAGGGTTGTCAGCTCGGCGAGCATGACGCCGTGCTGCGGGGGCGCACCGAGCGCGCCACCGCCGGCGCCGGACGGGTGACTCATGCCGGACCGCGGCTCAAGGCGCCTGCTTAGCGGCATGACGGCGCGCGTAGAGCTTCTCCCGAATCGTCAGCGCACCTGGATGTCCGCTGCCCGGCCACGGCGTCAGCAACAGCAGCAGGCGCGCATCGGCGGAAGCCGTGACCTCGTGCCGCTCGCCAGGAGCGAACTCCACCAGCAGCCCGGTCCCGCCGCGCGAGCCTTCCCCCTCCGAGGTGGTGACCTCGACCTCGCCCGACAGCACGACCAGCCATGCGCGCTCGTGGACCTGATGGTCGGCCAGGCTCTCTCCCGCCGCGAGGTCGAGCGCGATCGCGCGGGCGGCGGTGCTGGAGGAGAGAATCTCCGGCAGCCGCGGCTTCAGATCAAGCGCCCGCAGATCCCAGCTGTTCACGATCAACTCCTTCGCTCGTTGGACATCCGGTTGATCGGCAGCCTAACCCCAAACGCGCCGTCGCTTCCGTCACGCAGGGACGCCCCAGCCTACGGCGTGATCACCAGCACCCGGTACTCGCTGGTGGCGGCAAACGCGTCCGGCCGCTCGTTGCCCGCCCGCAGGCAGGCCAGGGCGCGCGCCTCGAGCTCGGGCAGCCGGCCCGTCGGTGCGAGCATCTCACCGGCGCCGATGCTCAGCGGATGCGTGCGGGACTGCTCGTCCAGGTAGGCCTCCGGCGAGTCCGCGGTGAACACGATCTCGCCCTCGTAGACCTCGATACGAGCGTCGCGGAAGGCGGACAGCTCCCCGACGGCGGCCGGGTCGTGCCACGCAAAGCGCCCCGGAGGCGGGCCGCCCAGCTTCGCCAGTGCGCCCATGAAGACCGAGATCATGTCGTGGATCGCCCCGCTCGGGACCCAGGCGGAGATCAAGATCCGGCCGCCCGGTGCGAGCACGCGCATGGCCTCGGCGGCCGCGCGGTCCGGGTCGGCGGCAAAGATCACGCCGTAAACCGACAGCACCGCATCGAACGAGCCGTCTGGAAATGGGAGCGAGTGGAGGTCGGCGAGCTGCAGCTCCAACCGCAGGTCTTCGGCTGCGGCCCGCTCACCGGCAATCCCGAGCAGGCGGGGCGCCGCGTCGACTGCGCTCACGCGGGCACCGCGGCGCGCCGCCGCCAACGCCGCGTTGCCCGTGCCCGTGGCGATATCGAGCACTCTCGCTCCGGGCCTCAGCTCCGCCAGCGCCACGAGGTGCTCGGCTCCCGGCTCGAGCTCACGGGCCGCACGCTCGTACTCGCCGCGGCTCCAGTCCGGTGGGGATATGCGACCTGTTGCGGCCATGAGCGCCCTTCCGTTCGGATTTCGATACGACGTAGCGTAACGTCGTCACGATATGCTCGTCAAGCGATGGAGCTGCGCGGCGCCGCTAGCTCGCCATCCGAACCGGGTGGTCGAGCGGCTCGCTCACGACGCAGTTGCGACCGGCGGCCTTGGCCGCGTAGAGGTGTTGATCGGCCAGTTTGACGAGCGCGTCGAGATCACTCGGATGATGCGCGGAGGCGGCGCCGAGGCTGGTGGTGACCCGGAGACCGGGAGCGATCCGGCCCCACGCCTCACCCTCGATCCCCCGCCGGATCCGCTCGTAGGCGGCGGTCGCGGCCAGGGCGTCGGTCTGGGGCATCAGGATGAGGAACTCCTCACCGCCGCTCCGGACCACGATGTCCGCTTCGCGCAGTAGCTCGCCCAGGAGGGCGGCGACGCGACTGAGGACCTGATCTCCGACCGCATGCCCAAAGCGGTCGTTGATCGACTTGAAGTGATCGAGATCCAGCACCGCCAGGCTCAACGGGAAGGCCAACCGGTCCTGGTCCGGGCGCTCGAGCTCACGGGCCAGGTAGCGCCGGTTGTGCAGGCCGGTCAACCAGTCGCGGTCGGCCTGGTCCCGCAGCTGCTCCTGGAGGGCCTCGAGCTGGGTGGCGCGATGCACGAGTTCCGCGTGTGCCAGGGCCAATTGACGGTTCTTGGCCGCCAGCGCGTCGGTCTCGCGGCGTGCTGCGCCGGCTTCGAGCGTGGCGCGCTCGAGGCTGAGCTGAAGCTCGGACAGCTCGCGAAAGGCCTGGCGCTCGAGTTCGGCCGACCGCGCGAGCGCGTCATAGGCCTCCTCGATCCTGCCTGCGGCGCGCAGCTCGGTGGCCAGCGTGGACAGGATCAGGCTGCGAATCTGCGGGACGCGGTCACCCAGCCACTCCAGAGCCCCCTCGCCGGATCGCTGGGCATCGTCGAGGCGCCCGAGTGCCAAGCGGGCTTGAACCTCGGCGCGGATCGTGGCCCCCAGCACGTACGGGTTGGGTTCGCCGCCGGCGGTCAGGAGGGAGATCGCGCGCTCGGCGTCGGCGAGCGCGTCCTCGGCCCGGCCGGCCGCCAGGCGAATATCGGCGCGAGTGGAATGGGCGACCCCGAGTGCGAACCGATTGCCGACGGACAGGTCCCGCGCCACCTGGAGCGCGCGCTCGATCTCGCGCTCGGCGCCGGCCAGGTCACCCTCCTGCTGCAGGTAGCAGGCAAGATCGTTGCGGGAGATCGCCTCCTCCCAGCGATCGCCGGCCGTGAGCGTGAGCTGCAGGAGCTCCGCGATCCGCTCTCCGAGGTCGGGGACGCCCACGTTGCCGAACACCAGGCAGGTCGCTCGGCGGGCGTAGATCCGCAGTCCGGCGTCCGGCGACCGGTCGGCCAGCGTGACGCACCGCTGCGCCTGACTCAGCGCGTCGGCGTAGGCGCCGGTGAAGAAGCTCACCTGAGCCTTGAGGGCGGCCACCTCGGCGTGGGCCACGGTGTCATCGCTGAGCTCGGAGGACCGCTCGGCGTCGACCAGGAGGTCGAGGGCGTCGCGCAGGTTCCCGCGGTGCAGGGACACCGCCCCCTGGATGGCCTGCGCGCGGGCGCACAGCGCCGGGTCCTCGAGCGACCGGGCGACCTCGTAGCAGTGGACCGCGTCGGCGAGGGCACTGGCCGGTTGTTCGTAGTAGACCGACCGGGCGTTGACGAGCGTGCGCCGGACGCGCTCGGCCTGGTCGTACCCGGCGAGATCGCGATCCGCTGATGAAGCCGTGAGCGAGATGCGGGGACGCGCGGACACCTGTCCCCTGTATTCGACAGGAGCCGCGCCGGACTTGATGGCCGGCCGGCGATCAGCGCTCGGACGGCCCTGCCGTGGCGGCGCGTCCGCCGCCGGCTAGCGCGAGGCCCAGGCCTCGAGCACCGAGGCACCACCGCCGACGACGATCGCCAGCACGCTGGCCAGCCCGAGGTACGCCGCCGGCTTCTGGCCAGGCGGGATGCTGATGAAGACCCGGTAGCCCAGCCACAACAGCGTCACCAGGCCGAGCAGGGGGACGATCAGGCCCGTTGCCGCAGGCAGCGCCCGCATGCGGCCCGTGGCCCGGATGACCACGACCAGCAGGGCGCAGACGATCGTCAGGAGCATCAGCCAGCGCAGGTGGATCAGCGCCTCCCAGCCGTTGACCGTGGTCGTCACCTCCTTGCCGTTCGTGATCGCGCCGGGGCCGTACCACTTCAGGGCGAACATCAGGACGAGCAGCACGAGTGCGCCGGCAGCGGCCAGCAGGTCGCCGCGACCAGCGCCTGAGGACTCGCGAGCCCCCCGGCGATCACGGCCATCCCCCTGCGTCCCATCATCCACACTCACTGGCCCGCTCCCAGACTCTCCGCGACGGTGATGATCACGTATTCAAGCTCTCCGGCCGCCCTCCTGCCCCCTGCGTCGCTAGAGTCGCCCCGCACTCAGGCGCCGCCAAGCCCCGCCGTTCCCTCGTGAAGGAGCGCCGTATCGTGAAATTGGTCATCGGCATCGTCCGCCCCGAGAAGGCGAACGACGTTCTGGAAGAGCTGTACCGCGCGGATGTGCACGGGCTTTCCCTGAGTCGTGTCCAGGGACACGGCGGCGAGCTCGATCGCGTCGAGACCTACCGCGGGACAACGGTGAAGATGGAGCTCTCAGACAAGGTCCGGTTCGAAATCGCGGTTTCCGATGAGTTCGTCCAGCCGACCATCGACGCGCTGTGCCGCGGGGCGCGGACCGGGGAGGTCGGCGACGGGAAGATCTTTGTCGTTCCGCTCGAGCGCGCTCTGCGCATCCGCACGGGCGAGGCGGACAACACCGCGGTCACTCCGGTGAAGGGCGAGTGAGCGGCGCAACGATGATCACCGTGACCGGCCGGATCAACTCGGGGGATACCGCCTGGATGCTGGTGGCCACGGCGCTCGTACTGATGATGACTCCCGCGCTGGGCCTGTTCTATGCCGGCCTCGTGCGCTCCAAGAACAGCCTGAACACGTTCATGATGACCATCGGGGCGATCGCCGTCGCGACCGTGACCTGGGCGCTGGTCGGCTACTCGCTGGCGTTCGACTCAGGCAATGGCTTCATCGGCGGCTTGAGGTTCGCGCTGCTGCGCGGCGTCACCTTCACGCCGCGCGCCGGGACCGCGATCCCCCACCTGCTGTTCTTCGCGTTCGAGGCCACGTTCTGCATCATCACCGTCGCTCTCGTGTCGGGTGCCGTCGTCGAGCGGATGCGATTCGGCGCGTTCCTGGCCTTCGCTGCGCTGTGGTCGATCCTGGTCTACCCGGTGATGGCGCATTGGGTCTGGGGCGGAGGCTGGCTGCAGCACCACGGCGTGCTCGACTTCGCGGGCGGCGTGCCCGTCGAGATGGGATCGGGCTTCTCGGCGCTCGCGGCCGCGCTGGCCGTCAGGCCCCGCAAGGACTACGCGCGCCAGGCTCAGCTCCCTCACAACACCGTGTACGTGCTGCTCGGTGCCGGGCTGCTGTGGTTCGGCTGGTTCGGGTTCAACGGCGGCAGTGGCTACTCCACCGGGCACCCGAGCGTGCTGGCGTTCACCAACACGCTGCTGACGCCGGCCTGCACGCTGGTGACGTGGTTCGCCCTCGACCTGATCCGCGACCGGCGGGTTACGGCGGTCGGAGCCGCGACGGCGATCATCGTCGGATGCGTTGGCATCACGCCGGCCGCGGGCTACATCAGCCCGCTCGCCGCGATGCTGCTGGGGCTGCTCGCCGCGCTCCCGAGCTACGCGGTGATCATGTGGCGACCGCGAACCCGGCTTGACGAGACGCTCGACGTGCTCGGGGCACACGGGCTCGCCGGCTTGACCGGCATCCTGTTCATCGGCGTGTTCGCCCAGCTGTCATGGAACGGGGTCGCCAACGGCCTCGCCTTCGGCCATCCGGGACTGCTGGGCTGGCAGGCGATCGCGGCGCTGGCGGCACCGGCCTACGCGTTCGGCGCCACGTACACGATCCTGCGACTGCTGGGGTTGGTCATGCCCCTGCGCGCCAGCGAGCGCGAGGAGGCGATCGGGATGGACGTGGTGGAGCACGGCGAGGAGGCCTACGCGACCGGCGAGGGGGCCATCCTGGTCGCGCACCACGTCCCCAGGGGTGCGCCGGCGCGCCCGTAGCCCGACTGCGGCCGGGACGCGATCACCGGGTTTCGTCGGCGACCGCGGCGTGCAGCCGCCACGGCTCCGGCAGGCCCTTGAGGCGGCGCTCTCCGCGGTCGGCGAATCTCAGACCCGAGCCGACAACGAGGTCCTTGACCGTGCTCGACACGAGTACCTCTCCCGGCTCAGCGGCGGCCTCAACGCGGGCGGCGATGTGGACGCCGATGCCGCCGAGGTCATCCCCGATCGCCTCGCACTCGCCCGTGTGGATCCCGATGCGGAGCTCGAGCCCGAGTTCAGCGGGCGCCGCGTCCCGCAACGACATGGCCGCCCGGACCGCCCGGGCCGGCCCGTCGAAGACGGCCAGCACCCCATCCCCGGTCGACTTGATGACGCGGCCGCGGTAGCGGCCGACCTCTCGGTGGGCAATCCGCTGGTGGCGCTCCAGGACCGCGCGCCACTGCTGGTCTCCCATCTGAGCGGCGTGCTCGGTCGAGCCCACCATGTCGGTGAACATGACGCTGGCCAGAACGCGATCGCTCCTGGGCACCGAAAGCCGCCCCGTGAGGAACGATTCCACCTTGTCCAGGAACGCTTTCTGGTCACCGGCACAGAAGAGATGGTCCGTGCCGGCGAGCTCGACCTCCCGGGCCTCAGGGAGGGCCCGAGCAACCGCCCGGGACCATCTCGGCAGCACCACCTTGTCACCGCTTCGGTAGAGAACGAGCGTCGGAACGCGGATCGTCGGCAGGAGCGGGCGCACGTCGAGGTGCTCATACATCTCGCCGATCGCGCGGGTGCCGCTCGGGCTCAGGCCGGAGCGGAGCATCCGCGCCCACCAATCCCGAACCTCGGGATCATGCGCGATGCTCGGCGCCCACAGGCTGATGCTGCCGGGGTCACCCCAGTTCTCGCGCAGTCGCTCCCAGAACGCACGCAATGTGCCCGACGGGATCCCGTCCGGATAGTCGGGTGCCTGCGAGAGCCGCGCGTAGGTCCCGTACTGGACCATCGCCGCAACCCGGTCCGGATGCGTCGCGGCAAGCATGGTGGCCGCCGGACCTCCCTCCGAGATCCCGAACACGGCGACTCGCTTCGCCCCGACGGCATCGAGAACAGCCAGGGCGTCGTCGGCGATGTTCTCCAGCGTGTACTCCCCCACATCGCGGTCCGACAGTCCCATGCCACGCTTATCGAACGCGATCAGACGCGAGAAGCCGGTCATCCGATCCCAGAACCGCGCCGCGAGCGGCAGGGTCGTTGAGATCTCGAGATGGCCCACGAACCCGCCAATGACGAGAACGTCGAGGTCTCCCCCTCCGGCCGTCGTGTAGGCAATGGCAACCTCACCGCTGTGCGCGTACCGGATTGGCGCCCAGACCGTCATCGGCACAGCGTTGCAGCAATCAACCCGACGCGATAGGCCTTGTCCCCTGGCTTGCGCGACGCATCGGCTGGATTCCCAGTCGTTGCCTCTAATCCCGGGCCGGTGCCGCGCTTTCTACGGGGTGGCCGACCTCGCTCTACGGATGGAGCGGTACCGCCGGCCACCTACGGTCGACAGGACCACCAATTCCCCGAAGGGAGCTCTGCCATGGCCCAGACAACGACCAAACGCAAACCGCCGGCGAAGGCCGCCACAACCCGCACGCGCACCCCGGCGGCCACGACCCGCAAGCGCGCCCCGAGCGCCCGGCGTCCCGCCAGCGCCGTCGACGCGACCAAGGATCTGTCCCGCGAGGTCGTCGACTCGCTCGAGCAGGGTCAGCGAGAGGCGATAAAGGCGGTGCGCAAGTTCGTTGATTCGATCGATCATGCGTTGCCGGCCCTGGCCCACGGCGACGGGCCGACCCGGCGCCAGGAGATCGTCGATTCAGCTCTGAAGATGGCCGACGAACTGGTTCAGACCCAGTACGACTTCATCCGCAAGGTGATCGACAGCGCCGGCCGGTCTCTGACCAAATCAGACGGCGCGAAGTAGACCCGCCGGTTCCGGCGCCGGCGCCGGCCCACGCAACGGATGGCCGTCCGCCGGCGCCTGCACCGGGCCACCGCTGGGCGCCGTGGCCGACTGGGGGAGATCCAGATGCTCGACACGACCACACAGAGGTTCACCGACCGGCATGCCGCCGGACGGGCGCTGGCCAAGCGGCTGAGCCCGCTGGCCGCCGAGGACCCGATCGTGCTCGGCCTGGCCCGCGGCGGAGTGCCCGTCGCCTACGAGGTCGCGCAGGCGCTGAGGGCGCCGCTCGACGTGCTCGTGGTTCGCAAGATCGGGGCGCCGGGGAACCCGGAGTACGGCATCGGGGCCGTCGCGGAAGGCGACGTGCGCGTGCTCAACCACGCTGCTGTGGGGCGCCTGCTGGTGAGCGTGGGGGAGCTGGAGGCAGCGGCGGCCCGAGCCCGGGCCGAGGTCGAGGCGCGGGTGCGGCGCTACCGGGGCGATGAAGCGCCGATCGAGGTGAGGGGTCGCACGGTGATCGTCGTCGACGACGGCCTGGCCACGGGCGGAACGGCCCGCGCGGCGCTGCGCGCGACCCGCGTCCGCCATCCGCGGAGGCTCGTGCTGGCCGTGCCGGTGGGCGCGCCGGATAGCGTGCGTTCGCTGCGCGAGGACGCCGACGAGGTGATCTGCGTGCTCGAACCGGACTTGATGCTGGCCGTCGGCCTCTGGTATGAGCACTTCGAGCCGACCTCGGATGCGGAGATCGTCAACCTGCTGGCCGGCCGGGCCGCCGAGCCCCGGCCTCCACGGCCGGGGAGCGCCACCGGCGTGCGCATCCCGGTCGACGGGGGCCCTGAGCTGGACGGCGATCTGGTCGTGCCGGACTCGGCCCATGGCCTCGTCGTGTTCGCGCATGGCAGCGGCTCAAGCCGCCACAGCCCCCGCAACCGACGCGTCGCCCGGGCGCTGAACGAGCGGCGGCTGGCCACCCTGCTGCTCGACCTGCTCACCGCTGCGGAAGAGCTTGACCGAGCCAACGTGTTCGACCTCGGCCTGCTGTCCGGGCGACTGGTCGCCGCCACGCGCTGGGCCCAGCAGGAACCCTCGCTGACCGCGCTACCGGTCGGCTACTTCGGGGCCAGCACCGGAGCCGGCGCCGCCCTGTGGGCGGCCGCCGAGCTCGGCGAACAGATCGGCGCCGTCGTCTCTCGCGGGGGTCGGCCGGACCTCGCGACGAGCCGGCTGGCCGAGGTGCGGGCGCCGGTCCTGCTGATCGTCGGGGGCCAGGACGGGGTCGTGCTGGAGCGCAATCGCGAGGCCCGGAGGCTGCTTCACACGCCCTCGGAGCTGGCGGTCGTCCCCGGCGCCACGCATCTGTTCGAGGAGCCCGGAGCGCTGGAAGCGGTCTCGCGACTGGCCGGCGATTGGTTCGAGCGCCACCTGCACTGAACCGGGATCAGGGTGACCCCGTCCGGCCGCCCCGATCGAGCACAATGCCGCCGTGCTTCACCCCAATACCCGCCCTCGTCGCGACCCCACCGACGCGGTCCGCCCGCGCCTGAGGACGTTCCTGTGGGCGGGTGTCCTGGTGGCCGCGCTGAGCCTGGGGGGCTGCGGCGGCGCGAGCCGGGGACCGTCCCCGGTCGGCATCGCGCTCGATTTCACGCCAAATCCGAACCACGCCCCGATCTTCCTGGCCGTCCACGATCACTATGACCGGCGGTTCGGCGTCAACCTGCAGATCCGCCAGCCGGGCACCGGGCCCGACTCGCTCAAGCTGCTGCTGGACGGTCGTGTCGACATCGGGGTGCTGGACATCAACGACCTCGGCCTGGCCCGCGAGCGGGGCGCCGACGTCGTCGGCATCGCCGCCCTCGTGCAGCAGCCGCTCGGGGCTCTGATCGTCCAGCCGTACATCAAGCGCCCACGCGACCTCGTGGGCCGAACGGTGGGCGTTTCGGGCCTGCCCTCGGACCCGGCCTTCCTGCGCGCGATCCTGTCCCGCGACGGCGCCCAGCTGGCCAGCGTCCGCCAGATCACGATCGGCTTCAACGCGGTGGCCCAGATGCTCGCCGGGACGATCGCCGGCGTGCCGGCGTTCTGGAGCGACGAGGGGGTCACACTGAGACAGCGCGGGCTCCCCGTCCGGGAGTTCCGGATCAACCGGTACGGCGCGCCCGACTTCCCCGAGGTCGTCCTCGCGGTCACGCGCTCGACGCTGCGCCGTCGCCGGGCGGCGATCATCCGCGCGCTGGCCGCGATCGCCGTGGGCACGCGCAAGGCGGTCGCCGATCCGCAACAGGCCACCCGGGTGATCACCGCCGCGTCCGCGGGCGATCCGGCGCTGATCCGGGCTCAGACCCTGGCCCTCGCACCTGCCCTGCTCCCCCCACTGGTCCTGAACCGGCCGGTGCTCGAGGCGTGGGCACGGTTCGATGCCGCGACCGGCCTCTTGCCGCGCCGGCTGTCGGTCGCACCCGGGTTCGACTTCTCACTCGCCCCGCGCGCGCTGCGGCTCGCCACCCCGGTGATCGCCGGGCTCACCCGCGGCGCGAGCTGACGCTTCATCGCGAAGAACCCACGCCAGCCGTCGTGGCCGCCGACCTCAGTCGTCCTGGGCGGCTCGCAGCATCTTGGCCAGGTACTGGAGGAGGCCCCAGGCGATCGCCGCGCTCTCCTGGACCAGGGGTTGGAACTCCCAGTAGGTGAGCCCGTAGCAGACGAGGTCACTGGTGGCGGTGATCGACGCGGAGCGCTCCTTGCCGTCGATCAGGGCGACCTCGCCGAAATGGGCGCCGGCGCCGAGCGGCGGCCGGGGTCTGCCCTTCACCGTCACGTCGGCCTGGCCGGACTCGATCAGGAAGAAGGCCGCGCCGCCGGACCCTTCCTTGGTGACCGTCTCCCCGGCCGAGAAGTGGCGCTTCTTGAACAGGCGAGCGATCCTTTCCTGATCCGCCGGGTCGAGCTCGGCGAACAGCGGGACCGCCTTGACCAGCTCGACGGGAGCTCCGGCCATCGCGCCGCGCAGTCCCTATTGCCCGGCGCGCGTGATCGCGCGGCACTGGAGGAGATACAGATCGCCGTCGGCGATCGCCCACTCGATGTCACGACCCATCCCGTAGACCGTCTCGCACCGGCTGGCCAGCGCGTGCAGCTTGCCCAGATCCTCGTCGGTCAGGCAGAGCTGCTCGGTCAGCTCCGGGGGGACCCGTTCCTCATAGGTGCCCCCGTCGGGAAGCGAGCGGATGGCGATCTTCTTCAACCCGGGTGTGCGCTCCAGGATCTCGCCGCTGCGGGCGATGCGGAACAGGTCCGGGATCACCTGCGCCGCCACGACCGCCTCGCCAAGTCCCCAGCTGGCCTCGATCATCCGCTCGTCGGCCCCGTTGATCGGGTTCTGGGTGAACATCACGCCGGCCACCGTGGGGTCGAGGAGCGACTGCACCACCACGCCCACGCTGGGCCGGCGGAAAAGTCCCACACGCTGGCGGTAGGTGATCGCCGAGTCGGAGTTGGCCGACCACCAGATCTCCCGAACGGCATCGCTGACCGCATCAATCGTCCGGATGTTGAGCAGCGTGATGTGCTGGCCGGCGAAGCTGGCCTGGGCCCCATCCTCATCCACGGCTGAGGACCGGACGGCCAGCGGCACGGGCAGCCCGGTGACCGACTCGGCCACCTGCCGGATCGCCTCCTCCTCCCCCGAGGCGACCTCCTCAACGATCGAGCCGGCCAGCGCGACTCCGGGGGGAAGCGGGAGGCCGCCCCGGGCGGCCTCCCCCAGTCCCACGGCCTTCGATCCAAAGATCGAGTCGTCGCGGGCGTCGGCGAGCGGGACGACCGTCCTCACCCGAGGACCGTCACTTCGCCCGTGTCGCCGTTGACGCGGACCCGAACGCCGTCGGCGATCCGGTCGGTCGCGTCGCGCGTGCCGACCACGCCGGGGATCCCGTATTCGCGGCTGACGATCGCCGGGTGCGAGAGCAGGCCGCCGCTGTCGGTGACGATCGCGCCGAGCAACGGGAGCAGGATGTTGAACGCCTCGGTGGTGCACTCGGTGACGAGCACATCACCCTGGACGATCCGGTCGAATTCAGCCGCGCCGGCCACGCGGCGGGCGGGCCCCTCGTAGACGCCGGCGCTGGCCCCCAGCCCGCGGAGCTTGTCCCCCTCATGTCGGTCCTGGGAGGGAACGAACATGGCGTCCATCGTGATGCCGGCGGCCCGCATCATGCGCGCCTCGGCGGGCGGCAGCCCGGATGGATCCGGCGGCGGGGGTGCCGGCGGCCCGAGGTGCATCGGAGCCTCCTTGGCCGTGTGCGAGGTCCGCCACCGGTGGCGATCGGCGAGCTCCTCCGCCGACGGCCCATCCGTACCCAGGACCAGCGCCTGCATCTCGTCGAACGATGCGTCCACGAAGTGCTCGGGATCGTGGATCCGGCCCTTGGCGGCCAGCCGGCGCCCGGCGGCCAGGGCCGCGCGGCGCATGATTCCCGAGGCCCAGATGTCGCTGTAGACCCCACGCTCGTCGCGGATCCGGTACATCATCCGGGCCTCGTCGACCATGCTGTCGAACTCCGCGCGATGCTCGGAGGGGACCTTCTCACGGATCTCGGCGACCTTGGCCTCGACCTCGGCCGCGGTGCTGTCGTCGTCCTCGCCCGCGACCTGGGCGCGGATCGCTCGGAGCAGCGCCTCGGGCATCTCCAGCGCGTAGCGGCCGGAGATGTCGAAGCCGTCCAGGAGCCGGTATCCGGTGAGCTCGAGATAGGCCGCGACCGCGCGGCCGGCCTCGCTGTCCAGGCTGCGCAGCCGCTCGAGCGTGGTTCCGGCCTCACCGCCGGAACTCAGGATCTCCTGAGCTTCCGGATCGGCCTTGATCGCGCCGACCATCCTCGCCAGCTCGCCGGAGGCGCCCGCCGAGACCGGCGCGGCACCCCGCATCATGCCCAGCAGCTCGGCGTGGGGAACCCCGGTCCATTCGCCGGCGTGAGCCAGCAGATCCCCGATCGCCACCATCGCGGCCCCGGTGTAGCGCATGTGCTGGTAGATCATTGCTCGGTGATGCTCGTGGCACCGGTCGAGGTACTCGGCCAGCTCGGCATCCGAGAGCTGGTCGGCATCGACGCCCTGAAGCTCACGGTGGGTCTTGATCGACGCCGGCTTGAATGTCTCATCCCATTCGCGCAGCTGATCGCGCCACAGCTTCTTGGCGAACACCTCCTCAGCCCGCTGGAATCGCTCCGGAGCCTGTTCGGGCGCGATCGGCTTCGGGGCGGTATACGCGAAGCCGTTCACGTAGCCGTAGTCCAGGGAGTCCAGCATCATCCCGTAGTAGCTGGTGAAGTCCTGAAAACCACGCTTCAGGGCTTCAGGATGCATCTCGCTCCAGTACCGCGTGGCCGGGCGCGGGAAGTGCACGGCGTCGAGGTTCCAGGGCCCCGGTCCGGGCGGCTCGAACTGGAGCTCAGATGCCAGGTCCACTGCGGTCATGTCCCGTCCCTTCGTTGGGTTGCCCCGCCCCCGCGCCTCCCTGGCGCACCGGGCGATTCTCGCCGCTGGCGCCGGCAGATGCAAGCGCGGAGGCGTCCGTCTAACCCGTGAAGCGCTCCACGGTGCAGCCGGCGAGACTCACCCGGCCCCGGCGAACCCGACGACAATATGATGACCGCGTGCCTCGGGGCGGGCGGCACCGCCGGTGGGCAAAGGCCCGATCGCATGATCCAGACTCCGCCCCGCTCGGACATAGACGACTCGGCCCCGCGAGCGACGGGCCCCGCCCTCGGGATCCTGGTCGTGGCGTGGGGCGCGCTGCTGCTGGCTGGATGGGGGGCGGGAAGCCTGATCACCGACCTCCATCCGGGCTTTGATCCGTCGGTCGTCGATGCGCTCCGCGGGCCGAGGACCGGTGCGCTCACCACGGTCATGCGGGTGATGACCTGGCTCGGGTCGACCCTGTGGCTCGATGCCGTGTTCGTCGCCGGGCTGGTTTGGTTGCTGCTGGGCCGGCGCTGGCGCGCCGTCCTGTTTCTCGTCCTGGCCAGCCCCGGCACCGTGCTGATGGTTCAGATCATCAAGGCCACGGTCGGGCGCCACCGCCCGGCCGGCCCGCACCTGACGGCGGCCTCCGGGGCGAGCTGGCCCTCCGGGCACGCCAGCAGCTCGGCCGCCCTGTACGGAGCGCTGCTGCTGATCGCGCTCGGCTCCGGCGCGCTCCGGGACCGCAGAGCTCGTCGCGCGGTTGGCCTCCTCTGCGTCGCGCTGCTCGCCCTGATCGGGTTCTCACGCGTCTACCTGGGCGTCCACTACCTCACGGACGTCCTCGGCGCGTGGCTGCTCGTGGCCGGCTGGCTGACGGTCCTTCACCGAACCGTGCGGCTCCGCGGCGACCGGAACGAGAACCCGCCCGAACCACGCGGACCGCCGCCACCACCGCGAGAGGACCGCCCCTCGTAGCCCCCGGCCGGTCGGCGATCAGCGGGCCAGCACGGGACCCAAGCGCTGCTCCAGAGCGGCGCGGGGCAGCGCGCCGACGACTCTGTCGATCTCCTTCCCGTCCCGGATCACGACGAGCAGCGGAATCGACTGCGCCCCGAATCGGCTGGCGAGCCCCGGATTGGCGTCGACGTCGACCTTCACGATCTTGAGATGTCCAGCGTGACGGCTGGCGAGCTGCTCGAGCACGGGCGAGATCATCCGGCAGGGGCCACACCAGGCCGCCCAGAAATCCACCACGACCGGCACCGAGGCGGTCGTCTCGGCCGTGAACGACTCGTCGTCGGCCGACACGACCCACGGCAGCGTGGACTTGCAGCGCGGGCAGCGCGGAACCCCCTGGGTGATCGGGCCGATGCGGTTGCGCGCCTGGCAGGTCGGGCAGGTGACGATCGTCATGGCCGCAGGGTAAGCGGCGGCGGGGTTCCCTCGGCGCTGGCCGCGAGCGCGGGATCCCAGCCGCACACCTCGCACGCGTGGCGGAGCGCTGAGCGCGCGAACGCGAGCGCGGCGCGATGGGGATCCGGGGCCGCGCAAACATCGTCCCAGTCGAGCAGGAACTCACCGACGCTGGGTTCCCAGCGCGCCGCCGACGGTTCGAGCGTCACATCTGCGAACCCGGCGGGGGCGGGATGGGCATAGGCGTAGAAGGCCGCCTTGCCGTACCGCGGGTCGCCCGGCCACCAGCCGATCGCGATCTCCTGAGCATCCATTGCGTTGCGCATGATGAAGTCGTCCGAGGGAGGCGGGGCCGGACGTCCGGAGAACAGGTTCACGGCGAGATCGAACGACCCCCACCAGGCGTTGACGGGGGTCGAGCGTCCCCGATACGGGGCGCGGAGGGCGGCGAGCACCAGCGCGGCGCGGGTGGCCGCGGCGAAGTAGGTCGCGACCTGACCGCGGTCATAGGTGTGGTGCTCCTCGTCCTGATCGAGGGGCGCGGTCCATGGCACCTCCTGCGGGGTCGGGTCGATCGCGACGGCACCGGCCAGCTCGCCGAATGCCTGCAGCACGTCTCGAGTGACCTCGCCCACCGACAGGCCCGCGTCGAGGGCGATCTGGGCGGCACGTCCGTCGCTGTGTTCGACGTTGACCCGATGGCCGCGGAGATCAAGCGCCGCCACGAGCGCTCCCGAGCCGTTGGGGGCGGGGAGCGGAGCCGTCTCCCAGCCGCGCGCGGTCAGCCGCAGGGCCGCGTGCTGAAGCTGCGGCTCGGGGGGCGCGAGCGCCACGGCCAGCTTGCCGAGAACCTGAGTCAGGGCGTGCACGGTGTCACACGTGGCGCTCCAGTCCGCGTAGTTGAGGCGCGGCCACCGCCCGGCGTCAGTCACGGGAAGTCTCGATCATCGGCAGCGATACGCTCAGCCTAGTAAACCGCTCCTCACGGGGCGGTTTCCCGGGAGTCGAGCCAGCGTCCCTCCCGGTCAGGCGTGGGCGATCACCGACGGGTCGCGTCCGGCGGTGACCGCGGCCAGCCAACCGGTGGCGGCCGGGATATGGGCCGGGTCGATGTGATGTGCGGCATCGGACTCGTGGTAGCTGACCGGCAGGCCGCCGGACTCAAGCAGCTCCCGGGCCTGCCGGGCGAAGCTGACGTCCATGATCGGGTCGCGGCGCCCGTGGGCGATGAACACGGGCAGCTCTGAACGGGAGGCCAGGGCGGGCTGCCAGCCCTCGACCGTGGGGATGAACCCGGAGAAGGCGAGGATCCCGGCCGGCGCCGGACGCTCGCCGGCGAGACCGAGCGCGTAACTCATCACCGAGCCCATCGAGAAACCCCCGAGCACCGTCCGTTCGGGGCCGATCCCGGTGCGCGCCCACTGTTCGTCGTGGAAGGCGCCGAGCTGGTCGTAGGCCCGAGCGAACGTGTCGGGGTCGGGATATCCGACCCGCGGCACGACGTACCAGTGATTCCCCGGCCACCCGGGCACGGTCAGCGGAGCTCGCGGGGTGATGACGTGGAGGCGGTGTTGGGGATCGAGGACGTCGGCCAGGCCGAGCAGGTCGTGCTCGTCGGCACCGCGGCCGTGATGCAGGATCAGCAGGCCGGCGGGCTCCGCCGCCGCCGGCCGCTCGCGGTAGGTCAGGCTCATGGCTATGCCTCCTGCGGCGCCGCCGCGCGCGGGTTGCTCAGCGGGGTCAGTGAGCGCTCCAGCTGGGGACGCAGATGCTCGTGCTGGCGTGGCAGGCGCAGCTCCTCACCGAGGTGCTCGGGAGCCTCGTCGACGGCGAACCCGGGGGAGCTGGTCGCGATCTCGAACAGGATGCCCTGGGGCTGGCGGAAGTAGATGGAGTGGAAGTAATCCCGGTCGATCACCGGCGTCACCCGCATCCCGGCCTGGGCGACGCGCTCCTGCCAGCGGACGTGGTCCTCGTCATGGGAGTGCCAGGCGACGTGGTGCACCGTGCCCGCACCGGGGACGCCGCGCTCCGTCGACTGGTCATAACCCCAGTGGAAATGGCGCTGATCGCCGTCGAGGCGGTACTCGCCCTGCCCGAGCTCGGTGAACCCGAGCGTTTCGGTGAGCAGCGCCTGGTCGGCGGCGACGCCGCGGGCGATGTAGGCGCGGGCGCCCTCGACCCCGAGGATCGCGTGCTGCGCCGGAATCTCCGGGTGCTCGGCGCGCAGGGGCGGATTTCCGTCGTCGGCCACCACGAGCTCGAGACCCAGGCCGTCGTAGTCGGCGAAGGCCAGCGTGCGCTTGCCCGGCCGGGTCTCGTAGCCCCTGGCGGCCAGCCGCTCGGCCCAGAAGGTCAGCGACTGCTCGGACGCCACGCCGAGGGAGAGCGTGTGGATCATCCCCGCGCCGGCCCGGCCGGGACGGGCGCCGGCGAACTCAAACCAGGTCAGGATCGAGCCGGGCGAGCCCTGCTCGTCGCCGAAGTACAGGTGGTAGGCCTCGGGGGCATCGAAGTTGACCGTCTTCTTGACCAGGCGCAGGCCCAGAACATCGGCGTAGAAGTCGACGTTCTGCCTCGCGTCGCCGGTGATCATCGTGAGGTGGTGCATGCCGTCGAGCTTCATCAGTTCTCCTCCCAAAATGCCCTGGGGACCGGGCAAGAGCAATTGTTGTGCCGACAACTATAGCGTCACTTGCTTGCTCTTGCAACTACTGGTCCCATGGCTGAGGGCGCCCCGGCTCCGAGCGATCCCGGGCTAACCACCACAACACGAGCCGCACTTCCCTCCCGTCCAATTCTATTGGTTGCGTTCGCAATCATTTGGTGATATGGTTGCAATCGCAATGAAATCTCGGCCGAAGTCAGGCCCTCAAAATAAGGATCAGATCATGAGCACCACCAGCATCACCGCCATTCCCGCCGGCACGTGGAACGTGGATCCGGGGCACTCGACCGTCGGCTTCGCCGTCAAGCACATGGGCATCGCCACCGTCCGCGGTGAGTTCAAGGAGTTCGAGGGCACGCTGGAGATCGGCGAGGATCTCGCCTCCGCCAAGGCCTACGGCACGGTCAAGGCCCAGTCGGTTGACACCAACGAGCCCCAGCGGGACGAGCATCTGCGCTCCGCGGACTTCTTTGACGCCGCCCAGTACCCCGAGCTCCGTTTCGAGTCGACCAAGATCGAGGCCCTCGACGATGAGGAGTACCGGATCACCGGCCAGCTGACCATCCACGGCGTGACCAACGAGATCGTCCTGCATGCCGAGGCCCAGGGCACCGACACCGACCCGTGGGGCAACGAGCGCGTCGGTCTCGAGGTCACCGGGCAGCTCTCCCGCGGGGATTACGGGATGAAGTTCAACCAGGCGCTGGGCAGCGGCAACATGCTCGTCGCCGACAAGGTCAAGCTGTCGCTCGACATCTCGGCCGTCAAGCAGGCCGCGTAAGCAAGAAATTCCGGCCGGCCGGCGCCGCACGGAAGGCGCCGGCCGTCGTCCCCTCATCACGGAAATGCCCAGCACCCTCTCCCCCACCCCGCTCGCCGAGCACGAGCTCGCCGCCTGGCGCGGGATGCTCGAGGTCCATGCGCAGGTCACCCAAAGGCTCGACGCGCAGATGCACGCCGAGCACGGCCTGTCGCTCAGCGCCTACGAGGTTCTGATGTTCCTCGCCGACGCGCCCGAGCACCGGATGCGCATGTCCGACATCGCCGCCAACGTCCTGCTCAGCCGCAGCGGCTGCACGCGGCTGGTCGACCGGCTCGTCGAGCTGGGCTACGTCACCCGGTGCGCCGCCACCGGCGATGGGCGGGGCCTCAACGCCCGGCTGACCGAGGCCGGCCTGGAGAAGGTGGCGGCCGCCCGCTCGACCCATCGCGAGGGGATCCGGCGCTTCTTCCTCGAGCACCTCACCAAGACCGACCAGATCGCCCTGGGCGATATCTGGACTCGGTTCCAGGCTCAGCGCAGGTTGGCCACGGCCTGACGGCCGTGGACGGAACCTCGCGCCCGGCTACCGAAGGGCGGGCGGAGGGCGGCAGTACGATGACCTGGCGGGAGCTGGCGAATCCTGCCGCCCCGACCATGGAGGCCTGAGATGACCAGGAAGGCGGACTTCAACGCTGAGGAGTGGGCAAGCGTCGTCTCCGCTCCCCTGTACGCCGGGCTGCGCATGATCAGTGCCGACCGCGGCGGCACTCTGCGGGAGAGCCTGGCCCTGGGGCGCGTCTATCAGGAAGGTCGGGCCGCGCACGGGCACGGCGAGCTGCTCGACGAACTGATGAACTCGCCGCCGTCGATGGATCCGGCTCACCTGAGCGAGGCCGGGGACCGGATCGCCGACGTCGTCACGGAGCGGATCCGGGACGCGATGCGGATCCTCGAGGCCAAGGCCACCCCGCAGGAGATCGATGCGTACAAGCGGTTCGTGATGACCGTGGCCCAGGAGGTGGCCGGCGCGCACAAGGAGGGCGGCTTCCTGGGCATCGGCGGCAAGCCGGTCAGCGACGCCGAGAACCAGGCCCTGGACGAGATCTCGACGGCGCTCGGCTCGCCGCCCGCGTCCTGAGGCCGCGCGTTTCGCGGTATTCAGGCCGTCGGGCGCAACCGCGCGCGCGGCGGCCGGGCGCAGCGCTATGGGCGGTCAACCCCGGAGGGCGCGCAGGGCATTGAGGATCACCGCGAGGTCAATCCCCTCCTGGAGCATCGCTCCCCCCACCGGCGCCAGGTATCCGGCCGCGGCCACGCCCATCGCGGCCAGGCTCATGCCCATCCCGCCCAGCACGCTCTGGCGAGCGATGTGCAGCGCGCGGCGCCCGGTGTGGAGCGCGTCGGCGACCCGGTCGATCCGGTCCACGGTGATCACCGCATCGGCGGTCTCGGAGGAGACGGTCGCCCCGGCGGCGCCCATCGCGATTCCGACATCGGCCAGCGCCAGCGCGGGGGCGTCGTTGATCCCGTCGCCGACCATCACCACCGGCCGGAGGGCGGGATCGGCGCTGAGCGTGCGCACGACGCCGAGTTTGTCCTCCGGCGATTGCTCGGCATATACGCGATCCACGCCCAGCTCGATGCCGACTCGCTCGGCCACCGACCGCCGATCGCCGGAGAGCATCGCGACATGGCGGATGCCCTCCTTACGCAGCCGCTCGACGATCTTCTCGGCGTCCGGGCGCAGCTCGTCGGCCATGATGATCACACCGGCGATATGGCCGTCGATCGCGACCAGGACCGAGGTCTCCCCGGATCCGTGGGTGGTCAGAGCGCTCGAGGCCACCTCCGGCTCCGGAATCCCGGCGGCGCTCATGAACGCCCGGCTGCCCACCGCGATCCGGCGACCGTCGACGGTCCCGCGAATACCCTGACCGGGCTCTTCATGGATGTCGCTCGGCAGGGTCAGCTCGAGACCGGCCTTCTGGGCGGTGTTGACCAGGGCCTGGCCCAGAACATGCGCCGAGAGGCGGTCCACCGAGGCGGCCAGACGCAGCAGCTCCCCGGGCTCGATCGAGCCGCGCGGCACGATCGTGCGGATGTCCGGCGTGCCGACAGTCAGCGTGCCGGTCTTGTCGAACAGCACCGTCCGCGCCTCACCGAGCGTCTCGATCGTCCCGGCGCCCTTGACGATCACCCCGGCCCGGGCCGCCCGGGAGAGGCCCGACACGAGGGCGATCGGCACGGCCAGGATCAGCGGGCAGGGCGTCGCCACGACGACCACCGCCAGCGCCCGGACCGGATCGCCGCTGAGCGCCCAGGCCAGTCCGGCCACGGCCATCGTGGCCGGCAGGAAGAACCCGGCGTAGCGGTCGGCCATCCGGACGAACGGCGCCCGCTGCGTCTGGGCCTGCTCGACCAATCGGACCAGCGCCGTGTAGGCACTGTCGGCGGCCGGACGGTTCGCGCGGACGTCGAACGGCGCCCCGGCGTTGGCGGAGCCGCTCAACACCGGCATCCCCCGCCCGACCGTCTCGGGCAGCGGCTCGCCCGTGAGCGTGCTCGTGTCGACGACCGCCTCCGGGCTGAGCACGACCCCGTCCACCGGAACCACCTCGCCCGTGCGGACCACGACGACATCGCCGATGCGCACCTGCTCGACCGGCACCTCCTGCAGGTGATTGTCCACCTGCAGCTGAGCCACCTTGGGGGCCCGCTGCACGAGCGCCGTCAGCTCGCGCCGAGCCCGCCGGGAGGCGACCGTCTCCAGCGCCGCGCCCCCCGAGAACATCAGCCCGATGACCGCGCCCGCCAGCTCCTGATTCAGCGCCAGCGCACCGATCATGGCCACCAGCGCGATCGTGTCGACCCCGAAGCTGCGCTCGACGATGACCGTCCGGCCCACCTCGAGGGACAGCTCGGCGGCGAGCAGCGCGACCGCCGCCCCCCAGACCCATTGGCCGGCGGCGCCGGAGCCGACCAGATGCAGGAGGCCACCGGCGGCAATGCCCACCACGGCGACCGCAGCCAGAATCTGGGCCCGTCGCTCGAGCACCCAGGCGACGCGGCCGCTGCGGCTGCGGGGCCGCTCGGAGGGACGCGGGCGGTCCCGTGCGGGCGCGGCCGGGATCGAGTTCACAGACCCAGCATGGCAGCGGACCCCGGAGTCGGAATCCGTGGTCTCCCGAGGACCGCCTCGGTGAAGCGCGGCGGCGGGAGCCGGAACTGTCCGTACTTGCTCTCAGGCCCCCTGCGTGTTCACGCGGATGACAATCAGACGGCGGAGGTCAAGCTTCAGAGCGTGCACGGGTCTGAACTCAGGAGTGGCGACGGGACGGCGATGAGCGCAGTGAGTACACCGGCGATCGAGACCGACGGGCTGACCAAGCACTACGACGGCGCGCGCGGGATCGAGGACGTCTCGATCTCGGTGCAGCGCGGGGAGGTGTACGGGTTTCTCGGACCCAACGGGGCCGGCAAGACGACGACCATCCGGACGCTTCTGGACCTTCTGCATCCCAGCGCCGGGCGGGCCATGATCTTCGGTCTTGACAGCCATGCGCACAGCCGCGACATACGCGCCCGGCTGGGCAACCTGCCGGGCGACTTCACCTGCGACACCCGGCTGTCCGGCCGTGAGTTCCTCCAGTTCTGCGCGCAGGCTCGCGGCATGAACGGCCTCGGATCCGGTCCGGAGCTGGGACAGCGGTTCGAGGCCGACCTGGAGCGCCCGATCGGCCAGCTCTCCCGGGGCAACCGGCAGAAGATCGGCTTGATCCAGGCGCTGTTTCACGAACCCGAGTTGCTGATGCTCGATGAGCCGACGACCGGCCTTGACCCGCTGATGCAGGAGGAGTTCCTGACCGTGATCGATGAGTACCGCGGCCGGGGCGGGACCGTGTTCCTGTCCTCCCACGACCTCGACGAGGTGGGACGCGTGTGCGACCGCGTGGCCATCATCCGCGAAGGTCATGTCGCCGCCGTCGAGCGAGTCGCCGTTCTGCGCGGGCGCACCTACCACCACGTGTCGATCGACTTCGAGTCTCCCGTGGACCGCGGCGAGTTCGACCGCCTTCCCGGGATCACCGAGCTCGAGTGCGACGGCCGGCACATCGCCTTCAAGGTGACCGGCGCGCTGGATCCCGTCGTCAAGGCGGCGGCTCGCCACACGGTGCTCGATATGGAGCTGACCGAGCCGACGCTCGAGGAGATCTTCCTCACCTTCTACGGGCGGGAGAGTGGCGCGTGAGCGCGATCGCCAGACCGTCGACCCAAGTCCCGGTGCCGCAGGCGCGCCCGGCGCCGGACTGGCCGGCGAGCCTGCGTGCGGTGGTCCGCCGTGGGCTGCGGGACCAGCGCCGCTCGATCCTGACCTGGGGCCTCTCACTGGGCGTGTACGGAGCGTTCATGGCCTCGATCTATCCCTCGATCCAGAACTCGGTCGAGAAGATCGCCAAGAACTACCCCGAGAGCCTGAAACAGGCCTTCGGCGTTCAGGCGATGAGCACCGTCGAGGGCTACATCCACGCCGAGATGTTCAGCCTGATCGTGCCGCTCGCGCTGGGCTTCTTTGCCATCCGGGCCATTGCCGGGGCGACGGTCGGAGCCGAGGAGCGCGGTCGGCTCGACACGATCCTGGCCCTGCCCATCTCGCGCCGTGTGCTGATCACCGGCGCCTATCTGGTCACCGCTGTGGCCTGCGCGCTGATCATGGCCATGACCGGCGTCATGATCTACCTCGCCGCACGCATCGCCGGAACGAGCATCTCGCTCGGCCTGGTGGCCGCGGGGGTCATGGGCGTATGGCCGCTGACCCTGCTGTTCGCCGGGGTGGCCGCGCTCGCCGCGGGCGCGCTGCACAGCGCCCGGACCGTCACCGGGCTCGGCCTGGGCACGCTGGTGGGCATGTACGCCGTGGACCTGGCCGGACGTCTTGCTCCCAGCCTGGATCCGATCCGGTGGGCCTCGGCCTTCCGCTACTACGGTGCCCCGATGCGCGACGGGATAGATCCCGTGTCGTTCCTCGGTCTGGCCGGGGTGGGCGTCCTGCTGTTGCTCGCCGCGGCGGTGCTGTTCGACCGCCGGGACGTCCTCAACTGATCGACGGGGCCAAGCCCGCCGCTCCGGGGGAGCGGGCTGACGCTCATCACCGGCGTCCGTGCGGCGCCCGGTAATGCCCCAGTCTGATTTGTCCCCATCTGCATCCTTTAGGGCCCCAAAGGCGCCGCCCGGCTCCCTCACCCCCGATGCTGCCGTTCTTCAGGGCACCCGGGCCCTCACTGCGGCTCGTGGCGAGCCGACTCCACGCGCAGGGAGAACCCGCACAGGACGAGCGCGCCGATCGAAGTGGCGCTGGCCAGCGCGGCGGTGGCGAGCATGCCCGGATTGAGAACGGCGAGCGCGAAGAACCGACGCGTGGCCGGGAGCAGCAGGGCGACGACGTACAGGGCGCCCATCACGGCGCACATGCCGCCGACCAGCGTGGAGCGGCGCCGGGAGCCGCCCGCCTCGAGCGCCATCACCAGATACAGCCCGCTGAGGACCAGCGTGGTCAGGGCCACGGTGCGCGCGTCGGCCACCGCCTCCCCGAGGTCATGGAGCGCGAACAGATAGCCGGCCACGACTCCCGTCCCGATCACGACTCCCGCCGGGACGGCGAATCGGGCCACGCCGCGCACAAAGTGCTCCGGCTGCCAGGCTCCGGTGCTCGGCGCGAGGGCCAGGAAGAACGTTGGGATCCCGATCGTCAGGCTGGCGGCCAGCGAGAGATGGCGCGGCAGCAGCGGATAGGCATCGGAGCTGACGCCGATCGTGAGGATCAGAAAGGCCGCGAAGGCCGACTTGGTGACGTACAGCTTGGTGACGCGCTGGAGGTTGCGCAGGGCGCGCCGGCCCTCGGCCACCAGCAGCGGGACCACGGCGAAGTCCCCCGAGATGAGCACCAGGTCAGACACGGCGCGGGCCATCTGAGTGCCGCTGCCCTGCGCGATGGCCAGCCGTGAGCTCTTCAACGCCGGGACGTCGTTGACGCCGTCGCCGACCATCGCGACGTAGCGTCCCTGGTCGCGCAGGGCCTGAACGATCGCCTGCTTGCCCTCCGGCGAGATTCGCCCCACGATGGTCGCCTCGAGCGCGAAACGCCCGCGAGACTCGGGGTCCTCGGGGATCGCCGATCCGTCGCTGACTCCGGCCACGGGGATCCCAACGTCACGGGCGATCGCGGCCACGGTCTGAGGTGCATCACCGGACAGCACCTTGATCTCGACCGCCTGATCGCGCAGGAAGGCGATCGTCTCACGAACATTCGGGCGCAGCTCCTCGGCCAGCACGACGAGGCCCAGCGGCTGCAGGTCTGCCGGTGGCCGGCGTCCGGGATCCCCAGCCAGGGGGTGAGTACCCCGCGCGACGGCCAGGACGCGCCGGCCGGCGCGCTGTCGCTGGTCGGCGATCTCGGCCTGGGCACCGAGCGGCAGCCGCTCCGGTGCACCGAGGTAGAAGATGCCCTGCGGGAGCGCCACCGCGCTCCAGCCGCGGCGGCTCGAGAAGGGCACCTCATCCAGCCGCTCCTGCGGTGGCCCCGGGAAGGCGTTCGCGATGGCGCGCATGGTGACGTTGCGTACCGATGTGCTCGCGCCCAGTGCCGTCAGCGACTCGGCCAGCGCCTCCTGGCTGACGCCATCCGCGGGCAGCAGCTCCACGATCCGGAGCGTCGACTCCGTGAGCGTTCCCGTCTTGTCAACGCAGATCGTGTCCACGGAGGCCAGCGATTCGATCGCGTTGAGCTGCTGCGCCAGCACCCCCCGGCGCGACATGCGGACCGCTCCCGCCGCGTACGTCAGGCTGACCAGGACCATCAGGCCCTCGGGGACCAGGGTGACCACTCCCGCGGCCGACGTGGCCACGGCCGTGTGCAGGGCAACATGGCGGTGATACAGCGAGAAGCCGAGCAGCGCACCGAGTCCGACCACCAATGTGACGAGCGCGTACAGCAGGCGGTTGACGGCTCGCTCCAACGGCGAGCGCGGATGGCGGAACGAGCGTGCCTCACCGGTGATGCGCTCGGCCAGGCTCTGGTCTCCCACCGCCGTCACCTGGTAGGTGCCGGTGCCCTCGACGACAAAGGCTCCGGAGTGCACGTCCTGGCCGGCCGTCCGGCGCGCCGGCTCGGACTCGCCCGTGAGGATCGACTCGTCCAGGCGCAGGTCGCTGGCGCTTGACAGACGGCCGTCGGCGACCAGCTGGTCCCCGGGTTGGAGCAGCACGAGGTCATCGGTGAGGACCTGATCGACGGCCACCTGACGGGTGGCCCCGCTGCGCTTCACCGTGGCGTGCGGGGCGACCAGCAGCGAGAGTCGGTCGAGTGCGCGCTTGGCCCGCACCTCCTGCGTGATGCCGATCGCGGAGTTGGCCACGATGACGCCCAGGAACAGCGCGTCGCGGGCGTCGCCGAAGATCAGCGTCACCGCCCCGAAGCCACCGAGGATCAGGTTGAACACCGTCAGGACGTTGGCGCGGATGATGCTCCCGTAGGAGCGGCTGGCGACGGCCGGCCGAGGTCCGGGGGCGGCCGCGAGCCGGCGCGCCGCCTCCTCATCGGTCAACCCACCGGGACCCCTCGGGGCCGCTCTCACGCCCCCGGGAGCGGGTTCGACCTCTGAGTTGGTGCTCGCCATACGGTGCAGTGAGACTCCCGCGCTGAGCGTAGAGGCGCATCCGGGGGGATGCCGATGCCCCTCCGCGCTGACTACTGAGCCGCCGCCAGGGTCCGGAGCCCCGCATCGCCGACAGCCTGCGGAGTGACCGCGGTTAGCCGGCGCTCGGCGCGGCCGCGCGAGGATGCTCGACGGACTCCACCGCCCCGGCCGGGATGACCAGCACGGGGCGATCGGCGATCTGCAGCAACTCGTGGGAGACGCTTCCGATCAGCGCCCGGAGGCGACCGAGTCCGCGGGCCCCGATCACAATCTCGTCGGCGTGCCTGGCCCGGGCGACGTCGGCGATCGCCCGCGCCGCCGGGCCGCCGAGAAGCTCGGTCTCGTAGTTGGTGTCGAGCAGCTCGTCATTGCCGGTCAACGGCAGCGCGTCCAACAGCGCCCGCCCGTGTTCCATCCGCTCGGTGAGCAGATCCTCGAAGTTGGGAGAGCCGGCGAAGTCGGGGGGCAGCTCGTAGGCGTGGACGACGAACACGCGGCCTCGCCGCCCGGCTCGCCGCGCGGCCACGGTGACGGCGGCCCGCGCCGGCTCGGAGCCGTCGTAGCCGACGACGATCACCGGATGGGTCTTGGACGATGCCATCGGCCGACGGTGCCAGACCACCGCCGGGTGGACATCGGTAGCCCACCGCACAAGCATCGGAGTGCCGACGGGGCGTAATACCGATGCCGTTCCCCCGTCGCCGAGGCACCATCGAAGAAAGGGAAGCGAGCACCGCTCGCCGATCGGACGGAGACAGATGATGACCACCGCGCACACGCAGGTTGAGATTCTGGATCGCAGCGTCGAGAAGGCGCATGTATGGATCAACGACGTGGCCCAGGAGCTGGGCAGCGACGACCGCCATCAGGCCCACCGCGTGCTGAGCCGCCACATCTCCGGCGGAGAAGCCCGCAGCGTCCTGCATGTGCTGCCGGCACATCTCCGGGAGCTCCTGGACCCGGGGCCCGACGAGCCGGCCAGAGCTGACTGAACGGGGTAGCGCCCGCGGCCACCCTGGGGGCGGGGCGACCGCGGGCGTTGTTCAGGGCGACCGGTCCGCCGGCGGCTCAACCGGCCAGTCGTCCCTCCCGGCCTCTGACCGTGACATGGGCCGCGAGGCGCTCGATCTCGCCCCGCGTGCCGGTCCCGAGCCCGCGACGGGTGGCGTTCAGCGCGCCAGCGGCGGCCCCCAGGCGGAGCGCGTCGATCATGCCCAGGCCGCGGGCCAGCCCGACGCCGGTGGCGGCGAACATCGAGTCGCCGGCCCCACGCGGGTCAAGCGCCTCGAACGCCGGGGGCACGAGCTCGATCGGAGGGTGGCCGGCCTCGCCGTCGATCAGCAGCGCCGGGGCCGAACCGCGCGAGACCAATACGTGCCGGGCCCCCTCGGCGTGCAGGTGCAGTGCCGCCTTGACCAGGCCCTCCGGATCCGCGTCTGCGGCATAGCCCTCCTGTACGAGCTCCTCGTCACTGAGCTTGAGCAGCTCGATTCCCGCCTGGAGCGTGGCCCTCAGGGGGCCACCGGTCAGGTCGGCGATCACCGTCTTTTCGTTGGCCCTCAGATCGCTGACCAGCCGTCGGTAGAGGTCGGCGGTCACGATCTCGTCGGGGTGGCAACCGGTGATCATGGTCACGTCGGCGTCCAGCCCCGCCCCCAGCGCGATCCCGTACAACTCGTCCGCGGCGTGGCGCTCGAGCGGTCCTGAGTCGACGGTCACAACCTCAGCCCGGTCCCCGCTGCGCCGGTCATGGATGTAGACGCCGTTCGGGGTCCCGCCCGACGCCGCCGCGAGCGTGAGCGGCTCGGCCTGGATCAGCGCCCGCAGAACGCGTCCGGGCTCGCCGCCCAGCGCGCAGCAGAGGGTCACCTCAGCCCCGAGCGTGGCCGCCAGGCGGGCGACCCAGAAGCCCTGGCCGCCGGCATGCAGGTGCACCTCCGGCCGGCCGGCACCCGCCTCGATCGTGATCGTTAGGAGCGGCGAGGGCCCGAAGACGGCAATCCGACCCGCAGGACGCTCGGCCCGCAGCCGGACCGGAGCAATGCGGGACGAGCGCGGGCGCCCTCGCCACGGCCTCACATCGACTCCGCGATGATCCCTCGCACGGACGGCGCCAGCGAGCGGGTCGAAGCAAGCGTGTAGCGAGACTGGTCATCGTGCGGTGAGCCGTCGTAGTCGTAGACGATCCCGCCCGCCTCTCGAACCAGCAGCAGACCCGCGGTCACGTCCCAGGCCAGGTTGGACAGCATCAGCGTCGCATTCAATCGCCCTGCGGCCAGCCACGCCAGGTCAAGCGCCGCCGAACCGAGCATCCGCACGCGCAGGCTCTGCCGGGCCAGCCGATCCAGTGCCGCCAGGTGAATGCGGTTCTCCTCCTCAGAGCCCAGGCCGACCTTGAAGTCGGCCACGCCGACAATGGCCTCGTGCAGTCCGTCCACCTCGGCGACCGAGATCCTGGCCCCGTTCCGGTAGGCCCCCTCGCCCCGGCGGGCGATGAATCGCTCGCCCAGCAGCGGCGCATCGACGATCCCGAGCACGGGCTGCCCATCCAGGACGAGCGACAGCGAGATCGCACACAGGGGACTGTCGCGGGCGAAGTTGATCGTGCCATCGATCGGATCAAGCACCCAGCGGGCTCGGGCGGCCCCCTCCCCACCCTGCTCCTCCCCCATGAACGGGATCTCGGGGGCGGCCTGCGCCAGGCACGTCCTGACCTCCGACTCGATGCGGAGATCGACGTCGGTCGCGAAGTCACGATCCCCCTTCCCGATCAGGGCCCCGATGTGGGAGCGGCCCTGGCGCAGGGTGTGGGCGCCGAGATCGACCGCATGCTCGGCCGTCAGCAACAGGTGATCCAGGTTGAGCCGACCGGCGACCCGGGGCGGTTTCCGACGCATGAGCGGATGCTCGCGCCGGTGGCCGTCCAGGCCATCAGCAGCAGCACCCGATCCGCATCCGGGGGACCCGGGATCAGGAGATCCGCGGGCTGACCCACGGTGCTGCGGCTTTCTGCTGATGGCCCGGCCCGGCCCGAAGCGTAGGTTCTCGCCACACCGCACGAGGTTCAAGGAGCAGATGATGTCGATGCTCTCGAGGGTTGGGGGTCTCGCGTCCGAGGGCGCCAGGATCGACACCGGCACCGTCCACGATCATGCCGGTCGGCCCAGCCGCTACCTGACCGACGGCAGAAACCTCTACCGGTATCTGGGCGCGATGACCAGCGGGATGGGCCTCCTGATCGGGTTCGAGGACTGCCGATCGCTAGAGGTCATGCTGCTGCCGCTCGGGGAGTTGCGCGTACGCAGGCTGCGCGCGGTGATCCCGGCCGATTACGGCTCGTCGTGTGGGGCCCCGACGAGCTGCGGGGCTGAGTCCTGAGTCGGCGCCTGGCCGGAGCGTCCAGGCTCAGCTGAAGCCCGCGCCGGCGAGGACGTCCGCCGGCCCGGCGGATGAACCCGGGACGATGCTCGCCGGGGCAGGTACCAGTTCCACTCGCCCAGCAGTTTCATCGTCGAGGGCAGCAGAAGCGCGCGCACGACCGTCGCATCGATCAGCACGGCCACGGCCAGCCCGAAACCGAGCTGCTTGAACATGATCTCGGGCAGGATCGCGAAGATCGAGAAGACCGCCACCATCACCACCGCTGCGCTGGTCACGACACCGGCGGTGGACTTGATGCCCTCGGCGACCGCGTCGGAGGTCGGCAAGCCCCGGGCGTGCGCCTCGCGGATCCGGCTGAGGATCAACACGTGGTAGTCCATCGAAAGGCCGAACAGGACCACGAACAGAAACACGGGCAGCCAATCGATCACCCCGCCCACGTCCTGAGCCCCCAGCGGCGAGCGCAGATACCCGTCCTGGAAGACCAGGGTGACCAGCCCGTAGGCGGCCGCGACCGAGAGCAGGTTGAGGACGATCGTCATCAGCGGGATCACGATCGAGTGGAAGGTGAGGAGCAGGAGCAAGAAGGCCAGCCCGAGCACGAACGCGAACACGAGCGGAAGATGCGCCTTCATCGTGTCGGTGAAGTCCCTGGACCCGGCCGTGGTGCCGCCCACGTAGGCGTGAACGCCGGGAACGGCTCCGATCGTGCGCGGGATGATCGTGCCCCGGAGCAGGTCCAGGGCATGATTGGAGCGGCTATCGGTTCCGCTCCCGGCCAGCGAGATGGTCAGCGCGGCGACCGTGTGATCGGTGCTGAGGGCCAGGATCACCGGCGCTCTGAGCTGCCCCGTGCGCAGCGCCGCATCCGTCATCCGGCTCATCGCATTGCGCACCTCGGGGGTGGTCACATCGTGCGCCCGCACGACCACGACCGCCGGAATCGGACCGCCCGGGAAGGCCTGCTGGATCCGGGCGTAGGTGCGCATGATGGGCAGGTTCGTGGGCAGCCCGACGAAGCCCGGATTGACCGTGTGCATGCCGAGGGCGGGGACCGCGGCCAGCAGCAGCACCCCGGCCGAGAGGACCATCGAGAGTCCCGGGACGCGCAGCACCCGATCGATGATGTACGCCCATGCTCGGGACTGGCCTCGGGCGCGCCGGCGCGCGATGACGGGCGCCCGGCCCTTCTCCACGCTGTCGCCGAGCGCGGCGATCACCGCCGGGAGGACGGTGACCGATCCGAGCACCGCGACCGCCACGACCAGCATCGTGCCCATGGCGAGCGAGCTGAACACGGCATTCCCGGCCAGGAACATGCCCGACATGGCGGTCATCACGGTGAGCCCGGAGATCAGCACGGCGCGGCCCGACGTGGCCGCCGCGCGGGCCAGCGCCGCGCTGCCGTCGAGACCGGCTCGGCGCTCCTCGAGCTTCCGGCGGAGATAGAACATCGAGTAGTCCACGCCGACGGCGAGCCCGATCAGCGCCACGACCGCGTCGATCTGACCGCTGCTGACCGGGATCAGCTGACTCACGGGTCCGATCAGGCCCAATGCGGCCACGACCGCGGTCAGGCCCAGCAGCAGCGGGATTCCGGCGGCGGCGAGGGCACCGAAGGCCAGCACCAGGATGATCAGCGTGACGGGGATCGAGGTGTACTCGGCCTTCTGGGCGTCGGCGATATAGGCGCGGGCCAGGGCCTTGTTGGCACTGGCGGCCCCGAACTCGGCCAGCCGCACCTGCGGGAACGCCCTCCCCGTCGCGGCGACCGCGGCCAGCGGTGCCTCGACGTTGAGCTGGGCGCGGTTGAAATCACCGGCCACGTCGAAGGTGAGCAGCATCGAGCGCCCGTCGGCCGACCGCAGGGTGCCGGCGGCGCGCGTCAGCGGCGAGCGGATGTTGGCCACGGTCCGCAGGGCGCTGAGCCGGCGCACCAGATCGTTGGTCGCCGCGGTCATCAGCGGATCACCCCGCCGGACCCGGCCCCGCCCCTGGATCAGCACCTGCTCGCCGGAGTGATATGGGAACGCCTGGTTGTAGATGGCGGTGGCCTGCTTGGACTGGCCATTGCCCATCTGGACGTCGGTGAGCTGGCGCTGCCCGACCGCGCTGCCGACCGCGAAGGCGATGATCACAAAGCCGAGCCAGCCGAGGATCGCCACGCGCCGGTGCCGGGCGCTCCAGCCCCCGATGGTGCCGGCAAGATTGGCCCGCGCGGTCATGAGGCCACGCTACGGCGGGAGGCGTCCGGTGCCATCCCGGACGTGACTCATGCTCGAGGCGGACAAGTACCGAGGTCCCGCCGGGCAAACCAGCCATCGGACAAGTACTCAATGTCCCCGGGGCGCCCTCCGGATGACAGACACCGGTCACCGGTCTAGCGTTGAGCACAGCCAGATCACGAAAGGAGGTGAATCATGGCTGGCAACATCAGGCGCTGGGATCCGTTCGCGGAGCTCGCCGAGCTGCGGCCTCGTCTGGACCGCGTGTTCCGCGAGATGACCGACGACCGTGATCGGGACTGGATGCCCGCGATCGACGTGGTCCGCGACAACGGCAATCTCGTCGTGCGCGCGGATATTCCGGGCATCAAACCGGAGGAGGTGAAGATCGAGGTCGAGGATGACCTCCTCACCGTCTCGGGCCATCACGAGGAGCGCAAGGAGGAAAAGGACCGGCAATACGTGCGGCGCGAGCGCCGCTACGGAGCCTTCTCCCGCTCGCTGACCCTGCCGGCAGGCGTCGACGCCAAGAAGATCAAGGCCGAGACGCACGACGGCGTCGTCGAGGTGACGATCCCTCTCCCCAAGGACGAGAAGTCCGAGAAGGTGACGATCACCCCTACCGCGGGCTGAAAGATCCTGCGGCGCGCGGACCGGCCCGACCGGCTACGGGTCGGGCCGGAGCGCCGCCGCGGTCCAGCCGGCCGAGCCCACCCCGGGCCCGGTCGGCCGTGTCGAGGGCGGACTGGGTGACGCGCCCGATTTCGGCCATGACGTCGCCGACCGCCGCCGCCGCCTCGGAGATGCGGGACACGGCCTCGGCGCTCGAATAGCGGGCGGCGAGGACCCTGCGCTGAGCTCGGAAGGCTCCGACGGCGGTCCGCAGCTCCAGCTCGGCGAGGCTCAGCCGCTGCCGCTCAGCCTCGAGCTCGGCCACGGCGTCGGCTCCCAGCGCGGGGTTGTGCCGGATCACCTCTGTGCAGGCCCGCCGGGCGGCCTGCAGCTCGGCCAGCTGGCGGACATAGGCGCGGCCCAGGGACTCGCCCCGCTGATCCCGGTCGACCCGGCGGCCCAACTCGGCCTGGACCCGCGTGACGATCCCGGCGTTGGGCCTCAGCATGCTGACGCCCGGCTCCCGACCGGGATGCCCGGCTCGGATCATGTCGTGAACTCGATGAACGGGCATGAAGACTCCTGGCTCGGGACGCGGGGGCTGCGCCAAGTGCATCACCGCCGGGTGCCGATGGCATCCGCGCGAAAGCGCGGATCCGCCTGCGGGTATGCCGATGACCCATTGGGCGTATGTACGGATGGATCGCGTACGGAACGGGCCTAGGCTGGGCCGACCAGCCCAGGAGACAAGCCATGACCGACACCGCCGTTCACACCGCAATCCTGCCCTACCACGGCAGCTACCTGATGCCTTCGCTCGAGCACGCGAAGGTCTCCGATGCGATGCACCCCGGGATTCTGTCCTGCCCCGCCGACGCCACCCTGACTGAGGTCGCGCGGATGATGGTCACCCACCACGTGCATTGCCTGGCCGTGATGAACATCGCCCGCGACGAGTCCGGAGAGTCGCTGGTGTGGGGGATCATCTCCGACCTCGATCTGATGCGAGCCGGGACACGAGGCGAGGGCGAGCCACGGGCGGCTGCGCTGGCTGCGCAGCCGATAATCAGCGTCAAGCCGTCGATGCCGCTGCGCGATGCGGCGGAGCTGATGCTGAGTCGGGAGGTCACGCACCTGATCGTCGTCGAGCCGGCCTCCGAGCGTCCGATCGGGATCCTCTCTCCCCTGGACGTGGCCGGAGCGCTGGCCTGGGGCGAGAGTTGAGCTCGACGCAGTCAGCCAGTCCCCGCCGGACACCCCCCGACGGGAGGTGACGATGTTCGAGATACGCATTCACGGCCGCGGCGGGCAGGGCGTCGTGACCGCCGCCGACCTGCTCGCGCTGGCGGCGTTCGACGCCGGGCTCCACGCCCAGTCCTTCCCGAGCTTTGGCTCGGAACGCAGCGGCGCTCCGGTGGTCGCCTTCTGCCGTCTGGACGAGCATCCAATCCGCGTACGCGAGCCGATCATCGCCCCCGACGCGCTGATCGTCACGGATCCGACCCTGCTGCACCAGGTCGACCTGTTCTCCGGCGTGGGACCGCGGGGCTACGTGCTCATCAACAGCGCCCGCACGCTCGAGGAGCTGCATCTGCAGGAACTCCGAGACCGGTTCGCACCCGATCGCCTGCGGACCGTCGCCGCGACCGACATGGCCCGCCGGCATCTCGGCCGTCCACTGCCCAATGCCGCGCTGCTGGGGGGCTTCGCCGCTCTGACCGGCGCGGTCTCGCTGGCCGCGGTCACCGGGGCCATCCGGCAGCGCTTCCAGGGCGAGACCGCCCGCGGCAACGCCGCCGCGGCGGAAGCGGCGTTCACCGCCCTGCGCGGCCCCACCGCCCTGGTGGAGTCAACTCATGCTTAGGCAGATCGAGGGTTCGCAGGCCGTGGCCGAGGCGGTCGCCATGTGCCGCCCCGAGGTGATCTGCGCGTACCCGATCTCTCCGCAGACCCACATCGTCGAGCACCTGTCGGCGCTGGTGAAGTCGGGGCAGCTCGCCCCCTGCGAGTTCGTCAATGTCGAGTCGGAGTTCGCCGCCATGTCGGTGGCCATCGGGGCCAGCGCGGCCGGGGCCCGCGCCTACACGGCGACCGCCAGCCAGGGGTTGCTGTACATGGCCGAGGCGCTGTACAACGCCTCGGGCCTGGGGCTCCCGATCGTGATGACGGTCGCCAATCGAGCCCTCGGAGCGCCGATCAACATCTGGAACGACCATTCGGATTCGATGTCACAGCGCGACTCGGGCTGGATCCAGCTCTATGTGGAATCGGGTCAGGAGGCGATCGACGTTCACCTACAGGCGTTCAAGCTTGCCGAGCAGCTCTCGCTGCCGGTGATGGTGTGCATGGACGGTTTCGTCCTCACGCACGCCACCGAGCGGCTCGACTCACCGACCCAGGGGGCGGTCGATGAGTTCTTGCCCGCCTTTCTCCCGCGCCAGGTCCTTGACCCGGCCGACCCCATGACCATTGGGGCGATGGTCGGGCCGGAAGCATTCACCGAGGTCAAGTACCTGGCGCACTACAAGCAGATGCAGGCGCTCGACCTGATTCCCGAGCTCGCGGCCACCTTCGAGGAACGGTTCGGGCGGCCGTCCGGTGGCCTGCTGCGCCGCTACCGCAGCCACGATGCCGAGACGATCATCGTCGCCCTCGGATCCGTGCTGGGCACGATCGAGGACGTCGTGGACGAGCTGCGGGCCGACGGCCATCGCGTCGGCTGCGTGGGCATCAGGACGTTTCGGCCCTGGCCGCGGGAGGAGGTCCGGGCGGCGCTGGGCCACGCCCGGCACATCGTCGTGCTCGAACGAGCGCTGTCGATCGGCATCGGCGGGATCGTGTCGGAGAACGTGCACCGCGCCCTCGACGGCTGTGAGGCGAGCATCCAGACCGTCATCGCCGGGCTCGGCGGCCGGCCGATCACGAAGCGTTCGCTGCGGCCCCTGCTGACCGCGCCGCACACCGGGCAACCTGCGCCGGGGTTCGTCTTTCTGGACCTGAAGCACGACCTGGTGGAGCGGGAGCTGGCGCGCTCGCTGGCCGATCGCCGCTCCGGCCCCCACGCCGAGAACATGCTCCGCGACCTGGGCACCGTCGCCGCCGGACCGGTGTAGGACGATGGCCGCCCAGCGCGTCAAGTACTACCAGACCGGCAGCTTCGTGGTTGGCAACCGGCTGCTCGATCCCGAGCAGCGCTCGGTCCAGGCCTCAGAGGGCCGCTCCAACGCGATCACCTGCGGGCATCGCGCCTGCCAGGGCTGTGGTGAGGTGCTGGGGGCGCGGTACGCGCTCGACGCCGCGCTGCGGGCCTCCGGCGGGGATCTGATCGCGGCCAACGCGACGGGCTGCCTCGAGGTCTTCTCGACCCCCTATCCGGAGAGCTCCTGGCAGCTGCCCTGGATCCACTCCCTGTTCGGCAACGCCCCGGCCGTGGCCACCGGGATCGCGGCCGCGCTGAGGGCCAAGGGCAACACCCACACCCGCGTGGTCGGCCAGGGCGGCGACGGGGGAACCGTGGACATCGGCTTCGCCTGCCTGTCGGGGATGTTCGAGCGCGGCGACGACGTGCTCTACATCTGCTACGACAACGAGGGGTACATGAACACCGGGGTGCAGCGCTCGGCGGCGACGCCGCCGGCAGCGCGGACGGCCACCACGCAGGCCGTGGGCGCCGAGCCCGGCGCGCCGTGGGGCCAGGGTAAGAGCGCGCCCCTGATCGCACTGGCGCACGAGATCCCCTATGTCGCGACGGCCACGATCGCCGATCTCCGTGACCTCGAGGCCAAGGTGGAGGTGGCGATGGCCCTGCACGGCCCGCGCTACATCCACATCCTGGTGACCTGCCCGCTCGGCTGGGGATCGGCGGCCCACGACTCGATCCGGATCGCGCGCCTGGCCGCCGAGACCGGCCTGTTCCCCGTGTTCGAGGGTCGCGACGGCGATGTCACGAGCGTGACCAAGATCCGCCGGCAGGTGCCCGTCGAGGAGTACCTGCAGCTCCAGCGCCGCTATGCCCACCTGTTCGCTCCCCGCCGGCGCGACGACGTGATCGCGCGCCTGCAGGCCCGAGCGGACCGGAACATCGCGCGCTTCGGGCTGCTCCCGGAGACGAGCGCCGACGAGCCTCCGGGCCGAGAGGCGCCGGCATGAGCGAGAAGCCGTTCGCGATCACCCTGGACGTGGGGTCGAGCCGGGCCAACAAGACCGGCTCCTGGCGGAACGAGCGCCCGGTCTATGTCCATCGGCAGGCCCCGTGCGGGCACGCCTGCCCGGCCGGCGAGGACGTCCAGGCCTGGCTCTACCCGGCGGAGGAGGCCGACTACGAGGAGGCCTGGCGACGGATCGTCCTGGTCAATCCGATGCCTGCGGTGATGGGGCGGGTCTGCTACCACCCGTGTGAGACGGCCTGCAACCGGGCCCAGCTCGACGAGGCGGTCGGGATCAACTCCGTGGAGCGGTTCCTGGGCGATGAGGCGATCCGGGCCGGCTGGGCGCTTCCGGCACCGCTGCCGCCCTCCGGCCGGAGTGTCCTGGTGATCGGCGCGGGCCCCTCCGGGCTGTCCGCCGCCTACCAGCTCAGCCGTCGCGGCCATGCCGTCACCGTCAGGGACGCCGGACCGCGCGCGGGCGGGATGATGCGCTTCGGGATCCCCAGGTACCGCCTCCCCCGCGATGTGCTTGACGCCGAGATCCAGCGGATCCTCGATCTGGGCGTCCGGCTCGAGCTGAACGCCAAGGTCTCGGACGTGCTTCGCGCGCGTGAGGAGGGGGGCTTCGATGCTGTCTTCCTGGCCGTCGGCGCCCACCTGGCCAAGCGGGCCTACATCCCCGCCGGCAGCGCCGGCCACATGCTCGACGCGGTCCGGATGCTGCGCGGCATGGAGGGCGAAGACGCTCCGGCGCTCGGACGCCGCGTGGTCGTCTACGGCGGTGGCGACACCGCCATCGACGCCGCTCGCACGGCCAAGCGGCTGGGCGCCGAGGAGGCCGTCATCGTCTATCGCCGCAACCGTGAGCGCATGCCCGCGCACGAGTCCGAGCTACAGGAGGCCCTCGAGGAGGGGGTGCTGGTCAAATGGCTCTCGACGATCAAGCGCGCCGACGCCGGCCGGCTGATGGTCGAGCGGATGGAGCTCGACGAGTCGGGTTTCCCGCGCGCCACGGGCGAGGTCGAGGAGCTCGGCGCTGACTCGCTGATCCTCGCCCTGGGGCAGGAGACCGACCTGTCGCTGCTTGACGGGGTCCCGGGGATCGAGGTCGTCGACGGAGTCGTCGCGGTCGGCTCGGACATGATGACCGGCCATCCGGGCATCTTCGCCGGCGGTGACATGGTCCCTTCGGAGCGGACGGTCACGGCGGGTATCGGTCACGGCCGACGGGCGGCCGAGCACATCGACGCCTGGTTGACGGGCGCCCCACCGAGCCCGCCGGCGGACCAACGGCCGGCGGACTTCGACGGCCTCAACACCTGGTACTACGCGGACGCTCCGAGGACGGTGCGCCCGCGCCTGGACGCGGTCCGGCGCCAATCGAACTTCGAGGAGGTGGTCAAGGGCCTCGACGAGACCACCGCCCTGTTCGAGGCCCGACGCTGCCTGTCGTGCGGCAGCTGCTTCGCGTGCGATAACTGTTACGGCGTCTGCCCCGACAACGCGGTCATAAAGCTCGAGCCGACCGGCGCCTACGCCTATGCGATCGATCTGGACTTCTGCAAGGGCTGCGGGCTGTGCGCCCAGGAATGCCCGTGCGGAGCGATCGAGATGGTGCCCGAGACCGTTTGACGTCGGCGGCGGATCAGCCGGCGGCCACCGGCATCGAGCGCGCCAGTTGCGCTCCCCAGTCCCGCGCCCGGTCGAGCTCGCCTGCCTCCAGCGGTCCCTCGGAATCCTCGACGAGGAAGCTGGCGGTCTCGAGCACGGAGTAGCCGCGACGCGTCAGCCGCTTGGCGATCGCGCGCGACGCGGCGCCGGTCATCCATGGCGAGCGGTCGAGGCGCGTGTCGAAGGCGGCCGCTGGGGTGCCCCCCGTACGGGCCAGGTCGCGCAGCCAGGTTCGCAGCCCCGGCTCCTCTGTGGCGCCGGGCTCCACCGAGCCCTCACCGTCCTCGTGGACGGCGTCGGCGGCGATCTGCCGGCTGCGCCGGGTCGACAGAGCGTGCATGTGCGTCGGACCACCGACGATCAACAGATCGACCTGAGGCGTGTCCCCGGCCTCGTGGACCGGGAGCACCGCGGCGCCTCCCAGGCCCTCGGCCACTGCCTCGGCGACCGCGCGCGTGTTGCCATACATCGATTCGTAGACGACGACGGCCTTCATCTCGGGCTCCTGTTCTGGTCAGTGCGACCACGCTACGCCCGGGGCCGTCGGCTGCCGTCCGCAGCCACTACTGAGCCCGGTGCCGCCAACCCCGGATTGCACGGCCGCCGCCGAGGCTTAGCTTGTCGGTTGCTCATGGCCACGATCGATGCTCAGCAGTCCGTACCCGCCGGGGTCATCCCGCTGCGCTGGTTCTCCGAGCTCAGCGCCAACGAGACCGACTATGCCGGCGGCAAGGGGGCCAACCTGGGTGAGCTGACCCGCGCCGGGTTCCCCGTGCCGCCGGGGTTCGTGCTCGGCGCGCCCGCCTACGTGGCCTTTCGCCAGGAGAGTGGACTCGACCGTCAACTGGAGGAGCTGCTGGCCGGCGTCGACATCGAGGACACGGCCGCCCTGCGCGCGGCCGCCGACCGGGCCCGGCAGGCCGTCGCCGATGCGCCCGTGCCCGCCTGGCTGACCGAGGCCGTCCAGGCCGCCTACCGGAAGCTGACCGGCGGCGATGGCCATGCACCCGTGTCGGTCCGCTCCTCCGCCACCGCCGAGGACACCGCCTCGGCGTCGTTTGCCGGTATGAACGAGACGTTTCTCAATGTGCACGGCGACGCCGGCGTCATCGAGGCGGTCAAGCGCTGCTGGATGTCGCTGTTCGGCGCCCGCACGATCTATTACCGCGGCAAGCGCGGCTTCAGCCCCAGCGGGATGGAGATCGCAGTCGTCGTCCAGCGCCAGATCAACTCGACGCGGTCCGGGGTCATGTTCACGATCGATCCCGCGACCGGCGACCATGATCAGCTCGTCATCGAGGGCTCGTTCGGGCTGGGTGAAGCGGTCGTCTCCGGGCAGGTGTCACCCGACCGCTACGTGGTGGAGAAGGCCTCCATGGCCATCCTCACCCGTTCGGTGCGCCCGAAGGAGCTGGTGATCGAGCCGTCCGCCGACGGTGGGACCGTGACCCGCGCGCTGAGCGGCGACGAGGCCCGACGCCCGGTGTTGAGCGACAGCGACGTGCTCCGCCTGGCCGAGCTCGGCGTGGCGATCGAACGGGAGTACCGCTCGCCCCAGGACACCGAGTGGGCGTTTGATCCCGATGACCGCGTGTGGATGCTCCAGAGCCGGCCGATCACGGCGACCGGCACCGCCACGGCGACGCCGGGCGCGGACGAGGCTGCGCCGGAGTCCCAGGGTGAGGTGCTGGTCCGCGGGCTGGGGGCGGCCCCGGGCTTCGCCAGCGGCGCCGCGCGCCTGCTCAGTTCCCTTCACGACGCGGGCAAGCTCACGCCGGGCGAGGTGCTGGTCACCCACATGACCTCCCCGGACTGGGTTCCCCTGATGCGTCGCGCGGCGGCCATCGTCACCGATTCCGGAGGGATGACCTGCCACGCCGCGATCGTCTCCCGCGAGCTCGGGATTCCCTGCGTGGTCGGCACCGGCGACGCGACGCGCAAGCTGCGCGACGGTGAGCTGATCAGCGTCAACGCCGGCGATGGCACGGTGCGCGCCGGCGCCACGGTACCCGCGGCGGCCGCAGGCGCGCCGGCCGTCTCGGCCGCTGCTGCGGCGCCGAGCGGTGTGCTGGTCACCGGGACGCGCCTGCTGCTCAACCTGTCCGAGCCCTCTCAGGTGGCCCGGGCGGCCGCGCTCGACGTGGATGGAGTGGGCCTGCTCCGAGCCGAGCTGATGATCGTCGAGGCGCTCGGCGGCGTGCATCCGCGCCGGCTGCTGGCCGAGGATCGCGGTGAGGAGTTCGTGGCCCGAATGGCCGACGCGCTCACCACGTTTGCCGCCGGCTTCTCCCCCCGCCCGGTGACCTACCGAACCACCGACTTCCGCACCAACGAGTTCCGCGGGCTCGAGGGCGGGGCGGAGTTCGAGCCCGAGGAGGCCAATCCGATGATCGGCTTCCGCGGAGCGCTGCGCTACATCCGCTCCCCGGAGGTGTTCGCGCTCGAACTGGCGGCGATCAGCCGCGTGTGGGAGGCCGGGCACCGCAACTTCCACGTGATGCTCCCGTTCGTGCGCACCGCCCGCGAGCTCGAGCGCTGTCGCGAGCAGATCGCGGCGGCCGGCCTGCTGCACCGCCCCGGCTTCGAGCTGTGGGTGATGGCCGAGGTACCGTCGGTGCTGTTCAACCTGGAGCGCTATGCCCAGCTCGGGATAGCCGGGATCTCGATCGGCTCCAATGACCTGACCCAGCTCCTGCTCGGCGCCGATCGTGACTCCGAGACGCTGTCGGACACCTTCGATGAGCGCGATCCGGCGGTCACCGACTACCTCCGCGAGCTGATCCCGCGCGCCCGCGCGCTGGGTCTGCAGACCTCGATCTGCGGCCAGGCCCCATCGGTGCATCCGGAGTACGCGGAGCTGCTGGTGCGGGCCGGGATCGATGCGATCTCAGTCTCGATCGACGTCGTCGGGCGAACCCGGCAACTGATCGCCGCCGCTGAGCAGCGGCTGCTGCTCGACGCCGCCCGTCGCTGAGCATCGGGGCGAGCCGACGGGGGCCCGCCCCGCGCTGCGGTCCTCTCGCGCTGCGGTCCTCTCGGAGCCCGCGGCGTCCTCCGCGACGCCGTGGCTCACACCGCGGCCGGTGGCGCCTTGGCCGGCCTGGTGTGGAGGATCCCGGCCGCCGCGTAGGCGTCGGACTCATCCAGCGTCTCATGCTCGAGCAGCGCCGAGGCCAGAGCCTGGAGCTGTTCGCGGTGCGCGCGGAGGGTGTCGAGCGCGCGCTGATGGCACTCGGCCGCGAGCCGGCGCACCTCGGAATCGATCAGCTGTCGCGTGCGCTCGGAGATGGCCCCCTCGCCGAGCAGGCCGTAGGGGCCGGTGCCCTCCGCCGGGAGGACCGTGACCAGCCCGATGTCATCCGACATGCCCCACCGGCCGACCATCTGCCGGGCCAGCGCCGTGGCCTGCTCGAGATCCGATTCGGCACCGGTGGTCACGGCGCCGTAGACGAGCTCCTCAGCCGCGCGGCCGCCCAGCAGCCCGGTCATGCGGCCGCGCAGGTAATCGGCGTCAAAGCCGTAGCGGTCGCGCTCGGGGCTCTGGAAGGTGACGCCCAGGGCTCGGCCCCGGGGCGTGATCGATATCTTGCGCACCGGGTCGGCGCCGGGCTCGAGCATCCCGATCAGCGCGTGGCCGGCCTCGTGATAGGCGGTGCGCTCCCGCTCGTCCGGGGAGATCAGGATGTGGCGAGCCGCGCCGAGCACGATCCGCTCCAGCGCGTCGGCGAAGTCCCCGGCACTGACCGCCCGGCGGCCGCGTCGGGCGGCCAGCAGCGCCGCCTCGTTGACGAGGTTGCGCAGATCGGCACCGACCATCCCCGGGGTCGAGGAGGCGACGGCGCCCAGATCCACGTCATCGCCCAGCGGCACCGAGCGGGTGTGGACGGCCAGGATCTGCTCGCGACCCCGTTGGTCGGGCGGGCTCACCGCCACGCGCCGGTCGAAGCGGCCGGGCCGCAGCAGCGCGGCGTCGAGGATCTCCGGACGGTTGGTGGCCGCCAGGACGATCACACCCTCGTTCCCGGTGAAACCGTCCATCTCGGTCAGGATCTGGTTGAGCGTCTGCTCACGCTCATCGTGTCCGCCGCCGGGAATCGAGCCCGCGGCGCGCGAGCGGCCGATCGCGTCGAGCTCGTCGATGAAGATGATCGCCGGGGCCTCCTTCTTGGCCTGCTCGAACAGGTCACGTACGCGGCTGGCCCCGACACCGACGATCATCTCGATGAACTCCGAGGCCGACATCGAGAAGAACGGAACGTCGGCCTCTCCGGCCACCGCCTTGGCCAGTAGGGTCTTTCCGGTCCCCGGCGGTCCGGTCAGCAGGACTCCGCGCGGCACCATCGCCCCGAGGGCGCGGTAGTGCTCGGGGCGCTTGAGGAAATCGACCACCTCGGCCAGCTCCTGCGTGGCCTCGTCGATACCGGCGACATCCTTGAATGTCGTGCGCTGCTCCGAGGGCTCGTAGCGCCGCGCCCGCGCCTTGCCGAAGCCCGCGAACGAGCCCGCGCCCCCGGCCCCGCGGGCCACGCCCCGCATCACGAACACCAGCAGGCCGATGATCAGCAGGGTCGGCCCGAAGCCGAGCAGCAGTGATTGCCACCATGGACTGCCGGCGTTGGCCGGGGTGGCGCCGACCGTGGCTCCCTCGGCCAGCAGTTGCTGGAAGACCTGGTCGTTGGCGAACACGGGCCGCTCGGTCTTGAACCCCTTGGCCAGCGGCGCGGTCTTGGTCGGGGGATAGCGGATCGCCTTTCGGAGCTCGCCCTGGATCGTCTGACCCCGCGCCGTGACACTGGCCACGTTGCGATCCTGAACCTGGGTGCGAAAAACGCTGTAGGGGATGGCCAGGCGCACGCTGGCCGGCTTGGCGGAGAGAACCGCGAACACGGTCCAGTTGACGATCAGGGCGATCGCCAGCACCCACCACAGCCAGCCCGACTTCCCCTGACCGGCCGGTGGCTTGGCGCCCCCGGGTTGGGGTTCGCGCGAGCCCTCGACGCGCCAGGGCCGATGGCCCTCCCGGGGGGGCGGCGGACCGGAACTCGGCGGGGTGGCCTTGGCCCGGGAATCGGGCGCGGAGGCCGGCCGATTGTCCGCCGGGTCGGCCCGCTGAACAGGGGGCTGGTCTTCCATCTTGGGCAACGCTAGAGGATCGATCTCCGCCGCCATCAGTAGTCGCGGCGACTGTGCCGTCGGGAACAAGCCGCAAACCGGTTCGGCGGCGTCCCCGGAATTCCCTTCCGGACCGCGCGCCGAGCGGCGTTTGCCACCCGTTCCCAGGCCGCGTATAAACCCGCAGAGCAGACCGGGGGCCGACCTGATGAGGACCGCTCCCTAACCACTTAAGTTGGCGGTACTACGACCAGGAGGACCGAGATGTTCAAGAACGTGCTGGTGGGCGTGGACGCGCATGAGGGTGGCCGCGATGCGGTCGCGCTCGGCCGCCGCCTGCTCGCTGATGGAGGCGAGCTGACCCTCGCCTACGTCTACGCCGGCGACGCCAGGACCTGGCGCGGGTCGAACGCCACCTACGACGCGGTCGAGGCTGAGCGTGCCCGCGAGCTGCTGGAGCAGGCCAGCCGCGAGGCGGGCGTCCAGGGCACCCCGCGGTGGATTGGTGCGCCCTCGGTCGGTCACGGCCTGCACGTTCTGGCCGAGGACGTGGGGGCTGACCTGCTGGTCGTCGGCTCAACCCGGCGCGGGCTGCTGGGCCGGGTGCATCTCGCCGACGACACCCGCGCCGCGCTCAACGGCGCGCCGTGCCCGGTGGCCGTGGCGCCGGCCGGCTACAAGGACCATCCCGTGGCCATGCGGGAAATCGGGGTCGGCTATGACGGCTCGCCCGAAAGCGAGCACGCTCTGAGCGTGGCCCGAGCGCTGGCGGCCGAACTGCACTGCGAGATCTCGGCGCTCGAGGCGGTGTCCGTGCCGACCTACCTCGCGCACGGCCGCTCGGCCCCGGACGGCACGCCCATCACCGAGCTGGTGAGCGAGTCCCGCGACCGGATTGCCGCGCTGGGCGGTGTCACCCCCCACGCCGTCTACGGTGATCCGGCTGAGGAGCTGGCGCTCTACAGCGCGTCCCTCGACGTGCTCGTGATCGGCAGTCGTAGCTATGGCCCGATCGGGAGGCTTCTGCACGGAAGCACGGCGCACCGGTTGGCGCGCAGCGCGCGCTGTCCTCTGCTGATCCTCACCAAGGCCGCCGGCCGGGCCGAGGCCGGCCTCAGCACCGAGCCGGGCAGTGAGCAACCCACGGCCCCCGCACTCAGCTAGCGGCGGCACCAACCGGCCGGGCGGCGATGCGCCCCCGGCCGGAACGCCGCCGGAGAGCGCCCCGCAGCTGGTCGAACTGACCCGGCAGGAGTGCATCGAGCTGCTGCGCGGCACCGGCCTCGGGCGGATCGTGGTCTATCGCAGGCCCCCGGGTCTCTCCGAGGAGCCGCTGCCGCTCATTCGCCCGGTCAACTATGTGTTCGACGACGTCTCGCAGTCGATCGTGTTCCAGAGCCTGTCCGGATCCAAGCTGCACGAGCTGACCCGCTCCCGCCAGGCCGCCTTCGAGGTCGACGGTCAGGATGCCGCAGGGCGCTCGGGGTGGAGCGTCATCATCCACGGTCATGCGGAGCCGATCACCCAGGCCAATGAGGTGCGGCGTCTGGACGGCCTCGGTCTCCGTTCACTGGCCGCCGGCCTGTCCCTGCAGTGGGTCCGGTTGAAGGCCAGGACGATCACCGGGCGCCGCATCGGCTGGCCGGAGTGAGTCCGATGTTCAGCAACATCGTCTGGGCCACGGATGGATCCGAGCCCGCAGACCGCGCGTTTGAGCTTGCCTGCCGGCTCGCACGGGAAGGCGGCGGCCGGATTCATGCCGTCCATGTGATCGAGAAGATGGTCGTGCAATGGGCGGCCGGTGAGAACGTCTACCTGAACGAGGCCGACCTGAAGACGAAGGTCAAGGGGCAGGTTCGAGCGGCACGCGAGCGCGGTCTCGACGTGGCCCTGCGCATGCCCGGCGCGCCATCGGCCGAGATCGCCCAGCGGCTGGCCGAGGTCGCCGACGAGGTGCAGGCCGACGTCATCGTGATCGGCACGCGGGGGCGATCGACGCTTGCCGCCACGGTGGTGGGCAGCGTCACGCACCGTCTGCTGCATCTCGCCCACTGTCCCGTGCTGGCCGTGCCGCCGAGACAGCGGCCGAACCAGGCCGCCACGCCGTCCGGGCTGACCGCCTCAGAGCGCCGCCGATGAGCGACGCCACCAGGCCGGTGTCTGAATCGAGCGAGAACGCCGTCCTGGTGCGGGAAATCATGCGCCCGGGGGTGCTCACCTGTCGCCCGTCGGCGACGGCGGCCGAGGTGGCGCGGCTCATGGGCAACGCGCACGTGCATTGCGTGGCCGTGCTGGCCAGCGATGACGAGGAGGGCCGGCCGCCGCACATCCGCGGCGTCGTGACCGACCTCGACCTGCTGGCCGCGGTGCCCGAGCCCGACCGGTACCCGGACGCGCACCGCCTGGCGCGCCGTCCGGCCGTCGTCCTGCATCCGACCATGACCGTCGAGCAGGCCGCGACGCTGATGCGCGCCTACCACGCCGATCATGCCGTCGTGGTGGATGCTCCGGGCCGCGTCCCGGCGGGCATCGTGTCCGCGCACGACATCGCCCAGTGCATCGCCCGCGGCGACCGGCGGCCGCCGGTCAGGCCGGCGCGCGATCAGGCCCATCGCCGCCGGGTGATGCTCCGCGACCGGGCGTCGCGGAACCCCTGACCGGCGCCGCGCTCAGCTGACCCGCCGGTGCCGGCGTGCGGGCGCTCAGCTGACCAGCCGGTGCTCGCGCGCGTAGGCGACGAGCTCCGCCCGCGAGGTCAGGCCGATCTTCTGCTGGATGTGAGCGCGATGGGATTCGACCGTACGAACGCTCAGCGACAACGAGCCGGCGATCTCGCCGTTCGTGTGCCCGAGCGCGATCAGCCGCAGCACCTCGAGCTCGCGCGGGGAGAGGCCGCCGGGCCGGCTCTGGCCGTCGGCCTGCTCGGCGGCCATTCGCGCCCCAAGTCCCGGGTTGAGGTAGGTCCCGCCGGCGGCGGCGAGCTCGACGGCATGCATGAGCTCGTCATCGGCCGCTTCCTTGAGCACATAGCCGAGCGCCCCGGCGCCCAGGGCGGCGCGCGCGAAGGCCGGGTTGTCCTGCATGGTCAGCACGACGATCTGCGTGGCCGGGGCCTCCTCGCGCAGCTGCGGGATCAGGTCCAGGCTGGACTCGCCGCCCATGTTGAGATCCAGGACGAGCACGCGAGGCTCGGCGGACAAGACGCTGTTTCGCGTTTCGGTCAGAGTCCCGGCCTCGGCCAGGACCCGGAACCGCGCGTCGGATTCGAGCAGCAGGCGCAGCCCGGTACGGACGACCTGGTGATCGTCGGCCAAGACGATCGTGATCGGTGGCGCCGATCCCCCGGCCGGCTCAGCGTTCGCCGATCCCTGCGTTGACCCGTTGCTCAGATCTGAGAGGAACAGTGACACAGGACGGAATGTAGGGGCCGCCGGCCCCGCCGGCATCAGCTGGCTTCACTGGCCGGCGCTCCGTGCAAGCTACGGAACCGACGACCGGCGCCCCGCGGTTCCGCCGGCTTCGTTGTCCTCGGCAAGTCGGCGGCGGTGGCCTCACCGCGCCTCTGCGCCGGAACCCGGACCCGGATCGTCGTCCCCTCACCGGTCGCGGACTCGATCCTCAGCTCGCCGCGAAGCAGCTCGACCCGCTCCCGCATGCCGATCAGGCCCAGGCCGCTCGTGGCGAGATCCAGGTCAAACCCGCTGCCGTCATCCTCCACGGTCACCGTGACCAGGGTGCCGTCCTCCACCACCTCGACGCGGGCCGCGGTCGCCGCTCCGTGCTTGACGGCGTTGGTCAGAGCCTCCTGCACGATCCGGTAGATGCCGGTCTCCAGCTCGGCCACCAAGCGCGTGGATGGATCGTCCTCAGGGGCGAGTCGCACCGTGGCCGCCACCTCCAGCCCCCGGGCGCGGTTGCGGTCGAGCAGCGCCATCAGGGCCGGCGTCAGCCCGAGCTGATCGAGCGCGGCCGGCCGCAGCTCGGTGATCAGCGCCCGCAGGGTCGTGGTGTCGGTCTCGAGCTGCTCGAGCGCGAGGTCGACGGCCGCTGCCACTTTCTCGGGGTCCCCGCTCCGCCGCGCGGTGGAGAGCATGAGCCGCAGACTGCCCAGCGCCTGAAGCGTCTCGTCATGCAGTTCGCGTGCCCACTTGGCCCGCTCGGCCTCGGCCGCCGCGAGCCGTTGACGGCGGCGCTCGTCGGCCGCCGACCTCGCCGTGGCCACCGCAGTCGCGGCGCTGGCGGCGAAGGATTCGAGCAGCGCCTCGTGCCTGGTGGTGAACGGGCCACCATCGACACGGTCGACGGCCACGAGCACGCCGTAGGCTTGGCTGCGGAAGACGAGCGGGACGACCAGCCCGTCACGGGCCGACAGGCCGAGCTGACCCAGTCCGTGTTCCTCGAACCGGGCGCGGTTGAGCGGCTCCGACAGGCGCTGGGTCTGCAGCGAGCGCAACGCACCGCTGGCCACCGTGTGGGCAGCGTCCACGCTGCGGCCGATCAGGCCCGGCGGCACCTGACCGGCACCGGCGACAAGCTGGAGCGTGTCGCCATGCAGGATCTCGATGACCACCGCGCGCGCGTCGACCAGCGCGCGCCCGCGCTTGGCCACCAGGGTGAGGATCGCGTCGACGTCGGTCTCGCCGCCCAGGGCGCGACTGATCTGAATCGTGGCGTCGAGCGAGCTGACGGTTTGCTCGAGGGACCGGCGCTCCTCCTCCGAGCCGGCAAAGCGCCGTGCGTGATCGATGGCCACGGCGGCGAACTCGGCCAGCGTGACCGCCGCCTGCTCGTCTTCGGCGCTGAAGCGGCCGGCCCCCACCTTCTCGGTCAGGTAGAGGTTGCCGTAGGGCTTCCCGTCGATCAGGATGGGCACCCCGAGGAAGGACCGCATTGCGGGGTGGCCGCCCGGGAACCCGTAGGAGAACGGGTGGGCGCTGACGTCGTCGAGGCGCAGCGGCCGCGGATTGCGGATCAGCTCGCCGAGCACACCGCGGCCGGTGGGGAGCTTCCCGATCGTCCGCCGGGTCTCGGCGTCGATCCCCAGGACCTGAAAGGCACTCAGCCGGGTGCGGGATTCGTCCAGGACCCCCAGGGCGGCATAGCGGGCGCCGGTGACGCTGCGAGCCGATTCGAGCACCCGCTCGAGCACCGCGTCCAGGTCCAGTTGCTCGATGACGCTCCGGGCGACCGTAAGCACAGCTCGCGTAGCTTCGTCCATCGAGCCCCCTTTATCTACTTCCACCACCGGAACGCGACCTTAGCGCGGACCAGGTGGTTTGAGAAGCTCTCAGGGTGCGGCGGGGGCTCCGGGCCCGGGTGATTCGTCGGGAAGCCGGCCCCGGTGGGCGGCCCTGCGGGCGGCGATGCCCGCCGCGGGAACGACGATCACAGGACGATCGGCGTGTTGCAGGACGCCATGAGAAACGCTGCCCAGCAGAACCGACTTGAGCCCGGTCAGGCCGCGGCTCCCCATGACGATCGCCTCGGCGTTCAGCCGCGTCGCGGCGTCGATGATCGTCTCCCAGGTGGCCAGCTCGCGCTCGGCCGCCTCCGCGCGAGGCTCGAGGCCCGCCACCCGGGCCAGGCCGACACCCTCCTCGGCGCGCTCCAGCGCGGCCTGTTCACTGGCCCGGTCAATGCTTTCGAAGTCGAGCGAGGCGGTCACCAGGCCGCCCGCTGACCGGGCCAGTACCTCACTGAAGCCCTCCCAGACCGTGAACACGACCGCCGAGCGTCCGGGGAACAGCTCCCCCGCCCGCTGAATTGCGGCCTGGGCGTCGGGCGAGCCGTCGTAGCAGATGAGCAGCGACATCCTGCGGATCAGGCTACGGGCCGGCCCGCCCCCGCCCATCCGTACCCAACCCGGATCCGCCTCCGGAACTCATCCGCTGGCCAAGCTGGTCGGCGCGGCCGGGGAGGCCCCGGACCCGGGTGCCCGAGAGCCGGCGGGGCGCAGGCGAACGAGCGCCTCCGCCAGGTGCGGCGCGGCCAGCTTCTCCCGCTCAGTTCGTCCCGGGGCGGCCTGGAACCGCGACCGCGAGGCCTGCCCGCCGATCAGCTGGGCCCCCAGCCAGAGCGGAGCCTCGCCCCCGAACAGCAGCGCCTCCAGCGCCGGGGAGAACGCCGGCGTGGCCACGGTTACCCCGGCCAGGCGGGCGATCGACCGCGCCGCGGCCTGGGCGTGCTGAGCGGCCACCCCGCCGTGCTTGACCGGATAGCTCGTACCATCTCCGGCGGCGAACACGTTGCCGGCCACCGGCACCCGGCAGTGCCGGTCGACGGGCAGGAAGCCGCCCGGAGCCGCGGGCAGGCCGCGGATGTGCGAGCCCACCAGCTCAGGCAGGCTGACCACCCGGTCAAAGCCGAGCATTCTCGTGTCGTGTCCACGGCGGCGACCGGCCGGCGGCTCAGGGGTGAGCTGCACGTGTCGGGGATCGGGCACCGATGCGCTGGCGCTGCCGAGCAGATCGATGTCATGCTCAGCCAGCAGTTCCCGGATGCGTCTCGACACGCCGTCCCCGAACGCGCGCATCGGCTCGGGATCGGTGCTGATGATCGTGATCCGGGCGCGGCTGACCCGGCGCGCCAGCAGCGCGAACTCGTACAGCGGGAGCAGCCACGAGCGACGCGGGGGCACGATCAGACCGAGGTCCTGGCAGGTGCCGTTCTCGAGCTCCCTGATCACGGCCCGCAGCCGCGGAACCTGAAGTTCCATCCCGATCGTCACGGCGTGGCGAAAGGCCACGCGCGGGTCGGCCCCCGGACACAGAAGCAGCGCGTCGTAGTCGAGGATCTCGCCGGCCACGAGGTGAACGCGGTGCGTGTTGGGCGTCACCCATCCGAGGCGGCCCGGGCGCAGCTCGGCGCCCACCATCGACGTCACGGAGCGGATCGGGAAGCGCTCGGCCGGCACGCCGCGGAACAGGTCGAGAACAGCCAGCGGCCGGTACAGGAAGTCACGGTTGGGAGCGATGACCCGCGTCTGGACCCGCTCCCCGGCCAGCTCGGCGAGCGTCAGCGTGGCCTCGAGCGCGGCGACGCCGCCACCGACGACTATGACCCGGAGGGGGCCGCCCGGCTCAGGCTCGGCGGCTGGCACATGCGGCTCAGCTACGGCGGCGGCTGGCGCATCCGGCTCAGCTGCGGGCGAGTGACCGGTAGTGGTCACGCCAGATGAGCCTGTAGATGGGGATGCGCCGGGGCAGGTCGCGGATTCCGGGCAGGACCGGGATCAGCACGAAGGCCAGGCTGAGGACGCCCATCACCGCCATGACCAGGATGTCGGCGTTGGCGGAGGTCGAGAAGGGCTTGATCTGGTACCAGAAGGTGTAGAGCCAGAGCCAGACCTGACCGGGATAGCTGCCGGTCTCGTTCATCATCCCCCACTGGTCGCCGAGCAGGTGCTGCTGGGCCGCGCGTTCTTCGAGCAGGCCGCCGTCGGCCATCAGCAGCAGCGGCTTGGTGTAGTCGGTCTGGAAGAACTGCTGGCTGGTCAGCAGCGCGCCGTCGAGCCCGCCGGACTGCGCAAGCGAGAGCAGCGAGGCGAGCATCGGCGCGACCGGCCCGTAGCGGCCCGGCGGCAGCCTCACCGCGCCGCCCTCGAGGCGCGCCGCTTCGACTCCCTTTTCGTACGCGTGCGCCCAGGCCGCCTGCCGGGCGGGCGGCGCGGCCCGATAGGCG